>NZ_JADGRI010000100.1 GCF_017881085.1 Bradyrhizobium sp.
CGGCCGCTCCGGCCCGGGCGCAGACCTATGATCCGCATTATCCGGTTTGCATGCACGTCGTTGGCCTCGGTTCCTCCTACGACGACTGCAGTTTCGTCACGCTGGCGCAATGCACGCAGTCGGCTTCCGGGCGCGCGGCCCAGTGCAACATCAACCCGTATTACGCGGGCGGAAGAGACGCGCTCGCGCGAAGTGACCGGCGCTACCGCCGCGCCTATTAGATCAATCGATCCCGACGAGCTGACGGATGCGGATTCCAACGTTGGCAATTCTGGCGATCGGGATGGTTTCGGCGGCCGTGCCGGCCCGGGCGCAGACCTATGACCCGGCTTTTCCGGTTTGCATGCACGTCATCCAGTTCGAAACCGCCTACGAGGATTGCCGCTACTACACGATGGACCAATGCCGGGCGTCGGCCTCCGGCCGCGCGGCCATGTGCAACATCAACCCGTATTACGCGGGGGCTAAGACCTCACCGGGACGACACGACCAGCGGCATCGCCGAGTCTATTAGATCAATCCAGCTCTACGACCTCGCCGTCGACCAGCGACACCCGGCGGTCCATCCGGCCGGCCAACTCCATGTTGTGGGTCGCGATCAGCATCGCCACCCGCGTCGCCTTGACGAGTTGCATCAGCGCGCCGAATACGTGATCGGCGGTATGCGGGTCGAGATTCCCGGTCGGTTCATCTGCCAGCAGCGCCCGCGGCGCATTCGCCACCGCGCGCGCGATCGCCACCCGCTGCTGCTCGCCGCCGGACAGCTCCGCCGGCCGGTGCTTGATGCGCTCGCCGAGACCCAGATAGGCCAGGATTTCCGTGGCCCGCTTCACCGTCTCGGACCGTCTCAGCCCGCGGATCATCTGCGGCAGCATGACATTTTCGAGCGCCGAGAACTCCGGCAACAGCCGGTGCGACTGATAGACGAAGCCGATATCGGTGCGGCGGATCTGGGTTCGCTCGACGTCGGATAGTCCCGACGTCGCAGTACCGCCGACGTAAACTTCGCCGTCGTCGGGGCTCTCCAGGAGGCCCGCGATATGCAGAAGCGTCGATTTGCCCGCGCCCGACGGCGCCACCAGCGCGACCGACTGCCCCGCCCACAGCGCGAGCTTGGCGCCGTTGAGGATCGTCAGCGTCGTCTCGCCCTGCATGTACTGGCGCTTTATCTCGTGGAGATAAATGACCGGTACATCTTCCGTCCCCTGCTCCATCTTTTCCCTCACTCGTACCGGAGCGCTTCGACGGGATCGAGGCGCGCGGCACGCCAGGACGGATAGAGCGTGGCGAGGAAGGACAGCGTCAGCGCCATGATCACGACGGCTGAGGTCTCGCCGAAATCGATCTCGGCCGGCAGCTTGGACAGGAAGTAAAGCTCCGGCGAGAACAATTCGGTATTGGTCAGCCAAGACAGGAATTGCCGGATCGATTCGATGTTCAGGCAAATCAGAAGACCGACGAACAGCCCGGTCAATGTGCCGACCACACCGATCGCGGCTCCCGTGATCAGGAAGATCCGCATGATCGAGCCCTGCGAGGCGCCCATGGTGCGCAGGATCGCGATATCGCTGCCCTTGTCCTTGACCAGCATGATCAGGCCCGAAACGATGTTCAGCGCCGCCACCAGCACGATCATGGTGAGGATCAGGAACATCACGTTGCGTTCGACCTGGAGCGCATTGAAGAAGGTCGAATTGCGCTGGCGCCAGTCGACCAGGAAGATCGGCCGCCCGGCCGCTTCGGTCACGCTCTTGCGGAAGCCGTCGATCCGGTCGGGATTGGTGGTGAACACCTCGATCGCGGTGACGTCATTGTTGCGGTTGAAATAGGCCTGCGCTTCCGAAAGCGGCATGAACACGAAGCTCGCGTCATATTCCGACATGCCGATCTCGAACACCGCAGCGATCCTGTACGGTTTTATGCGCGGCGTCGTGCCCATCGGCGTCACGGCGCCCTTCGGCGAAACCAGGGTGATCATGTCGCCGGCGTGCAGCGACAGCGTATCGGCGAGCCGGCGGCCGATCGCGACGCCCTGCCCGTCGTCAAAGCCCTCGAGCGAGCCCTGCTTGATATTCTTGGCGATCGAGGTGAGGTTGTTGAGATCGTCGGCGCGGATGCCGCGAATGAAGACACCGGCCGCATTGAACGGCGAGGATCCCAGTCCCTGGCCGTCCACGACAGGCGCGGCCAGCCGGATGCCCCGAACCTGGCTGATGCGCTCGGCGACGTCCTTCCAGTCGGTCAGCGGCGATTCCAGCGGCTGCACCAGCAGATGGCCGTTGAGGCCGAGGATCTTGTCCAGCAGTTCCTTGCGGAAGCCGTTCATCACGGCCATCACGATGATCAGCGTGGCGACGCCGAGCATGATGCCGAGGAAGGAGAAACCGGCGATGACGGAGATGAAGCCTTCCTTGCGACGTGCCCGCAAATAGCGTCCGGACAGCAGCCATTCGAATGGCGCGAAAGGTGGGGTTCGAACTGGCTCGCTCATAGCTTCATCCATAGTCCGATTTTCACACGATTCGGGCCAATTGTGGCCGCAGCGCCTAATATCCGAATACGCGTAGTGGATAATTCCTCACGCGGTCAGCCGCGCCATGACATCCGCCGGGCTGAGATTCTCGCGCGACCCGTCGCTGCGCCGCTTGAGTTCGAGCTTGCCTTCGGCGAGGCCCTTCGGCCCCACCAGAATCTGCCAGGGTACGCCGATCAGGTCGGCGGCGGCGAACTTGGCGCCGGCGCGCTGGTCGGTATCGTCGTAGAGCACCTCGACGCCCTTGGCCGAAAGCTCCTGGTAGAGCTTTTCGCAGGCGGCGTCGGTGGCCTGGTCGCCCTGCTTCAAATTCAGGATCACCGCATGGAACGGCGCGACCGCCTCCGGCCATTTGATGCCAGCGTCGTCATGGCAGGCCTCGATGATGGCGCCGACCAGGCGCGAGACGCCGACCCCGTAGGAGCCGCCATGGATCGGTACGTCGACGCCATCGGCGCCGGCGACCAACGCTTTCATGGAGTCCGAATATTTGGTGCCGAAGTAGAAGATCTGGCCGACCTCGATGCCGCGGGTGTGCACCCTCTTCTCGCTGGGCACTTCGCGGTCGAAGCGCGCGGCGTCGTGGACGTCCTCGGTCGCGGCATAGACCGAGGTCCATTGCTTGATGATCGGGGTAAGATCGCCCTCGTAGTCGATATCATCGCCGGGCACCGGCAGATCGAGCACGTCGCTGTCGCAATAGACCGCGGACTCGCCGGTCTCCGCGAGCACGATGAATTCATGGCTGAGATCGCCGCCTATCGGGCCGGTTTCGGCGCGCATCGGGATCGCCTTCAATCCCATCCGCGCAAAGGTGCGCAAATAGGCGACGAACATCTTGTTGTAGGCGCGCCGTGCCGCAGCCTCGTCGATGTCGAAGGAATAGGCGTCCTTCATCAGGAATTCGCGGCCGCGCATGACCCCGAAACGCGGGCGCTGCTCGTCGCGGAATTTCCACTGGATGTGGTAGAGATTGAGCGGCAGGCTCTTGTACGATTTCACGTAAGCGCGAAAAATCTCGGTGATCATTTCCTCGTTGGTCGGCCCGTACAAGAGCTCGCGCTTGTGCCGGTCGGTGATGCGCAGCATTTCCGGACCATAGGCATCATAGCGGCCGCTTTCGCGCCAGAGGTCGGCAAGCTGCAAGGTCGGCATCAGCAATTCCAGCGCGCCGGCGCGGTCCTGCTCCTCGCGGACGATCTGCTCGATCTTCTTCAGCACGCGAAAGCCCAGCGGCAGCCAGGCGTAGATGCCCGCCGCTTCCTGCCGCATCATGCCCGCGCGCAGCATAAGCCGATGCGAGACGATCTCCGCCTCTTTCGGATTCTCTTTGAGGATGGGCAGAAAGAACCGCGATAATCGCATGGGCACACCAGTAGAATCGGTCAGGCACGGGAAGCCAGCAGTGAAACCGGATCGGGTGCGAAAACACAAGGGCGGGGATGAGGAAAACCCGCTAAGCGCTCGGATTTCCTGCCGTTTTACGGACGAGTTTGAGGGCGCGAATAAGGCACGATCGGTCACAAACGCCGGATCGGCGAAAATGCCCCTCAGGGCGCCGGTACCTCGAAATCGTCTTCCAGCGCGATCTTCTGGAAGGCCGTCACCGCCTCGATGCGCAGGTGCCAGCGGCCCGCTCGCGCGACCGGCACCTCGGCCACGAGCCAATAGCCGTCGGCGCCCGGCGTGGCCTTGCGCTCCAGCACTTCGAGGCCGCTCCCGGGCGGGCTCAGGACCATCGTGGCTGCCTTGACCGGCAGCGGATTTCCCTCACCGGACATCAGTTGCAGCACGAAATCGTCGGTGCCGACCGTGCCCGGTGAAATCAGCACCTGGAACATCGCACGCTCGGAATGGATGTGGAGGGCGAGCGGCTCGGCCGCCGCCAGCCGGCACGCCGCCAGCATGACGGCCGCCGCGGCCGGCCCCAGGCATCAGCGGTCTCACATCTTCATGCCGGAATGATCGGGCATCTCTTTCATGTCCATGTGACCGCCGGCGTCGTGGCCGGGCGCCTGCGCGCCCACGCCCGCCACGTCGAACGAGACCTGCACCTTGCCGGCCTTTTCGAACTGCAGCGTGACCGGCAGTTTTTCGCCCTGCTTGAGCGGGCCCTTGAGATCGAACATCATCAGATGATAGCCGCCCGGCGCCAATTTTACCGTTTTACCGGGCTCGATCGAGAGGCCCTTGTCGAGCGGGCGCATCGTCATCACGCCGTCGTTCATGGTCATTTCGTGGACCTCGATCTTGCCGGCGACATCGGCCGAGCCGCCGATCAGCCGGTCCGGCGTGGAGCCCTTGTTCTCGATGGTCAGATAGCCGCCGCCGATCTTCGCGCCGCCCGGCGTGGCCCGGCTCCAGGCTTGCGTGATCACGAGGTCGCCGGCCCTGACCTCCTCGGCCCGCGCGGGTGCGGCGAGAAAAAAACAGAGCATCGCGACCGCGGCGATTGCGCCGGTCATCGATAGCAGCGCCGGTCTTTTCATTGCTTCTTTTATTTGCATTTTTAGTCCTCTTGGTGGAGCACGATTGCCCGACGCGGTGTTACAGAAGATGGAGGGCGGGATGCAGCGTGCCGAGCATCCCGACGAGTGCGAAGATCGCAAATCCCAAACCGATCTCGACGAAGCTGTTGCGCGCCAGTTTTTGAAGCGCTTCGCGTTGGTTCCCCGACGCGGCCGCAAGCTGCGGCGTCAGGGCGAACCGGTTGACGGCGGCGAACGCCAGCATGAGCGCGAAAACACCCAGCTTGATCGCCAGGACCTGGCCATATTCGGTGACCAGCAGCGCGTGAAACGAGCCGACAAGAATCCAGGCATTGACGACGCCAGTCACCACGAGCGTCGCGACACAGACGATGCCCAATGTCGAAAACCTTCGGGTCGCGTCGCGGGCAAGCGATGCCGATGCGGCGGCATCCCGCCGAACGGAGGCGAGCAGCAGCGTCAGCGGCAGCAGGCCGCCGACCCAGCTCGCCGCGGCAACGAGATGCAGCGCATCGGCCGCGAGATGCAGGTTCCCGAGTTCGCCAGGCGTCGAGGCGGCGTGCCCGGTCCACGCGATCGAAGCGGTGAGGCCGAGAGCCGCCGCGAGCGCGAGCCAGACCGCCATCGGAAGACGGTCAAACGCCAGGCAAGCGGCCAGAAAGATCGCGAGCACGCTGCGCATTTCCGTCACCACCCCGAATTGCGTCTGGTTCAATACCGTCGACAGCACCTGCGACGTCATCGCCTCGCCCAACGGCAGTCCGCTCATCGAAGCGGCCTGGAGCGACAGCCAAGCCGCCCCGGACAAAAGCGCGACGGCGAGAGCGATCGAGGCCACACGCAAGCTTTGCGTCCGCAACATCCTGGCGACCGGCTGCTCCGACAGCGAGGCAGGCTTCGCCACCACTGTGCCAAAGACAAGGGTGCCCGCGACGACTGCGGTCGCAGCGAAATGTATCCCGCGAACCGCGATCAAGGGTCCTCCTGCTGCGAACCAGTCCATCGAACGCGCCTACTGACCGACTTGGAAGGTAAAATTGCCTTCGGTCGTGTGCGAGTCCACTGAAAGCACGTGCCACTTCACGTGATAGGTTCCACTGCCGCCCGGGCGCAACGAGACCGCCATCTGGCTGCCTTCGACACGGGTTTTGCCGGTATCGACGCGTTTGCCTGCGGAATCGGTCACGGTGATGCTGCTGAACGCCGGCTCCAACTGCTGGGTGAACCAAAGCGTGACCTCAGGCGGCGGCGTCGCAACCGTGTTGCCGACACGCGGTTCGGCGTGGTCGAGCGTGGCATGCGCGGAAGCCTCGCCCATGGCGAGCAACAGCAGGAGTGGGATTATTCCTGAGAGAGATGAGCGTCGCATGATCAATTCCCTGCAAAACGTTTTGTGGGCTGCACCGCATTGCCGAAGATCGGCTTGCCAATGCCGCGCGGATCGATGTCGTCAAGATAGAAATGCAACTGCGCGATCACGCCGACATTGCTGCCGCTTTGCCGGTTGATCGGAATCAGCGCCTCGATCCCGACCTGAAAGGTATTGCCGACCCAGATCACGCCGGGATTGATGGTGCCCGTCGTCATCGTCCCCGAGGTCAGTGTATTGCCCACTGGCGTCTGCAAATTGGCTTCGACCAGCGGAATCAGATGATTGATGAAATCCGGCAGGCCGAGATCCACCACCGCCGATTTCAGATAAGGCATGCTGTATTGAATGGTCCCACCCCAGTTCAGAACGCGCGGATGGAATTCGGTATCGACCGTCGGGTCGCCGCTGTCGGGATCGACGCCGAAGGTGGTGGTCGAATTCCGGCCGGGAATCGCGTAGCCGACCTGGCCGGTGATCGCGACCGGCCTGATCCAGGAATACGTATCGGGAAGATCGCCGAGCCCTTTGCCGAAATACACGGTCGGCGTGTAGGTATTGAACGGATCGGCGCCGACGCTGGCAACACCGCTGCCGCCCCATTCGACGGAAAGACCGACCGACATCACGAACTCATGCTCCGGGTTCTTGTAGACGCGGTATTTGAACGTCGTCTCCCAGTTCTGGAATCCGTTGGCGGCTGTCCCGGTCGGGCCGCCCGGCCGACTGAGAAAACTGTAGGTCGGGCTGACGGATATCGCGAAGTCTTCAGTGATCCGTTTGGCGAATTCAGCGGAGAAATCGCGCTGCCGAAAGGAAGGATCGTCGCCGGTCTTGAAACTGGAGACGGTGGGAAACGCCAACTCGTCGTTGACTCCGGGATCGTCGATTCCGAGGGTTGCAGGGAAAAAGCGATTGCCTGCGATTTCGTGGGCAAAGCTTTCGCTGATGGGAATAAGCGCGATGGCGAGCCCTGAAAGGCCCGCGCGCGCGAGACGGATAGACATGAAATTCTCCGCAAGTGCCGAGTTCGTGAACGCATGAAAACGGCCGATGGCCGTCAAGTTCACGCGGACAGCGGCGGTGCGCGGGCCTGGGCGTTCGAGCCGACGCGAACGGCCGGCATTGGGTCAGCGGCTTCCAGCCAGGAGAGGCGCTGGTACTGACGCTGCAGCGTGACGAAGACGAGCGGCGGCGGCTGAAGCGCCGTGCCGCCGCCATGACCGCCTGCGCAAAACGCGCAGCAATCTCCGTTGTGATGCTGCGTCCTGGCCGGGGCCATCTGCGCATCATCGGTCGCGGCGCCCATGTCGGAGCAGATCGATGCCATATAGAGGGGATCGTTGACGGCATAGGCGAACGCGCGAAACGCCGCAATCGGCGCAAACAATTGCACCGTGATCGCAAGCAGCACGATCGGAATGAGCAGTTCCAGCCGCCGTCGCATGATTATCCCTAAAACATCGCAATCCTCCTACCACCCGTCCCCTGATCTGTCGAGATCGCCTCTCAAAGGCGGTTTGACGCAGCGCAAAGAGCGGGCGGCGAGGTCGGATAGGGTTCGCATCCATCCACCCATGGATATTCCGATGTTCGACTTCGACCAACCGCTGGTTTTTGCCGGATTGCTGCTGGGGCTGTCGTCGAGCCTGCACTGTTTCGGCATGTGCTCCGGCATCGCCGCGAGCCTGCATTTCGCTTCCGGCCTCGATCCCAAGCGGCCCGCGCGCGATCTCGTGGCGACGACGTTGCTGATCAATGCCGGACGGATCACCGGCTATGTGATCGCGGGCTCGCTCGTCGGCGCCATGGGATCAGGCATCTTCGGCGTATTCGATCACTCGACCAGTCACGCGGTGCTTCGTTGGGCGGCAGCTGCGGCGCTCGGCTGGATCGGTCTTTCCATGCTCGAGATCGTGCCGCTCCCGGCCATGCTCTATCGGGTTGCCTCCCACGTCAGCCGTTTCATGGACTCCGTCGCGCGCGCGGCACGCTTGCCGGCATCGATGGGGCTGTTCCTCAGCGGCGCGGTCTGGGGTTTCCTTCCTTGCGCCATGGTCTACGCCGCGCTGTTCTACGCGATGCTATCCGGTTCCGGGATCGGCGGGGCCGTCGTGATGGCCGGCTTCGGCGTCGGCACCTTGCCGGTGCTGATCGCTTCCGGCCTCGGGCTTCCGCTGCTCCGCCGCCGGGCGACCTCGGTGTGGCTGCGCAACGCGGTCGGGGTTGCCATCATCATGGTCGGCATCGTCAGCGCCGGCGTGACGCCGACGAATTTCGTAGCGTGGTGCCGGTCCGGTTGATGCTTAGGGTGACGCAGGAGTTAGACAAACTCACTGCCGCCCGCCGCAGATCACATTGTCAAATCCGCGCCACTGACGAGCCGGCACTTCTGACGTCAACCTGTGGGTGCCGAGCACCTGAACAAATTAAATCCGAACCGCGGCGATATCTGATGCGACGATAACCGCGGAGGAATTCCTTTAAATCCGTGCCGGCGGGTCATGCTGGCATGCCAAATGTATACCTGCATTTTCCTGCTGTTTTCTGCTCCAAATTGACGTCCGATAGTTAATCGCCGCGAACGGCTGCAACTCGCAGTGGCAAAATCCCAATCATTTCGCAAATTGCTCGAATTTTGAACAATCGTTGCTGAAAATGGTGACAAGACGAAAAAAGTGGTCTACGAGTGCGGGCTCAGGCTGGCCGAGAGGCTCAAGTCTGGTGGTCCAAGTCTCGGGAGGAGCCCTGGCGCGCACAAGCAGCGTCGCCCCGTCAATCAAGATCAAATCCAATTCTCGGGGATACAAAAGGGTCGACACAATTTTCAGAGCAGGGCTTTACCGCCCTGCTCTTTTTTCTTTGGAGCAGGCTTCTCGCGCCGTTCGCTTTTTTCGAAATGTTTTTTCTTTCGCGATGTCGCGAAAAACGTTTCACTCCCATTCGGTTCACGACGCAGCGGAAGCGATGGCGCCAACCAATCTGATCGAGCACAGCTTTGAACTGGCTGCGGAGCACTGCGAGGATTTGACGCCGCTGGTGTATCGCCGCCTGTTTGGCGCGCATCCCGAGGCCGAAGCCATGTTCCGGAGCGAGGGAAGCGAACTCGTCAAGGGCTCGATGCTGGCGCTCGCCATCGACGCGATTCTCGATTTCGCCGGCGAGCGCAGCGGGCACTTTCGCCTGATCGAATGCGAGGTGGCCTCGCACGACGGTTACGGCACGCCGCGAAAACTGTTCGGCGAATTTTTCGGCATGATCGCCGATACCCTGCGCGAGCTTCTGGGCAGCGACTGGTCGCCGGAAATGGAACAGGCGTGGCGAGGACTACTCGTTGAGATCGATGAGGTCGTTGCGCAAAGCGAATTGCCAATCGAAGGCTGATTTCAATCCCGGTCGAGGAAATTCGAACCGATGTCGGCCTTCTTCTTGACCGGATCGTAATCGCAATAGACGCCGTCAGCGACCAGCGTGAAGCGCGCACTTACCGTGTACTTGTCAAGCTTTACGCCGTTCAGGCCGATGACTGCGGTCTTGCTCCCGCCATTCCATTTGAACGGGGTCGAGCTCGGCGCCTTCTCGCAGGCCGCGACGGCTTCGGCGAAGACATAGCCTTCGACAAACGCTTTCACGGTCCGCAGCTGGGTCGCCAATCGCCAGTCGATGTAGAAGGCCCCGGCGAGGCCGGCAATCGTCAGAATCAAAAGCCCGACAACGATTCTTTGAAACGTCATTTGCGCTTCCCCAAAGCCCTAAACGATCAGTACGGAAACCCCATCAGCCTGGACAACCGCTCGACATTGAGAAGGCCGGCGCTGTAGGCCAGCCACGAGAGCGCGAAAATGACGGCGGAGATCACCGTGGTCCAGATCAACTTGCGGCCCAACCCGGGTACAACAGGCGCACCGGGATCGGTGCCGGGCGCGCCCTCCCCGTCCTCGTGCTGGCTGCGCACGCCGAACGGCAGCGTCAGGAACAGGGTGATCCACCACATCACGAAGTAGATCGCAAACGCCGTTGAGATTGTAGAGGCCATCTGCCGTCAGGCCTGCTCGATTTCGACGAGCGCGCCGGAAAAATCCTTCGGGTGCAGGAACAGCACCGGCTTGCCATGGGCGCCGATCTTTGGCGTGCCGTCGCCAAGCACCCGCGCGCCTTCCCTGATCAGGGTATCGCGCGCCGCGATGATGTCGGGCACGTCATAGCAGATGTGGTGGATGCCGCCGTCGGCATTGCGCTCGAGAAATTTTGCGATCGGCGACGCCTCGCCGAGCGGCTGGATGAATTCGATCTTGGTGTTGGGCAGCGTCACGAACACGGTAATGACGCCGTGCTCGGGCAGCGGCACGGCCGCCGAAATATCGGCCCCGAACGCCGCGCCATAGATTTTGGCGGCCTTCTCGGCGTCCTTGACCGCGATCGCCACATGATTGAGCCGGCCCAGCATGATGCTCCTCCGCCTTCGACCTTAAACAGTCAGAACGTGAACGTAGCACAGGGGCTTCTTGCCCCAATGCTCGTTGATCACGGCGCGCACGGCGCGGCGCACCGACTCCGCCGTGGCGTCGGGATCGCGACGCCGCGCCCGCGGCAGGCCCTCCACGATCGACACCACGGCGTCGAACACGATCTCGTCGATGACCTCGCCGGCCGTATTCTTCTCGGGGATGCCGACCAGATCAACCTCGGGATCGTCGGCCAGTTCGCCTTTTTCGGTCATGGCGATCGCGACAAAGGCGCAACCGGCGAAGGCCAGTTTCTTCCGTTCGACCACGGCGCGCGACTTGGCCTCCTCCAGGATCGAGCCGTCCTTGTAGAGCCGTCCCGACGGCAGTTGCTCGATGATCCCGGGGTCGCCCGGCCCCAGCTTCACCAGATCGCCATCCCTGCAGATCAGCGTCTTCGGCACGCCGGCGGCGCGCGCCAGCTTTGCGTGTTCGAACAAATGCAGGGCCTCGCCGTGCACGGGGATCAGGAGTTGCGGACGCACCCACGAAATCATGTCGCGCAGTTCGTCCCGGCGCGGATGTCCGGAGACGTGGACGAGATGGGTGCGGTCGGTGATGACCTCGATGCCCTGCGTCACCAGGCCGTTGATGATGGCGCCCACCGCCTTCTCGTTGCCGGGAATGGTGCGCGAGGAAAAGATCACGCAATCGCCCTTGTTCAGCGTCACCTGCGGATGATCGTCATTGGCGATGCGCGACAGCGCCGCGCGCGGCTCGCCCTGGCTTCCCGTGCACAGTGCCACCACCTTGTCCGGCGGAAAATGACCGTAGAGATCGGCGCCGCGGAAATTTTGCACCCCATTGAGGTAGCCTGTTTCGCGCGCCACCTGTACCACGCGCTCCATGGCGCGGCCGACCACCACCACTTCGCGGCCGACGGCCTTTGCCGCATCCGCGACCGCGCGCAGCCGCGCGACGTTGGAAGCAAAGGTCGTCACGGCGACGCGCCCCTTCGCCGCTTTCATCAGCTCGGTGATGGTTTTGGCGACTTCGGTCTCCGACGGCGAGCGCCCTTCCCGCACCGCATTGGTGGAATCGCCGATCAGCGCCAGCACGCCGGCGTCGCCGAGTTCACGCAACCGCCGCTCGTCGGTCGGCTTGCCGATGATCGGCGTCGGATCGATCTTCCAGTCGCCAGTGTGCAGCACGGTGCCGGCGGAGGTGTGGATCGCCAGCGCGTGGGATTCCGGAATCGAATGCGCCACCGGAATGAACTCGACATTGAACGGACCGAGGTCGATGCGGCTGCCGGACTTGACCACCGTCACCGGAATCTTCGGCGGATTGCGCTCGGACGCGCATTTGGCCTCGAACAGCGCGGCGCTGAACTGGGTGGCGTAGATCGGGCATTTCAGCTTCGGCCAGAGGTCGATGATGGCGCCGAAATGGTCCTCGTGGGCGTGCGTCAGCACCAGCGCGACCAGGTTCTTGCGCTCCTTTTCGAGGAAGCGGATGTCGGGCATGATCAGGTCGATGCCCGGTAGATGCTCCTCGTCGCCGAAGGAGACGCCGAGATCGACCGCCAGCCAGGAGCGCTGGTGGCGGTTGCCGAGGCCGTAGATCGACAGGTTCATGCCGATCTCGCCGACGCCGCCGAGCGGTGCAAAGGTTAGTTCGTCCGGGCGCGCCATCAGGCTGTCCCCGCCGAGGCCGCCGAGCCGAAATAGACGTCGCCCGCCGAGATCGGGACCTGCTTGCCGCCTGATGTCCGGACGATCATGCAGCCGGTCTCATCGATTCCGTCGAACGTCCCCTCCACGGTGGCGCCGCCGGTGTGGATCGCGACCGCCTGCCCCAGTCCCGCGGCGCGCTCCAGCCATAGCCCGCGGATTTCGCCAAAACCGCGCCCGTTGTCCCAGATGCCGCGGAACCCGGCCCAGGCGTCCGACAGTTCGGCAAACAGTTCTTCCGCGCCGATATGGATCCCCAGCGCCTTAAGCGAGGTCGCCGGCGTCGGCGTGCCCTCGGGTGCGGCGACGACATTGGTGCCGATCCCAACCACGACGGCCAGGCCACCGTTGGCCACCGCCTCCGCTTCCAGCAGGATGCCGGCGAGCTTTTGGCGCCCCGCCAGCACGTCATTGGGCCATTTCAGCGAAAATTTCATATCGTCCGATCCCGCTGACCTCAGCGATGCCTCAATGCTGACCCGTCGCAGCGCCGCCTCCAGCGCGAGCCCGGCGGCAAAGCCGAGCGTCGCCGCCACCGCAGGCGATACGTCGATCACCTCCAGGATGCTGCTGGCGAGGTTACCACGCTGCGCGATCCAGGGGCGATGCCGCCGGCCCCGTCCCGCGGTTTGTTCCGAAGTCACGAACCAGGTTGGCCCGCGCTCACCGTTCCGGGTGCGCTCCATCGCTTCCGCGTTGGTCGAGCCGATCTGGTCGAAGGCGGCGAGCCGGTAACCCGCCGATACGGCTCGTGGACCGAGCGTGAATGCCATCTAGAACAGCGACTTCGCCGCCGCCGTCGCGACGCTGACCAGCGGGCCCGGATAGACGAAGAAGAAGATGTTGAACAGGCCCGCCACCGCCAGCACTGTGCGCAGTTCCACGCGCATCGGATCGAGCTTGATCAGCGGCTCGTCGAAATACATCACCTTGACGATGGAGAGATAGTAATACGCGCCGACCACGCTGGTGAGTACACCGACCACAGACAGCGTGAATAGCCCGGCCTTGATCGCCGCCACGAACACGTACCATTTGGCGAAGAAGCCCGCGAGCGGCGGAACGCCGGCCAGCGAAAACAACAGCATCGCGAAGAAGAATGCCAAGAGCGGATTGGTGCGCGACAGTCCCGCGAAATCGCTGATGTTCTCAAAATGCTGGCCGTTGCGCTTGATGGTCAGGATGACGGCGAAGCTGCCGAGCGTCATCGCCACATAGATCGAGATGTAGACCAGCACGCCCTGTGCGCCTTCCGCGGTACCGGCAGCGAGCCCGACCAGGGCAAACCCCATGTGGCCGATCGAGGAATAGGCCATCAGCCGCTTGATGTTCTTTTGCCCGATGGCGGCGAACGATCCCAGCGCCATCGAGGCGATCGACACGAACACCACGATCTGCTGCCATTGCGGTACGATGCCCGGGAACGCGGTCAGCGCCACCCGCGTAAATACCGCAAGGGCTGCGACCTTCGGCGCGGATGCGAAGAACGCGGTGACCGGCGTCGGCGCGCCCTCATAGACGTCGGGCGTCCACATGTGGAACGGCACCGCCGATATCTTGAAGCAAAGCCCGGCGAGCAGGAACACCAGGCCGAATACGATGCCGATGCTGCCGGTTTTCACCGCGGCCGCAATCCCGGCGAAGCTGACGGTGCCGGTGAAGCCGTAGATCAGCGAGGCGCCGTACAGCAGCATGCCCGACGACAGCGCGCCGAGGACGAAATACTTCAGGCCGGCTTCGGTCGACTTGGCGTTGTCGCGATTGCTGGCGGCGACCACGTAGAGCGCGAGCGACATCAGCTCGAGCCCGAGATAGAGCATGATGAGGTCGCCGGCCGAGATCAGCACCATCATGCCGACCGTGGAGAGCAGCACCAGGATGGAATATTCGAAGATACGCCGCGACTGATCGGCCAGGTATTCGATCGAAAGAACCAGCGTCGCGATCGAGCCGATCAGCGCGAGGATTTTCAGGAATTTTGCGAAATCGTCGACGATGAAGCTGCCGCCGAAGGTCTTGCCGACCGGCACCCACAGCTCCAGTACGCCGGTCACGACCAGCAGACAAACCGCAAGGCCGGTGACAAGGCCGGTGGTCTGCGGCCCGCGATAGGCGCCCAGCATCAGCAGCCCCATCGCGCCCACGGCCAGCACGAGCTCCGGCAGCACGGGCAGCAACTGATAACCTGCACTCTCAAAGCTCATGGCGCGTTGCCCCGATCCAGTTCGATCACTGCAGAAGCGCGGCCGCTTTCACGGCCGTCACTGCGGTGTTGTAGTTGTTGACGAGTTGCTGCACCGACGACGCCGACATGTCGAGCACCGGCTTGGGGTAGAACCCGAACAGGAGGGTAAGCGCCACCAGCGGCACCATGATGAGGCCCTCGCGGAAGGTGAGATCCTTGATGGTTGCCAGCGACGGCTTTGTCAAAGCGCCGAACACGACCTTGCGATACAGCCACAGCGCATAGGCCGCCGACAGGATCACGCCCGTCGTGGCGAAGGTGGCGGTCGGGATCGAGACCTTGAAGGTACCGACCAGGGTCATGAACTCGCCGACGAAGCCGCTGGTGCCGGGCAGCCCGACATTGGCCATGGTGAAGACCATGAACACCAGCGCGTAAAGCGGCATACGGTTGACCAGCCCACCATAGGCCGTGATCTCGCGGGTATGCAGGCGGTCGTAGATGATGCCGACGCAAAGGAACAGCGCCCCCGACACGATGCCGTGCGACACCATCTGGAACACGCCGCCGGCGACGCCCTGCGTGGTGCCGGCGAAAATGCCCATGGTGACGAAGCCCATATGCGCCACCGACGAATAGGCGATCAGCTTCTTGATGTCTTCCTGCATCAAGGCCACCAGCGAGGTGTAGATGATGGCAATCACCGACAGCGAGAAGATCAGCGGCGCGAAATCATGCGAAGCCAGCGGGAACATCGGCAGCGAGAAGCGCAGGAAGCCGTAGCCGCCCATCTT
>NZ_JADGRI010000346.1 GCF_017881085.1 Bradyrhizobium sp.
GGCCGCATCGGCCGAAATCCCCGCCATCGCGTCGCGCCAGCACGCCGAGAAGAAGGCCTTCACCGACAGCGAGATCACGGAGGGTTTTTTCAAGACCGCCTTCGGCGCCGAATATCAACTGGCCGGCCGGGTCGACCGCATCCGGAAATACGACATGCCGGTGCGGGTGTTCGCCGACGGCAACCGCCCCGACCGCAAGGCGCAGCTCGCAAAGGTCGTCACCGATATCGGGCAAAAGGTCCGGCATCTCGACATCGCGATGGCCGATAGCAGCGACAGCGCCAATGTCGTCGTCAAGCTGGTGCGCGACCGCGATCTCTATCGCACCATCACGAGCTTCTACGGCAGCGAACGCGCCAAGGAGATCAAGACCTCGCTCGATCCGCAATGCCTGTCCGGTTTCCGCAAGAACGAAAGATACGAGATCGAGCATTCCGACGTCATCCTCACCGTCGACAATGGCGACTTCATCTTCCTGGATTGCGCCTATGAGGAACTGCTGCAGTCGCTGGGACCGATCAACGACACCTCTTCGGTGCCCTGGACCATGTTCAACGACGATGTATCGATGGGCTTTTTCGACGTCTACGACCAGTACATCCTGAACGTATTGTACGACCCGCGCATCAAGGCCGGCATGACGGTCGCCGAGGTCAATGCGGTGCTGCCCGAGGTGCTCACGGATGTGCGCGCCTGGGTGAGGAAGACCAATAATCTGACGGAGTAGAATTCAACTGTCATTGCGGGGCTTGACCCGGCAATCCATCCTCTTCGAAAGGTCTTCTTTTTGATGGATGCCCGGGTCGAGCCTGGTCGAGCCCGGGCATGACAAATTTGCTTCAAGCCGATTTCTCGAACAGCTCCCGGCCGATCAGCATCCGGCGGATTTCGCTGGTGCCGGCGCCGATCTCGTACAGCTTGGCGTCGCGCAGCAGCCGCCCGGTGGGGTAGTCGTTGATATAGCCGTTGCCGCCGAGCAGCTGGATGGCGTCGAGCGCGCATTGGGTCGCCTTCTCGGCGGCATAGAGAATGGCGCCGGCGGCGTCCTCGCGCGTGGTCTCGCCGCGGTCGCAGGCTTTTGCCACCGCGTAGACATAGGCACGCGACGCATTCATCGTGGTGTACATGTCGGCGATCTTGCCCTGCACCAATTGGAACGTGCCGATCGGCTGGCCGAACTGCTTGCGCTCATGCACGTAAGGCAGCACCACATCCATGCACGCCTGCATGATGCCGAGCGGCCCCGCGGCCAGCACCGCGCGCTCATAGTCGAGGCCCGACATCAGGACGTTGACGCCGCTGCCGACCTTGCTGAGCACGTTCTCTTCCGGCACCTCGCAATTCTCGAACACCAGCTCGCAGGTATCGGAGCCGCGCATGCCGAGCTTGTCGAGTTTCTGTGCGGTGGAAAATCCCTTCATGCCTTTTTCGATGATGAAGGCGGTGATGCCGCGCGATCCCGCCACGGCGTCGGTCTTGGCATAGACCACGAGCGTATCGGCGACCGGGCCGTTGGTGATCCACATCTTGCTGCCGTTGATGACGAAACGGTCGCCCTTCTTCTCGGCCCGGGTCGCCATCGAGACCACGTCGGAGCCCGCATTGGGCTCGGACATCGCCAGCGATCCGACATGTTCACCGGAAATCAGTTTCGGCAGATATTTGCGCTTCTGCGCCTCGCTGCCGTTGCGGCGGATCTGGTTGACGCAGAGATTGGAATGCGCGCCATAGGAAAGGCCGACCGACGCCGAAGCGCGCGAGATTTCCTCGACCGCGATGCAGTGCTCGAGATAGCCCAGCCCCGAACCGCCATACTCCTCCTCGACGGTAATGCCGTGCAGGCCCAGCGCGCCGATCTTCGGCCAGAGATCCCTGGGGAATTGATTGCTCCTGTCGATCTCGGCGGCGCGCGGTGCGATCTCGTTGCTCGAAAAATCCTGCACGGTTTCCCTGATGGCGTCGGCGGTCTCGCCGAGATCGAAATTGAACATCCGTTGCGCGTTGGGGATCATGGTCGGGCGGCCTTTCGGGCAAATAAAGCTGCTGGTCTCGGCTAAAGCCTTAATCTTTGGAAATAGGCTTGTCACGGCCTGAAGATGCCGAGAAGGGGACTTCCTCTGTATACCAGCGGGCCGCCTCCCCCCGGTGCGGCAGAAGGCAAAACTCTCCCTTGCTCCGGCGCGCGCAACGGGCTGTAATTCGCTCAAACGACCACCCTTCCGGACCTTGCCGAGGAGGGGGCAATCAGGGAGCTGCCCGATGCACGGGACGATCGATTCCGCTCAAAGTATCAACGAAAAGGCCGCGCAGGAGCGCGCCTGGTCCATGCCGCTCGCGGAGATCGACGTCGGCAACCCCGAATTGTTCAGGACCGATTCGTTCTGGCCGTATTTCGACCGGCTGCGCAAGGAAGACCCGGTGCATTACTGCAAGGACAGCATGTTCGGGCCGTACTGGTCGGTGACCAAGTACAACGACATCATGGAGATCGATACCAACCATGCGGTGTTCTCGTCGGCCTCGATGCTCGGCGGTATCACCATCCGCGACGTCGATCCCGAGCTGCGCCGCGAAAGCTTCATCGCGATGGATCAGCCGCGCCACGGCGCGCAGCGCAAGACCGTGGCGCCGATGTTCACCCCGACCCATCTCGACCAGCTCGCGATCAACATCCGCAAACGCTCGGCAGAATGCCTGGACAATCTGCCCAAGAATGAAGTGTTCGACTGGGTCGACCAGGTCTCGATCGAACTGACTACCCAGATGCTCGCCGTGCTGTTCGATTTTCCGTGGGAGGACCGCCGCAAGCTGACGCGCTGGTCCGACGTTGCCACCACGATTCCCGGACCGGACGGCCTGGTTCCGACCGAAGAAGCGCGGATGGCCGAACTGACGGAGTGCGCGGCCTATTTCGGCAAGCTATGGAAGGAGCGCATCGACCAGCCGCCGAGGAACGACCTGTTGTCGATGATGGCGCACGCCGAAGCCACCCGCGACATGGACCCGAAGAATTTCCTTGGCAATCTGATCCTCTTGATCGTCGGTGGCAACGACACCACCCGCAACACCATGACCGGCAGCCTTTATGCGCTGAGCAAGAACCCGGACCAGTACCGGAAACTGCGCGAAAACCCGGCCCTGATCGACAGCTTCGTTCCGGAGGTGATCCGCTGGCAGACGCCGCTGGCGCATATGCGCCGGACCGCGCTCGACGACGTCGAGTTCCGCGGCAAGCAGATCAGGAAGGGCGACAAGGTCGTGATGTGGTACGTCTCGGGCAACCGCGACGAAGAGGTGATCGAGCGTCCCTACGAGTTCATCATCGACCGCGCCCGTCCGCGCACCCATATTTCCTTTGGCTTCGGCATTCATCGCTGCGTCGGCATGAGGCTCGCCGAGTTGCAGCTAAAGATCATCTGGGAGGAAATCCTTAAGCGCTTCGACAATATTGAGGTGGTCGACGAGCCCAAGCGGGTGTATTCGAGTTTTGTCAAAGGCTACGAGACCTTGCCGGTCCGGATCGCCGGCTGAACGCCCGCCCCGACACCCATTTTTGGACGACAAACGATGAACATCCAGACCTCAGTCCGAGCCGACAAGGCCGAGCTTCTGCGCCTGGCGCGCGAAGAGGCCTATTCCACGCCGCTGAAGGATTTTCATCCGGGCGCGCCGCGACTGTTCCAGAACGATACGCTGTGGCCGTGGTTCGAGCGGCTGCGCAAGGAAGAGCCGGTGCACTATTGCACCAACTCGCCGATCGAGCCCTATTGGTCGGTCACCAAATACAACGACATCATGCATGTCGACACCAACCACGGCATCTTCTCTTCCGACGTCTCGCTCGGCGGCATCTCGATCCGCGACGTGCCGCCGGGCTACGACTGGCCGAGCTTCATCGCGATGGACCAGCCCCGGCATGCCGAACAGCGCAAGACCGTATCGCCGATGTTCACGCCGACGCATCTGGACGAACTTGCGATCCTGATCCGCGCACGCACGGCCAAGGTGCTCGACGCCCTGCCCCGCAACGAGACCTTTGATTTCGTCGACCGGGTGTCGATCGAACTGACCACCCAGATGCTGGCGACGCTGTTCGACTTTCCCTTCGAGGAACGCCGCAAGCTGACCCGCTGGTCCGACGTCTCGACCGCGCTGCCCAAGAGCGGCATCGTCGAATCGGCGGAGCAGCGCCGCGCCGAGATGGACGAGTGCGCGGCCTACTTCTCCAAACTCTGGAACGAGCGGGTCAATTCCGAGCCGCGGAACGACCTGATCTCGATGATGGCGCATAACGAAGCCACGCGGCACATGGACCCCGACAATCTGATGGGCAACATCATCCTGTTGATCGTCGGCGGCAACGACACCACCCGCAACACCATGTCGGGCTCGGTGCTGGCCCTGAACGAAAACCCCGACCAGTACGAAAAGCTGCGCGCCAATCCGGCGCTGATCGATTCCATGGTGCCGGAAGTCATTCGCTGGCAGACGCCGCTGGCGCATATGCGGCGCACCGCGCTGGTCGACACCGAGATCGGCGGGAAGACCATCAAGAAGGGCGACCGGGTGGTGATGTGGTACGTCTCGGGCAACCGCGACGAAGAGGGCATCGAGAACCCGGACCAGTTCATCATCGACCGCGCCCGGCCCCGCACGCATCTGTCGTTCGGCTTCGGCATCCACCGCTGCGTCGGCATGCGGCTCGCCGAGCTGCAATTGAAAATCGTCTGGCAGGAGATGCTGAAGCGCTTCGAGCGCATCGAAGTGGTGGGCGAGCCGAAGCGGGTCTATTCCAGCTTCGTACGCGGCATCGAATCCCTGCCGGTGCGCATACCCGCATGAACAGACCGGCCTTGATCGCCGGCGTTGACCAGCCTATCCACGGCGAGGAACTTAACCGCGCCGGGGGCTGCCACGCCCTCGATCTACCAGCCGAGTTCAGATGACCTCAACAGAACAAGAAGACTATTCCGACATCCGTGAAGCCGTCGCCAAGCTATGCGCGCAATTCCCCGGCGAATACTGGCGCAAGCTCGACCGCGAAATGGCCTACCCCAAGGCCTTCGTCGATGCGCTGACCGAGGCCGGCTATCTCTCGGTGCTGATCCCCGAGGAGTATGGCGGCGCCGGCCTGAAGCTATCCGCGGCGGCCGCGATCCTCGAAGAGATCCAGCGCGCCGGCTGCAATGGCGGCGGCTGCCATGCCCAGATGTACACCATGGGTACGCTGCTGCGGCATGGCAGCGACGAGCAAAAGGCAAAATGGCTGCCGAAGGTCGCCACCGGCGAGCTGCGGCTGCAGGCATTCGGCGTCACCGAGCCGACCAGCGGCACCGATACCTCCTCGCTGAAGACGTTCGCGAAGAAAGACGGCAATGGCGACTATATCGTCAACGGCCAGAAGATCTGGACCAGCCGCGCCGAATATTCCGACCTG
>NZ_JADGRI010000101.1 GCF_017881085.1 Bradyrhizobium sp.
GCGATGGGCGGCGCGTTCTTTGCGCCGATCACGATCGTGCATCCGGCCATGGGGGCCGAGATCATCACCGTCGCCTTCGTCGTGGTCGTGATCGGCGGGCTCGGGAGTTTCTGGGGCGTCGTGATCTCGGCATTGCTGGTCGGCGTGGTGCGCGGCATCACCATTCATTTCGCTCCAGCCGCCGGCGAGGCGTCGATCTATGTGCTGATGTTTCTGGTCCTGCTGGTGCGGCCGCGCGGGCTGCTTGGCGAGCGCATCGAGAAATTCGAATGACGACCGCTTCGCTCACCCGGAAATACCGGCCGCTGCTGCTGGCGATCCTGGCGCTGATCGCCCTGCCATTCGTTCTGCGACTGCTCGGGCTCTCGCTCAACACCGGAACCATGGTGGTGATCCTTGCGATCGCGGCCATGGGGCTCAATCTCTGTGTCGGCTACACCGGGCTGGTGTCGTTCGGCCACGGCACCTGGTTCGGCATCGGCGCCTATGCCGCCGGCCTGATCCAGTTGCACTGGTTCGGCGGCGAGATCTGGCTGCCGCTGCTGCTGTCGATGATCTTCGTCGCGGCTCTGTCGGCGGCCGCGGGCGTCATCATCCTTCGGCGGCGGGGCGTGTATTTCTCGCTGCTGACGCTGGCGCTCGCAGCGCTGACCTACACCGTCGCCTTCCGCTGGAGCGAGGTGACCGGCGGCGAGGACGGCCTCGGCGGCCTGCAGCGCGGCCGCATCGGGACACTCAACCTCGACAATGCACTGACCTTCTACGTCACGGTCGCGCTGATCGGGCTTGCCGTACTCTATGCGCTGCTGCGCCTGTCGCGATCGCCGTTCGGCCACGTGCTGGTGGCGATCCGCGAAAACCAGCTGCGCGCGACGTTCCAGGGTTATCCGGTCGAGCGCTACAAGCTCGTCGTCTTCGTGATCTCGGCCGTGGTGAGCGGGCTTGCCGGCGCTCTGCTCGCGTTCCAGACCTATCTGGTCTCGGCGGAAGCGGTTTCGGTGCCGTTTTCCGGCGAACTGCTGGCGATGGTGGTGATCGGCGGCATGCGCAGCATGCTGGGACCGGCGCTCGGCGCGCTGTTCTTCATCCTGTTCCGCGAACTGTTTTCGATCTGGACGGCGAACTGGCTGCTCTGGTTCGGGCTGATCTTCGTCGGGTTTGTGATCTATTCGCCGGACGGACTGATCGGCATCTGGCGAACGCTGATGCGGCGCTTCCGGCCGGCGCCGGAAGAAGGCGCCGCCATGAGCAAGCGCAAGATCTATGAAGGCTTGCCGCTGCCGGGTTTTCTGTTGCCAGAAGGCCTCAAGGGGACCGTGCTGGAAGTCGAAGGCATCTCCAAGCACTTCGGCGGCATCCGCGCCGTCAACAACGCCAGCCTCACGATCGGCGCCGGCGAGATTCACGCGCTGATCGGCCCGAACGGCGCCGGCAAGACCACGCTGTTCAACCTGATCTCGGGCCTCTACCCGACCAACGCCGGTACCATCAAGCTCAGCGGCCGCGAGATTCAGGGCGTACCGTCCGACCTGATCTGCCACCGCGGCCTCGCGCGTTCGTTCCAGATCACCAACCTGTTCCGCGGCTTGTCGATCTACGAAAATCTGCGGCTGTCGCTGCAGGCGCGCAGCGCCATGCGCTTCAACCTCTGGCGCGACATCGACAGCTATCCCGAGATCCATCGCGAGACCGCGGAGCTCATCAGATTTCTCGGCCTGGAAGGCATCGAGACCATCGAGGGTGGCGAACTGTCCTACGGCGGCCAGCGGCTGGTCGATCTCGGCATCGCGCTCGGCTCCAAACCGCAGGTGCTGCTGCTCGACGAGCCGCTCGCGGGCCTGGCCGCCGCCGAACGCGAGCGCGTCTCGAACCTGATCAAGAACGTCGCCGCCAACATTCCGGTGCTGATCGTCGAACACGACATCGACCGCGTGCTCGGTTTCTCGCAACAGGTCACCGTGATGAACCAGGGCGAGGTGCTGATGACGGGCCCGCCAGAGGCGGTCCGCGCCGACCGTCGGGTGCAGGAGATCTATACCGGTACCGGCATTCCCGAGGTCGAGCACAGCCGCAGCCACGACTTGGCGCGGGAAGCCGCGCCAATCCTGCGCTTCGAGGGCGTCAACACCTTTTACGGCAAGAGCCATATCCTGCACGACGCCACGCTCGACGTGCGCGAAGGCGAGATCGTGGCGCTGTTGGGCCGCAACGGCGCCGGCAAGTCCACGCTTTTGAAGACGCTGGCCGGGCTGGTGCCGCTGACCTCGGGTCAAATCGAATATGAGGGCCGCAACATCGCCGGGCTGCCGGCCCCGGATATCGCGCGCGCGGGGATCGGCTACGTGCCGCAGGGGCGCGGGCTGTTCGCGGGCATGACCGTGCGGGAGAACCTTTCGCTCGGACGTCTGGCGCGCAAGACCGACGGAAGCCACGGCGTGGTGTGGAGCGAGGACCAGATCCTCGACTATTTCCCGCGTCTGAAGGAGCGCATCAATGTCGCGGCCGACTATCTGTCCGGCGGCGAGCAGCAGATGGTGGCGGTGGCCCGCGCGATGTCGGGCAACGTACGGCTGTTGCTGCTGGACGAGCCGTTCGAGGGGCTCGCCCCCACCGTGATCCTTGAATTGTTCAAGGTGTTCGACCTGTTGCGCCGGCACACTTCCATCGTGATCGTCGAGCACAATCTCGATCTGGTTCTGACGCTCGCCGACCGCGTCTTCGCGCTGGAGCGCGGCGCGGTGTTCCACCAGGGACCCGCGGCGCCGTTGCTGACCGATCTGGAATACCGCAAGAAGATCTTGTGGCTGTGAACGATGACGCTGTCGTTCCGGGGCGATGCGAAGCATCGCACTACGATGTGCAATTGCACATCTGAGGTCTGGTCCTTTGGACCATCCGGGAATGACGAATAGCTTCGACCGAGGGAGGCTGCGATGCGATACCCGATGGCAGTGCTGGCCGGTGCAACGGTCCTGTTCGCAAGCCTCGCCCAGGCCGCCGACGAGAAGATGACCATCGCCGTCTTCACCAAGAACTCGACCAATCCGGCCTATCAGGCGTTCCGCATCGCCGCCGACCAGGTCGGCCATGCGGCAAACGCGCGGATCGTGCACTACGTTCCGAACAAGCCCGACAATGTCGACGAACAGAAGGAGATGGTCGAGCACGTGCTGAAGGACCGGCCGGACGCCGTCATCTTCATTCCCGTCGACGATGTCGCGATGATCGATTCCGTGAAGAAGCTCAACGAGGCGAAAATCCCGATCGTGCTGGTTTCCAATCCACTGCCGGGCAGCTTCGTCACCTATGTCGGCGCCGACGATTACGAGATCGGATACCGCGAGGCGCGCTATCTGTTCGAAAAGCTTGGCGGCAAGGGCAAGATCGTCATCATCGAGGGCACGCCGGCGGCGCCCACCAACCGCGAGCGCGTGCGCGGCTACAAGCGCGCGCTTGCCGAATTTCCCGGCATCGACGTGCTCGGCTCCGGGATCGGCAACTACCAGCAACCCGACGCCAGGCGGCTGATGGCGAAATTCCTGGGCGACTACCCGGAGATCGACGCCGTGCTGTCCGCCAACGACGGCATGGCGCTCGGCGCGCTGGAGGCGCTGAAGGAAGCGGGCCGCACCTCGATCGTGATCGGCATCAACGGCATCCTGCCGGCGGTAAAGCAGATCGAGACCGGCGCGATCCTCGCCTCCGTCGACTTCAACATGTTCAAGATCGGCTGCACCGCGACACGGGCCGCGGTGCGCTACGTCAGGCACGAGCCGCTGCCGGAAAAGGTGATGCTGCCGGCCGAGATCATCGACAAGAACAACTACAAGTCATGGCTGGTGCCGGTCGAGCAGCAGACATGTCCGGAATGGAGCGACGTGGTGAGGTAAACCTGGCTGCGCTCACTCCGCGAGCACCCCGCCGATCCGGCTTCGAATGAGCTCGCGCTCCTCCCGTCCCGTATCGGCATCGAAGCTGACGTCGTAGGCGATTTTGGCGGGACGTTTCAGCACCACGATGCGGTCGCCGATTTCCAGGGCTTCGCTGATCGAATGGGTGATGAACACGGCGGTCTTGCCGTTTTCCTTCACCAGCCGCACGAACTCCGCGCGCAGCCGCCCGGCGGTGGATTCGTCGAGCGCCGAGAACGGCTCGTCGCACAGCAGGATATTGGCGTTGGTGGCAAAGGCGCGCGCGATCGAGACGCGCTGGCGCATGCCGCCGGAAAGCGCGTGCGGATAGTCGTTCTCGTGCCCGCCGAGCCCGAGTTTGGTCAGCCACAGCTGCGCCTTCTCCCGCCGCTCCGCCGCCGGCACTTCCAGCATTTCCAGCCCGAGTTCGACGTTCTGGATCGCGGTACGCCAGGGCAACAGCCGGTCGCTCTGGAATACGATCGCCATCTTGCCGCGGAAGGAGTCGAATTCCCTAAAGGGATCGCGGCCGCTGACGCGCACGGTGCCGCTGCTCGGCTCCGTCAATCCTGCGATCATGTTGAAGATGGTCGACTTGCCGCAGCCGGTCTTGCCGAGCAGCGCCAGCATCTGGCCGGGGCGGACGTCGAGATCAAGGCCGTCCACCGCACGGTAAGCGGAATCAGTGCCCGCCTTGCCGAACACTTTCGAGACATGCTCTAGATGAATGGCGGCCGCAAGCGGCGTGACGGTGTCCCTCATATCGCGCGCTCCGACACGGCGCGGTAACGGAACGCGGTGTTTTCGATCAGCGTCAGCGCGCCCTGCACGATCAGCACGAAGAACACCAGTTGCAATGTCCAGGCCAGCGCGCCGGCCATGTCGAACAGCTGCTGTTGCTGCAGCAATTGATAGCCGACGCCGCCGGTCGCGCCGACCAGCTCGGCGACGACCACCACGCGCGAGGCGTTGCCGAGATTGACTTTCCAGGCGGTGAGAATGTCCGGCAGGATCGCCGGCGCGATCATCACCCGGAACAGTTTCGCGCGGGTGGGACGGAAGCTGAACACCATCTCCATCAGGTCTTTCGACATCGCCCGCAGGGCGCCCAGCACCTGGAAGGTGAAGGCCGGCAGCGTCGTCATCACCATGATGAAGAAGATGCGGAACTCGACGCCGTGAAACCAGATGATGGCGAACACCACCCAGGACAGCGCCGGGATACCCTGGAACAGCGTCAGGATCGGCGACATGAAATTGTCGACCGCGCGCGAGCGCACCATCAACAGCGCCAGCCCCCCGCCGATGACGAAAGCGCCGGCAAGTCCCGCCAGAATGCGAAGGATGGTCGCCAGCACGTCGGCGAACATCGCCCCGCTGGAGAAGATATCGATGCAGCGCCAGAACACGTCGATCAGCGAGGGAAACAGAAAGCGCGGAAAGAACAGCGAGGCGAATTGCCAGACCAGGATCACCACGACGAACGGCAGCACCGATGTCCCCAGCCGCTTTGCCGCCGCGAACAGCCGGTTTTCCCGCGGCGACGTCACGGTCTGTGGCGCGGCATCGCTCATTTGCCCGGCGCCTGGTAAATGGTCGATGCGGCCGGGTCCGACGGAAGGAAAGCGATCGACTTGCCGGCGGCATAGACCGAGTTGATTTCCCTGGCGACGTCGGAAGCCCACTTTACGTTCATGCCGAGCCGGTCATTGGCGCGAATGAGGTCGGCGATCGCCTTCTGGTCATCCGGCGTGCCCTTCGCCGCGATCAGTTTCGAGGCATCGTCGGGATGCGCCGCCACCCAGTCCGCGGCTTGCCTGTAGGTAGCATAGAGTTTCGGAACCAGCGCTGGGTGCTTCTCGACCCAATCGAGGTGCGCGGCGACGCCGAGATAGGGAATGTTGCGGCTGCCGGTGAATTTCTTCCAGCTGTCGGCAATGGCAAGATCGATGGTCCGCATCTCCGGCTTCTTTGACAACAGCGTCGTATAGGCCGGCTCCCAGAGCTGGACGGCGGCGGCGCGATCGGCAAGCGCGTAACCGATCAGGCCGGGTGTCGCGGTATTGACCACCGAAAACTTTGCCGTATCGGCGCCGAGCTGGCGCGCGAACCAGTCGAACATCACATAATTGGTGGTGCCCTTGGCCGCGGCGAGGTCCTTGCCTTCCAGGTCTTTCAGCGTCTTGACCTCGGGCCGGGAGGTGACGACCGCACCCCAGAAATCGAACAGGTTGAAGAGATACGTGACCTTGACGCCGCGGGTATCGGCGAGCCCGACCGTCAACAGCGAGGCGCTGCCGCCAAGCTGGAATTCGCCGGAATTGAACTGCGCGGTATAGGCGTCGGGCGTGCGCTCCTCGAATTTGATCGCAAGGCCGTTCTTCTCGTCCAGCTTCTGCGCCTTGATGACAGGCGGCAGAAACGCGCCGAGCGAGGGAGGCCCGAACACGACGATGGAGATCGGCTCGGGAGCTTGCGCCCGCGCCAGCCCCGGCGAGAGCAGACTCCCGACACATGCTAGGCAAGCCAAAACTCTATACATGACGCCTCTCCCGCAATTTGTTCGCTGTTATCTGCAGTTTCCTCACAGGCCGAAAAGCTTGCGCGCCAGGCCGCCATTGATGGCGGCGCGCTCGCTGTCTGAAAATCTGGCTTCGGCGACGATCTTGGTTGGCGCGAGATCGCCAATCGGGAACGGCATGTCCGAACCCATCATGATCCGCTCGGGGCCGACGATGTCCGCGAGATAGCGCAGCGCTCGCGGGTCCTGGACGATCGTGTCGTAATACATCGCCGCCAGCGCCGCGTCGGGATCGCCGAGCTTGTCCTTGTCGAGGGAATAATTGCGGCGCAAGCGGCCGATCACATAGGGCAGAGCCGCGCCGCCGATGCCGGCGACGATCTTCGCATTGGCATAACGGGTGACGTGGCCCGCATAAATCAGCCGCGACATCGCGATCAGCGTATCGGTGATGCGCCCGACCGCGTTCGCCATGCCGTAATCATGCACGCGGTCGTCGCCGCTTTCGAATACCGGATGGATGAACACCACCGAGCCGAGTTCGTTGGCGGTCTCCCAGAACGGCTTCAGCGCGGGATCGTCGAGCACGCCGCCCTTGCCCTTCGGCTGGGTGCCGATCATCGCACCCTTGAAGCCGGCCGCATGCGCCTCACGCAGCACTTCCGCGGCGCGCGCGCCGTCCTGCAGGGGAACCGTGGCGAGCGGCACGAAGCGCGGCTCGCGCATCGCGGTCTGCGCCAGATGCGTGTTGATCAGGCGCGACCAGGCCGCGCCCTCCTCGGCCGGTACCTCATAGGCGAACATGTCGAGCCAGCCGCCGACCACCTGCTTCTCGATCTTCTGTTCGTCCATCCATTTCAGGCGGCCGGGCAGATCGCTCAGCGGCTTCGACACCGGCCGGGTCGGCTTGCCCCCGGCAAAGGAAAAGCCGAGGCTGCCGCCGTCCTCGATCAGGCGGATCGACGGAAAGCTCGAAGCCTGCGCGCGGATCGCGTCCAGGAGACTCGGCGGCACCAGATGGGCGTGGCAGTCGATGATCATTTTGTCACTCTTTGGATTTGGCTGGTTGCGCGGCGGCGATGGCGTCGCCGATGGCGGAAATGCGGATCGGAAGCTTGTTGAAGGAAATGCCGAGCGACGCAACGCTGTCATTGATGGCGCCGGAGATCGCGGCGGGCGCACCGAGATAGCCGCTTTCGCCAGAACCCTTCTGCCCGAACACGGTGAAGGGCGACGGCGTGCAGTGATGCACGATCTCGACCGCGGGCACCTCGTGGGCGGACGGCAGCAGGTAATCCATGAAACCCTGGGTGATCAGCTGGCCTTCGTCATTATAGACGAACTCTTCCAATAGCGCAGCGCCAAGGCCGTGGGCGATGCCGCCCAGCGTCATGCCCTTGACGATGTGCGGGGTGATCACCGTGCCGCAATCATGACCGATCACATAGCGCCGGATTTCCGGCTTGCCGATCGCCGGATCGATCGCGATCAGCACCACGTGAAACTCGAAGGAATGGCACGGGTACATCTGGACGCGGCCGTCCTTCGGCAGCGTGCCCCCGGTCGGAACCTGCATCACATGGGTGGTCTCGAGGCCGGGCTCCATGCCCTCCGGCAACAGATGATAATTGCGATGGGCGATGTTGACGAGTTCGGCCCAGCCGAGCTGCTTGCCGCCGGGAACGCCGACGCCGCCGGACGCGTAGACAACCCCATCTTCGCCAACGCCGAATTGATGCGCGCCGATCCGCGCCAGTTTTGTCCTCAGCTTCTGCGCGGCGTGGAACGCCGCGCCGCCGAGCATGATCGCCATGCGGCTGCCGACCGGTGAGTTCGAAGGTAAACATGCCAGCGAATCCGGCCGTACCACGCGGATCAGATCGGGATCGATCTGCAGCACTTCACCCACGACCGTCGAAACCAGGGTCTCGTGCCCCTGCCCGGACGATGTGTTGTGGATCGTGATCGTCACAAAGCCGAGCCCATCGACGACGATGCGGCAGGAATCCATCCAGGTGGTGGTCGTGTTCTTCTCGTTGAGCAGCGGCTCGAATGAGGAGTTGGCGCCGCTCGGCTCGAGGCAGGCGGCAATGCCGATGCCGGCGAGCAGCCCGGAGCCGCGCAATCGGTCGCGTTCCCGTTCCATCGCCGCGAAGTCGATATGGGCGAGCACCTTGTCGACCACGGTGTGATAGTCGCCACTGTCATAGGTGCTGCCGCTCGGGATCAGATAGGGGAACTGCTCCTTGCGGATGAAATTGCGGCGGCGGACCTCGACGCGATCGAGGCCGGTAGCCGCCGCGACCTTGTCGATACCCGTCTCGATCGCGTAATTGGTCGGCGACTGGCCGAAGCCGCGCACGGCTTCCTGCACCGCCTTGTTGGACGTCACCGATTGCGCGCGGTACTGCACGCTTTCCATTCTGTAGGGACCGACGATGGCGCCGATCGGCTTGCCCAGTTGGAACGGCGCTCGGCCGGCATAGGCGCCGGCATTGTCCAGCGCACGGATCTTCATCGACTTGACGATGCCATCATCGTTGAACGCGAGATCGACATCGAAAATGCGGTCGGGGCCGTGGGCGTCGCCGCCGCCCATATTGTCCAGCCGGTCCTCGATCAGACGCACCGGCCGGCCGAGCCGCCGCGCCAGATGCGCCACCAGCACGGTCTGCTTGATGCCGCGCTTGACGCCGTAGCTGCCGCCGACATCGACGTCCTGATGCACCCGCACGTTATTGGCCGGGATTCGCAAGGCGCGCGCGATCTGGTCGGGATATTTCGGCATCTGGATCGAGGCCCAGACATCCAGCATGTCGCGCCAGGGATCCCAGGACGCGACGACACCGAAGGTCTCGATCGGAACCGTGGAGCTGCGGCCCCAGGTGACGCGAAACGACAGATGCCGCGGGCTCTCGGCGAAATGCTTTTCGACCTCGCCCCACACAAACGTGCGGTCGAGCAGCACGTTGGAACCATGCGCGGCATGCACCGGCGGACTGTCCGGCTGCAGCGCTTCTTCCGCGTGCATCACGAAAGGCAGCGGCTCATAGTCGACGACGACTTTTTCGGCGGCGTCTTCGGCGAGCGCGCGGCTGTCGGCGACCACGGCGACGACCCATTCGCCGGCATAGCGGGTTTGCCCGACCGCGAGCGGATGGCGTTTTACCAGCGGCGTATCGAGGCCATTCATCAAGGGATCGGTCGCCGCGGCGAGTTCGTCGCCGGTCAGCACATAATGGACGCCGGGCATCGCCAGCGCCGCGGACGCATCAATCGAGTCGATCCGCGCGGCCGGATGCTGCGACGGCAACACCGCGACATGCAGCATGCCTTCGAGCGCGACATCGGCGACGTAATGGCCGTGGCCCGCAACAAAGCGGCGATCCTCGCGTACCCGGCGGTTGGTCGAGACGAAGCGGAAGGTGGCGGGATCGGCGCTCATTTCGCCTCCGCGACGGATTTGTCGGTCTGCGCGGCCTGGCGCGGCGTATTGGCGAGGCGCAAGCGCGCGGCGAACTGCACCGCCTCGATGATCTGCCCGTAACCGGTGCAGCGGCAGATATTGCCGGAGATGGCCTCCACGATATCCTCCCGCGTCGGCGTCACGTTACGCTGCAAGAGCGCATGCGCCGACAGGATCATGCCCGGCGTGCAATATCCGCACTGCAGCCCGTGGGTCTCGCAGAACGCGTCCTGGATCACGCTGAGTTCGCCCGGCGCTGGCGCCAGTCCTTCGATGGTCGTGATCTCGTAGCCGTCGGCCTGCACCGCGAACATCAGGCAGGACCGCACCGGCTCGCCGTCGATCAGCACCGTGCAGGCACCGCAGACGCCGTGTTCGCAACCGGCATGGGTGCCGTTGAGCAGGAAATTCTCGCGCAGCACGTCGAGCAGCGTCTTGCGCGGCTCGATATCGGCGGTTCGGCTGACGCCGTTGATGCGCAAATCGACTTTCATCGCGCGCCTTTCGCTGGCTTGGCGGCCGCATTGTCGCGCGCCTGCTCCAGCGCGCGGAGGCAAAGTACGCCGGCGACGCGGCGGCGATAGGTGGCGCTGGCGTGCAAATCGCTCATCGCATCGAGATCGGCGCAGGCGGCGTTGATCGCGTCCGCCGCCGATGCGGCATCCACCACGGTTCCGGCGAGCGACGACATATCGAGCCGCAGCGGCCGGTCGGCCACGCCGCCAAGGCCGAGCGCGATGTCGAGGCAACGCCCCTCCTCGTCAAGCGCGACTTGCGCCGCGGCGGCGACGAACGCAAAATCCGAGCGCCGCGAGCTGACTTCGAAGAAACCCACCCCGATGCGCCGATGCGGCCAGACCGGAAACCGGATCGCGCGCACACACTGGCCCTGATCGATCGACGTCACCATCGGCCCAATGAAGAACTCTTCCGCCGGCATCGAGGTCGGGCCGGTCCTGGCCGCGAGCATGATTTCGGCGCTCAATGTCACCGCAACAAGCGGAATTTCGGCCGACGGATCGCCGTTGGCGATCGAGCCGCCGACCGTGCCGCGGTTGCGGGTCGGCGGATGGCCGACCCACGGCAACACGCGCGCCAGCATCGGCACCGATGCCCGGATGATGGGGTCGCGCTCGGCCTGCGCCTGGCGCGTGGTGGCGCCGACGACGACCGAGCCTTTTTCCTCGCGAATTCCGGCAAGCTCCGGCAGGCGCAGGATGTCGATCAGTCTTGCCGGACGCGCCAGCCGCATCGCGAGCATCGGCACCAGCGTTTGTCCGCCCGCGATCACCCGCGCGTCATCGTCGCCGGCCAATAGCTCGCAGGCCTCCGCGAGCGAGTCCGGTCTGACATAATCGAAGGGTGCGGGTTTCATCGCGCCGCTAGCCGAGCGGCAAGCCGGCGATCGCCGGCGACAGCACCGAGATGTTCTGGTTCTTCAACAGCGGCCCGTCGGTTTCGGTCGCGGCCTTCAGCGCCGCCCACTCCGGATCCGCGGCAAACGACGCCCATGCCTTTTTGCGCGCATCCTCGTCGGCAAAGCGCGTCATATAAGTGAGACGGCCGTCCTCGGCCGGCGCGGTGAACGCGCCGACCAGCTCGATGCCGTGACGGGGGAAAAATTTGGTCGCGACGTTGTCGCGAAAGCGGCGGCGCATCGCGTCCGCGCAGCCATCGGCGGCTTCATAAATCCGGATTTCGTAGATCAAAGCGCGCTCCCAGGTTCGACGGACAGCTTGTCGAAAGCCCGCTGCCTTGGCCGCGACGATAGAAGCCAGCGGCGGAAATTGTCAAACACAAACTGAGGCAATCCGGCAAATTATGCCGGATTGAGTTGGTTCAATCGGCCAAATGAGGCGATCCGACATCTCGCAGAAGTCCCTTAAAAACGGCCACTTGTGGCCTTCGCCACTTTGCAATACACAAAGGCTGGCGGCCCGGGGGCCAGAGCCTGTGCCAAATATTGAAACAATTCTGAAATTGTACTACATTGCACAATTGCCGATGTCAGGCGTGCATCTCGCGGAATAGCAGGAAATGACCGACTGGGTACCCGCTCTCGCCAAGCTTCCAGGGCCGCGCTATCTCGCCTTCGTCTCCGCATTGGAAGCTGACATCGCCTCCGGCCGCGTCAAGCCCGGCATGCGATTATTGCCGCAACGCGACATGGCGCAGCGACTCGATCTCAGCGTCGGCACGATCTCGAAGGCCTACGCGGAGGCCGAGCAACGCGGCTTGATCTCGGGCGAAGTCGGACGCGGCACCTTCGTGCAAAAGCGACGGGCCGAGGCGCGCGGTCTCGGCCCCTCGCAGGCAACGATCAACCTGGCGCTGAACGTGCCGCCCTATACCGGCGAAGACGAAGTCATTGCATCGGCGCTGGCGGAGATCGTGGCCGACGGCGAGATGTCGAACCTGCTCGGCTATCTGCCGCACCAGGGCTTGCGCCGGCATCGCGAGGCGATGGTCACCTGGCTCACGTCGCTCGGCGTCACGACGGAGACCGATCATCTCTTCATCACCCATGGCGGACAGCATGCGCTGTCGATCGCGCTTCCCATGGTCGCGTCGCCCGCCGATACCGTGCTGACCGAAAGCTACACCTATTCCGGCATGCTCGCGCTCTCGGCGCTGTCCGGCTACCGGCTGCACGGCGTCGCGACCGATGCGCAGGGTCTCGTTCCCGAACATCTCGACCGCGCATTCTCCGAGACCAACGCGCGCGTGCTCTATTGCATGCCGACGCTGCAAACGCCGATGGGATCGGTGATGCCGGCCAAGCGGCGGCAGGCCATCGCCGAGATCGTGCGCAGGCACGACGCCTATCTCTTGGAAGACGACGCCTACGGCTATCTGCTGTCGCCGCCGCTTAGCCCCATCTCCAGGCTCATTCCGGAGCGCAGCTTCTACATCGTCAGTTTTGCAAAATGCCTGGCGCCCGGCTTGCGCATCGCCGCCATGATCGCACCGGAGGCGTTCCGCGATCGTTCGATCAACGCGCTGCGCGCCACCGGCTGGATGGCCGTGCCGGTCATGGCCGAAGTGGTGGCGCGGCTGATCCAGAACGGCGGCCTCGCCCGCCAGGCCAAACTCAAACGCGACAAGGCCGCGGTCCGCGACGGGATGGCGCGCCGGATTCTGAAGGAGTGGCTGCCGCCTGCGACCGGGGTAGCCGGTTTTCATCTCTGGCTGCCGCTGCCCGCCGGCCGCACGCTGGCCGCCCTGATCGCGCAGGCCGCGCAGGCCGGCATTACGCTTGCCCCTCCCGGCGCGTTGCGGCGGATGGAAAATGAAAGCCTCGGCGTCCGGCTCTGCCTCGGCGCGCCGGCGACCGAAGCCGACCTCGAGCGCGCGCTGGTCGAAATCCGGCGCATCCTGGAGATGGCCGAAGCGATCTCTTTCGTCTGAAGACCAAAAACACGCAACAGGGAGGAAACCATGGGGAAAGTCGTCAGCGCGCTGATTGCCGTTGCCGCCTTGGCTTTGACCGGCGCGGCAAACGCCGAGGATTGGCCGACGCGGACGATCACCATGGTCAATCCGTTCGCGGCCGGCGGGCCGAACGACGTGCTGGCGCGGCTGTTCGCGCAGCGCATGGGTGAAATCCTCGGGCAGTCCGTCATCATCGAAAATATCGGCGGCGCCGGCGGCATGAACGGCGCCGACCGCGTCGCCAAGGCCGCGCCCGATGGCTACACCTTCCTGCTGGGCACTGTCGGCACCCAGGCGCAGAACCAGTCGCTGTTCAAGAAGCCGGCCTACAACTCCGTGACGGATTTCGCCGCCGTGGCGCTGATGGTCGAAGCGCCGCTGGTGCTGGTGGCGCGCAAGGACCTGCCCGTCAAGGACATGAAGGAATTCGTCGCCTACGGCAAAGCCAACAAGGACAAGATGCAGTTCGCCTCCGCCGGCACGGGGTCGGCGATCCATCTCGGCTGCGCGCTGGTGAACATGGTCACCGGGCTCGACATCGTCCACGTGCCCTATCGCGGCGCCAACCCCGCAATGCAGGATTTGATGGGCGGCCGGGTCGACTACCTCTGCGACATCATCACGACCGCAAAGCCGCAGGTCGACGCCGGCACGGTCAAGGCGATCGCGATCCTGACCAAAGAGCGCTCGAAGGTGCTTCCGAACGTGCCCACCGCCATCGAGCAGGGCTTCGACGTCGAAGCCTATACCTGGAACGCGTTCTTCGTGCCGAAGGGAACGCCCGAGGCGATCATCCAAAAACTCAACCACGCCACCGTCGAAGCCATGAAGACGCCGGCGGTGCGGGAGAAACTCGAAAGCGCCGGCCTCATCTTCGTTTCCGACGACCGCACCACGCCGGAATATCTGGCGAAATTCGTGCAAAGCGAGATCGTCAAATGGGCGGCGCCGATCAAGGCCGGCCACATCAGCGTCGACTGACGCCGCGCGGCAACCCTAATTCATCCCGAGCAGGTTGGGCAGAAACAGCGACAGGCCGGGCCAGTAGGTCACGATCACCAGGAACACCAGCATGGTGAGGAGCCACGGCCACACCGCGATGGTGAGCTCGGTGATGCCCATCTTGGCGATGCCGGAGGCGACGTAGAGGTTCAGCCCGACCGGCGGGTGACACAGCCCGACTTCCATGTTCACCGTCATCAGGATGCCGAAGTGAATGGGATCGATGCCGAGCTTCACCGCGACCGGAAACAGGATCGGCGCCATGATCAGAATGATGGATGACGGCTCCATCACGTTGCCGGCCATCAACAGCAGGAGGTTGACGACCAAGAGGAAGCCGATCCAGCCGAAACCCTGATCGATCATCCACTGCGCCAGCGCGTGCGGAATATTCTCGTAGGTCATCAGGAACGAGAACAGCACCGCGTTGGTGATGATGTAGAGCAGCATGGCGCTGAGGTTCGCCGACGACAGCAGCACCTTCGGCACATCCCGAAGCCGCAAATCCTTGTAGATGAAGACCGCGACGATGAAGGCATAGACCGCGCTGACCGCGGCAGCTTCGGTCGGGGTGAACAGCCCGCTGTAGATGCCGCCGATCACGATCACGATCAGCAACAGACCCCAGACCGATTTCCGGAAGGCATCGAGGCGATCGGTGAAGGTCGCCTTCGGCATCCGCGGATAGTCGTTGCGCCAGGCACGGTACCACGTGGTCGCGCCCAGCATGGTCGCCAGCGCGATGCCCGGCACGATGCCGGCGATGAACAGCTTGCCGACCGAGGTATTGGTCGAGACCGCGAACAGCACCATCGGGATCGACGGCGGAATCAGGATGCCGAGCGAGCCCGAGGTGGTGATGACGCCGGCGCCGAAGCGTTTCGGGAATCCCTGCGCCACCATCGCCGGCAGGATCACCGAGCCGATCGCGACCACGGTGGCCGGCGACGAGCCGGAGATGGCGGCGAACAGGGCGCAGGCCAGCACCGCCGAGAGCGCGAGGCCGCCATACCAGTGACCGACCATCGCGGTCGCGAATGCGATCATGCGGCGGGCGACGCCGCCATGGGTGAGGAAATTGCCCGCGAGAATGAAGAACGGGATCGCCATGATCTCGAAGCTCTCGATGCCCGTGAACAGCTTCAGCGCCACCGATTCGGTCCGCACGTCGGT
>NZ_JADGRI010000102.1 GCF_017881085.1 Bradyrhizobium sp.
GAGGCGCAGCGCAACCGCCATCGCTTCGCCTGGGTGCCGTTCGGCGGCGGCGCGCATATGTGCCTCGGGCTGCACTTCGCCTATATGCAGGCGAAATGCTTCGCGCGGCATTTCCTGCAGAATCTCGAGGTCTCGCTGGAGCCGGGCTACACGCCGGAATGGCAGATGTGGCCGATCCCGAAGCCACGCGACGGATTGCGCGTGACGCTGCAACCGGTTGCCTGAGCGGATCAGGCCGGGATCAAGCGGCCGCAGCCGCCGGCGCGTCGATGCCGACGACGTCGATACCGTCGGCGCGACCGCGAATCGGAAGCCGGCCGAGATCGCGAACCGCGACCGGCGGCGCGACAACCGTCGAGAGCGTGTCCATGGCGATCGGCAGCAACTTCCCGATCAGCAATGCACAGGCTGGTCCGCCGATAGCGGCTGCATGGAGCGCCCGGGCCTGAGCCCGGCCAATCGACCCCACGCCAAAGAGTTCGGACATTGATGACTCCTTTGATTAACCCGCGCCCTGATCGAACGCCTTGCGCAGTGCGACGTAACCCTGCTGCTGCTGGGTCCAGTTGCGGCCGCCGGTAATGGCGCCGTCGATCAACAGATCGTGGCCGTTGATGAAGCCGGATTCGTCGCTGGCGAGAAAAACCGCGGCATAGGCGATATCCTCCGGCAGCCCGGCGCGGGGGATCGGCTGCGCGTTCTTGTAGATCTCGCGCGTCAAATCGGGGGTCTTCTCTGCCTCCTCGATCGAAAAACCGAGCGCCTTGCCGAAAATGCCGGTGGCAATCAAGCCCGGCGAAATCGAGTTGACGCGGATGCCGGCTTCACCGAGCTCCATCGCCACGCATTTGGTGAGGTGGATGACGGCGGCCTTGGCCGCACCATAGACCAGCGAGGTGGAATAGCCGGCGAGCCTGCCGGCGATGCTGCCGTTGTTGATGATGCTGCCGCTTCCCTGACGGCGCATATGGGGCGCGGCATGCTTCATTCCGAGCATCACGCTGCGCAGTAATGTCGCCATCGCGGCGTCGAAGCGCTGAACATCGAGGCCTTCGATGCCGCCGGTCTGCGCCGGGCCGCCGGCGTTGTTGAACATGCAATCGAGGCGGCCGAATTTTTCGACCGCCTCGCCGATCAGCGCGCGCATGTCGTCCTCGACCGTGACATCGGTGCGGCGGAAGATGCAGGCCGCGCCGAGCTTTTTGGCCAGCGCCTCGCCCTCCGGCACGCGGCGTCCGGCGATGACGATCTTCGCGCCCTCCGCGACGAAGATTTCCGCGGTACGCAGACCGATGCCGCTGGTCGCGCCGGTGATGACCGCGACCTTGCCGCTTAACCGTCCCATGTCGTTCTCCCCTTCTAATGGTTGGGTTCAAAATATCCCCGGCCTGATGGAACAAGGCAAGCCGAGCTTGCTTTCCCAAACAAATGAATTCAATAGCCTCCGAATTCTCCTTGTCGGCGCAGACCGCGTAGTCCGTACCAGGCCCCGGCCTGGTTTTGGATTTGCCGACCGGCCGATGTAATGTGACTCATGGCGAAATTGATCGAAGAATTCCGGCAAGGCTGGCAAGGAACGTCGCGGCCTTCGCCGCTTTTCAGCATCGGATTTGCGGCGTGCTGCCTCGCTTTGGCGACCGCGGCGCGATGGGCTCTTGCCCTGATGCGGCCGGACGTCTTCTTCACTCCCTATTTTCCCGCCGTATTCTTTGCCGCCGCGTTCGGCGGCTTCCGGGTCGGAATCGTGACGGCGCTGGTCGGGGGCGCGCTCGGCGTCAGCGTCCAATTCAACGACGCGCCGGCCGATTCCGCGAGATTCGTGCTTCTGATCATCTACCTCACGGTTTGCGCCATCACGATATGGGGCATCGAACACTACCGGTCGATCGCATCGCAGCAGCGGCAAATCGCAAGACGCCTGATCGAGGAAGAGGTGTACCGGAAGCTCGTGGTCGACGAGCTTCAGCACCGGCTGAAGAACAAATTGTCGACCATTCACGCGGTCCTGCACCAGGTGCTGCACGACCAGCCAAAGGTCTGGGCCAGCATCGATCAGCGCATACGGGCGCTGTCGGCGACCGACGACCTGATCGCACGGGTCGACGGCAGCGGTTGCGACATCAAGGATCTTCTGCTCTTGGAACTCGGACCTTACGACCACGTCCGGTTTACCCTGAACGGCAATCCCTTGTTTCTGCCTGCCAAACTGGCGGTGAGCCTGGCATTGATATTCCACGAGCTCGCCACCAATGCCGGAAAATATGGCGCGTTTTCCTCGCCGCGCGGACTGTTGCAGGTGTCGTGGTCGGTGTCGGACGACCGGCTCACAATCAGCTGGGACGAAACCGAAGGTCCCTCGATCGAAACCATCGGACAAGCCGGCTTTGGCACCAAACTCCTGAAATCGGCGCTCAGGCCGTTCGACGGCAAGACCGAGATCGCCTTTCTGAGAACCGGGATTCATTGCACCATGCAATGCCGCATCCCCGAGGCCTGACCGGCCTAGGCGCGCGGCACTCGCTATCGCCGCTGCATTATTCCGACGTGGGATTGATTCAATCGGGCACTGGTTCGGGCACTTGCTTCGACGGTGTTTCATGGCGGGTGAGCCGCCAGCCCAAGGACCGTTTGTCCGGGCCCGAAACATCGAATTGCAATGTTCGTCCAGCTGTGCAAATCGCTGTGCTAACGTGAATTTACAACAAGGAGGAATTGCCGTGCGTTTACCATTCATTCTGGCGGCCGCTACACTCGGCCTGATCGGGAGCGCTGCCGCGCGCGCCGACGATCTGAAGATTGCCCTGATCTACGGCAAGACCGGCCCGCTGGAGGCTTACGCCAAGCAGACCGAAACCGGCCTGCGCATGGGGCTGGAATACGCCACCAAGGGCACCATGACGCTGGACGGGCGCAAGACCGTCATCATCACCAAGGACGACCAGAGCAAGCCGGATCTGTCCAAGGCGGCGCTTGCCGAGGCCTATCAGGACGACAAGGTCGACATCGCCATCGGCACGTCGTCGTCGGCCGCAGCGCTAGCGGACCTTCCTGTGGCCGAGGAGAACAAGAAGATCCTGATCGTCGAACCGGCAGTCGCGGACCAGATTACCGGCGAAAAATGGAACCGCTACATTTTCCGCACCGGGCGCAATTCGTCGCAGGACGCGATCTCGAACGCGGTGGCGATCGGCAAGTCCGGCGTCACCATCGCGACGCTGGCGCAGGATTATGCATTCGGCCGTGACGGCGTCGCTGCGTTCAAGGAAGCGCTGGCCAAAACCGGCGCGACGCTCGCTGCCGAGGAATATGTCCCGACCACCACGACCGACTTCACCGCAGCCGGCCAGCGCCTGTTCGACGCGTTGAAGGACAAGCCGGGACGCAAGATCATCTGGGTGATCTGGGCAGGCGCCAGCAATCCGCTGGCCGGCCTGCAGGATATGGATCCGAAGCGCTACGGCATCGAGCTTTCGACCGGCGGCAACATCCTGCCGGCGCTGGCCGCTTACAAACAGCTGCCCGGCATGGAAGGCGCGACTTATTACTACTACGACATTCCGAAGAACCCGGTGAACGACTGGCTGGTCGCCGAACATCAGAAACGCTTCAACGCACCGCCGGATTTCTTCACCGCCGGCGGATTCTCCGCCGCGATGGCCGTGGTCGCAGCGGTCACCAAGGCGAAATCCACCGACACCGAAAAGCTGATCAGCGCCATGGAAGGCATGGAGTTCGATACCCCCAAGGGCAAGATGATGTTCCGCAAGGAAGACCATCAGGCGCTGCAGAGCATGTATCACTTCAAGGTCAAGGTCGATCCGAATGTCGCCTGGGCCGTGCTGGAGCCGGTACGTGAACTGAAGATCGAGGACATGAACATCCCGATCCGCAACAAGCGGTAATTGCGATCGTCATTGCCGGGCTTGACCCGGCAATCCGTCTCTTCTTCCAAATAAATGCATTTTTGGAAGAGGATGGATGCGCGGATCAAGTCCGCGCATGACGCCGGAGTGTACGGTGACGCTGGTGAGGCCAGATGACAAACCTTCCGATGACGCCCGCATGACCCACACTCTCGAAACCCGCGACCTGACCATCCGCTTCGGCGGCCATGTCGCGGTCAATCGCGTCAGCTGCATTTTTCGGCCGGGCGAGCTGACCGCCATTGTCGGCCCCAATGGGGCCGGCAAGACCACCTATTTCAACCTCATCTCCGGACAGTTGCGCCCGAGCGAGGGCAGCATCCTGTTCGACGGCCAGGACATGACCCAGCTTTCCGCGCCGCTGCGCACCCGCGCCGGTCTCGGCCGCGCCTTCCAGCTCACCAATCTGTTTCCGAACCTCAGCGTCGAAGAGAACGTCCGGCTTGCCGTGCAATCCGAAAGCGGCGTGCATTACGACATGCTGCGGCCGTGGATGACGCGCAAGGACCTTATCGCGCGCGCCGACGCCATTCTCGACAAGGTCGCGCTCGGCGGCCGCCGCAATGTCGCGGCGACCGCGCTGTCGCATGGCGATCAGCGCAAGCTCGAAGTCGCCCTGATGATGGCGCTCGAGCCCAAGGTCTTCATGTTCGACGAGCCCACCGCCGGCATGAGCATCGATGAAGTCCCCGTCGTCCTCAACCTGATCGCGCAACTCAAGCAGGATGCCAGCAAGATCATCCTGCTGGTCGAGCACAAGATGGACGTGGTGCGCTCGCTGGCCGACCGGATCATCGTCCTGCACAACGGCCAGCTCGTCGCCGACGGCAAGCCGGCCGAGGTGATCGCCTCGCCGATCGTGCAGGAGGCCTATCTCGGCATCGCGCCCGGAAAGAGCGCGGCATGACCGACCTTCTCACCCTCGCCGGCGTGCATACCCATGTCGGGCGCTATCACATTCTGCAGGGTGTCGATTTCGCCGTACCCGAAGGCCAGACCACGATGCTGCTCGGCCGCAACGGCGCCGGCAAGACCTCGACGCTGCGAACCGTCATCGGTCTGTGGCAGGCCTCCGCCGGCCAGATCTCGCTCGACGGGCAACGCATCGAAAACAGCGCGACGCCGGATATCGCCCGGCTCGGCGTCGGCTATGTGCCGGAGAGCATGGCGGTATTCTCCGATCTCTCCGTGAAGGAAAATCTGGTGCTGGCGGCGCGGGACGGCCCGCTCGACGATACCAGGCTAGAGTGGATTTTCAGCTTCTTCCCGGCATTGCGCCGTTTCTGGCTGTCGCGCGCCGGCAGCCTGTCCGGCGGGCAGAAGCAGATGCTTTCCATCGCCCGCGCCATCGTCGAGCCGCGCAAGCTGCTTCTGATCGACGAGCCGACCAAGGGTCTGGCGCCGGCGATCGTGGTGGCGCTAATTGAATGCCTCGCCGAGATCAAGCGCCACGGCGCCACCATTTTGCTGGTCGAGCAGAATTTCCACGCTGCGCGCGAGCTCGGCGACAAGGTGCTGGTGATGGACAACGGCAAGATCGTCCATCGCGGCGAAATGGCGGCGCTCGCCGCCGACGTCGCGCTGCAGGAACGCCTGCTCGGTTTGAGTCTGGAGGCGCATCAGTGACCGACCTCGCCGCGATAGCCGCCTTGCCGAAGCCGAAGCGGGATTTCCTGCCGGTGCTGCTGCCGGTAATCCTCGCACTTGCCATGCTGCCCCTGATCGGATCGGGCAGCTCCTGGGTGACGCTGACGGTGGCGAGCTTCGCCATGGGCATGATGATCTTCATCATGGCGTCCGGGCTGACGCTGGTGTTCGGCCTGATGGACGTGCTCAATTTCGGCCACGGCGCCTTCATTTCGGTCGGCGCCTATGTCGCGACCTTGGTGCTCCTGCCGCTGGCGAGCTGGGTGCAGGCCGATTCGCTGCTGACCAATCTCGCCGTGCTGGCGCCGGCGGCCTTTCTTGCGATGGCGGTATCCGGCGCGCTTGGTCTCGTGGTCGAGCGGGTGCTGATCCTGCCGGTCTACGGCCAGCATCTGAAGCAGATCCTGATGACGACGGGCGGATTGATCGTCGCCGAACAGGCGCTGTATGCACTGTGGGGACCGCAGATCATTCCGCTGCCGCTGCCGACCTCGCTGCGCGGCTCCTTCATCATCGGCGACATCGCGATCGCGAAATACCGCCTGCTGGCGATGCTGGTCGGCCTGGTCGTGTTTTGCGGCATCCAACTAGTGCTGAACCGCACCAAGATCGGGCTTCTTATCCGCGCCGGCGTGGAGAACCGCGAGATGGTGGAGGCGCTCGGCTATCGCATTCGCCGGCTGTTCCTCGGCGTATTCATGGTCGGCTCCGGCCTCGCCGGGCTGGGCGGCGTGATGTGGGCGCTCTATCGCGAGCAGGTGCACGCCTCGATGGGCAACGATCTCACCGTGCTGGTTTTCATCGTGGTGATCATCGGCGGCCTCGGTTCGATCGGCGGCTGTTTTATTGGCGCATTGCTGGTCGCGATGGTGGCGAACTATGGCGGCTTCCTGGTCCCGAAACTGGCGCTGGTCTCCAACATCCTGCTGATGGTCGCGATCCTGATGTGGCGCCCGCGCGGGCTTTATGCGGTGACAAGTCGATGAAGGTTTGCCGATGATGATCCTTTCCGGCGATCCGCCGCGCAGCCGCGCGCTCACGCTCATCCTTGTCGTCGTCATCGCAGGCCTGGCGATCACGCCGTTGGTCTTTCCTGGCGCGAAAGCGATGAACGTCGCCACCAAGATCTGCATCTTCGCGGCACTGGTGGCGTCCTACGACCTCCTGCTCGGCTACACCGGCACGGTGTCGTTCGCGCACACCATGTTCTACGGCATCGGCAGTTACGCGATCGCGATCGCGCTGTATTCGATGGGACCGAGCTGGGCGGCGGTCGCGACCGGCGTCGTGATCGGCCTGCCGCTGGCGATGCTGCTGGCACTCGCCATCGGCCTGTTCTCGCTGCGGGTCGAGGCGATCTTCTTCGCGATGATCACGCTGGCGGTGGCCTCCGCCTTCCTGGTGCTGGCGTCGCAACTGTCGTGGCTCACCGGCGGCGAGGACGGCCGCAGCTTCCAGCTGCCGGAATTGCTGCGGCCGGGCACAGTGCTGATTTCCAGGGGCACGCTCGGCTTCGAGCTCAACGGCCGCGTGCTGACCTATTACCTCATCTTCATCGCCTCCGCCGCCATGATCCTGGCGCTGTTGCGCGTGGTGAATTCGCCGTTCGGCCGCGTGCTGCAGGCGATCCGGGAAAACCGCTTCCGCGCCGAGGCGCTCGGCTTCCGCACGGTGTTTCACCTGACCTACGCGAACTGCATCGCCGCGCTGGTCGCGGCGAGTGCCGGCATGCTGAACGCACTGTGGCTGCGTTATGCCGGACCGGACACCTCGCTGAGCTTTTCCATCATGCTGGACATTCTGCTGATGGTGGTGATCGGCGGCATGGGCACGATCTACGGCGCCATCATCGGCGCCACCATCTTCATCCTGGCGCAGAACTATCTGCAGGCGCTGATGGGGGCTGCCTCCAACGCCGCCGCAGAGGCGGGACTGCCGCTGCTGCCGGGGTTGTTGCATCCGGACCGCTGGCTGCTCTGGCTCGGGCTGTTGTTCATCGCCAGCGTCTATTTCTTTCCGACCGGCGTGGTCGGACGGTTGCGCAACCCGCCGCGCAAATCGGCTTGAGGGCGAGGCAGGGAAAGCCCACCGTCGTTCCGTTTCGATGGAATCGAAACGGGAAAGGCTCTAGGATCGCCAAAGTCATTCCGCGCCGATGCGGATCACTCCAGCTTCTGAAGAAATCGCATGCCTCCTGTTTCGATCTTGCTGAACGTCCTCTGGATCGTGTTCGGCGGCCTGTACATGGCCCTGGGCTGGGTGATCGCCGGCATCATCATGGCCATCACCATCATCGGCCTGCCCTGGGCGAAGGCCGCGTTCACGATCGCGGCTTATACGCTGCTGCCGTTCGGTCAAAAGGCGGTGCGCCGCGACAGCCTGACCGGCCGGCCCGATATCGGCACCGGGCCGCTCGGCATGATCGGCAATTTGATTTGGCTGGTGCTGGCGGGCTGGTGGCTGGCGCTCGCGCACATGGTCACCGCGGTGGTGCTTGCGGTGACGATTATCGGCATTCCCTTCGCATGGGCGCATGTCAAACTCGCCGGTCTGGCGCTCTGGCCGATCGGCAAGGAAATCGTTCCGGCCTAAAGCATGATCCCGAATCGGTTTCCGGAAAGATCATGCCCGGTCAAAAGAGAAGGGAATGAGGCTGATTGGGCGATGCAGGTTCCTTGCCTCAGCGCCAGCCTTCATGGGCTTCGATCGGCTGGTCGCAGACCCAATGCGGTCGCAGCAGCACCTGCAAACCGGCCTCGAAGGAAAGAACGCCGACCTGGCGTCCTTCCTGGAGAATCTTGATCGCCCAGTTTCTCGGCACGGAGGGATACTCCTGGACCAGCCTTTGAACGATACCGGCAGCGAACAGCATCGCGTCGATATCGTCTTCCAGCGCCGCCCCATCATGGCCATGGCCATCAATGCGGTTAACGGGATCGCATACGTGAAATCTGTAAAACGCCATGAACCAACGATGCCCAAGCCCGCGCGGACCGCTTTGACCTCGATCAAATAGCCGCTTTCGCGGGCAACGGGAACCATGACCCGGCCCCTCTGTCCAGCCCTGCGATCCCGGTCGGGCGGTTCATTTTTGGGCACTTCCCCGCCGGGCCTTTTCGCCGAGCGCCTGAATGGCCTCTTCGACGCTGCGAAAGGAATGGTCGGGACCGAGCAGCTCGTCGATGCCGAACCGCGCCATCGCCGCCTGCGCCCGGATCGATTCCAGCCGCGCGATGGCGAAATCGACGCCATCGGCATGACACCTGCGAATGAGCTCGCGCAATATCTGCGCCGCCGTGAAGTCGATCTCGACAATGCCGGTCGCCTCCAGCACCAGCAGCCGCGCCGCCTGTGCCTGGGATTGCAGCGCGTCCAGGACATCGCGCCGGAAATGATAGGCGTTGAGAAAGGACAATGGCGCCTGGAACCCCGCGACGATGATTCCGGGCTCCTGCTCGCCGGGCAGATTCGGGCTCGATGGCCACCAGACCGAGCTTCCGGGCACACGCTCGAAGACCACCAGCCGCGCCCGCGTCGTGCTCCAGATGCCGTGCAGCAGCGAGAGCGCGATTCCGATCCCAACACCCTGCTCGATCGGGAGCAGGATGATCGCCGCCGCCGTCACGGCGATCAGAAGAAATTCGCCCAATGATTGGCGGTAGATCGCGACGATCTGATTGACGCGGACGATGCGCAAGGCGACGAACAGCAACACGCCGCCGAGCGCGGCGTTCGGAATGCGGCCGAGCAGCGAGGCGCCAAAGGCCAGCAGGACGATCACGATCGCCGCGGCGGCAAGGCCGGCGAGCTGGGAGCGGCCGCCGGTCTCGCGAACCACTGCGGTGCGCGGCGGGCTGGCATTGACCGGAAACGCCCCGATCAGCCCCGACAGGACACTGCCGACACCGACGCCGACGAAGTCGCGATCGACATCCGGCGGATCATCGGCAGAGGACGGAAAGGATCGCGTCGTCGCCGCCGTCTGCACCATCACCACGACCGCGATGATCAGACTGAGCGACACCAGGCCTGACAACCGGCCGGCCGAGAGGTCCGGCACCGCAAGCACCGGCACCGCGGCGGAGACCGCACCGAGAACGCTGACGCCGCGACTCTCGAGCCCGAGCAGCGCGACGCCCGAGCTCGCCAGCGCAAGGCCGATCAAGGCGCCGGGAATGCGCGCATCGATCCGTTCCGATAGAGCGATGACGGCCAGAACCCCCATGCCGATCACGAGCGTAAACAGGTTTGTCTCGTTCAGATGCGCGGCGAGGGTCGCAATGCGCTGCGGCAACGGGCCGCCGGGCGCGGCTACTCCGAGAATCCCGGGCAGCTGGGAAATCAGGATGTGCACGGAAATGCCGGCGAGAAAGCCTGTCGTCACCGGTATCGAAAGCAGATCCGCAATCCAGCCCAGACGGAAAATTCCGGCTGCGAAAACCAGCAGTCCGACCATCAGGGCCAGCGCTGCCGCCAGCGCCAGGTATTGCGGATCGCTGGAGACGGCCAGCGCCGCGAGGCCTCCGGCAAAGATCGGCGTGATGGTCGAATCCGCCCCGCACGACAGGAAGCGATTGCTTCCGAACAAGGCGAATGCCAGCGAGCCCGCGAGAAAGGCGAAGAAGCCGAACTGCGGGGCAAACCCGCCGAGTCGGGCCGTCGCCATTTGCTCGGGAATGGCGATCGCGGCGAGCGTCAATCCCGCGAACAGATCGCGGGTAAGGAATTGCAGGGAATAGGATTGCAGCGAACAGAACACGGGCCAGGCTTTGCCCGCGAAACCGGGATCCGGAGAACCGGAACTATTCGTCATCACCCTTGCTCCTGAGGTCGTGTTCTCGCGCGATCAATTGCAACGCTATCACGCCGGCTTCCGAGATCGAAAACCGCGCCAGGACGATGGCCCGAGGTCATCCCGCAACGCGGTATAATGGATGTTTTGCGCATCATATCTTGAGGCCGGGGAAACCATTAAGCCCCCGGTAACCTGATTTGCTAACGGGTTATGCCATTTGTGCATTGTATGCATGTTCCCCGGGGAGTCGGGAATGCGATTGGATTCCAGCATATCGGCCGAAGCTAGAATATCTGGTACCGCGGCGACAGCGCCGCATCACGTGCCCGCGTCGTTTCGGCGGGGCCCGGTGCTTTGGCTCATTCTCTCCGGCGTTCTCCTGGTCACGGCGATCACGATCGGCACGGCGCTGATCATCGGCCAATTCCGCGAGCGCGCGCTCAGCAACGGCGAGCGCGAGCTCGAAAACGCCGTGCGGCTGCTCAGCCGCCACTTCGACCAGCAGTTGGGCGATCTTGAAGTTCCTCTGAGCGACCTCATCGCGCAAATACAGGCGGCGGGCGTCGCATCTCCTGAAGCTTTCAAGCGCTATATGTCCGCTCCCGAAATGCACCTGTTGATGAAGGCCAAAGTCAGTGCGCCTTCGGAAATCGCGGGCATCAACGTTTATGATTCAGAGGGCACCCTGATCAATTCGTCGGTGGTGTCCGTCGTCCCAGCCGTCAACATCGCCGATCGCGCCTATTTCAGAGCCCTCAAATCGAACCCCGAGGAGCAACAGATCGAACTGGTTCGCAGCCGCTTTTCCGGAGGTGTGAGAACGGTCGTAGCCCGCAAGGTCCTCGGGCCGAATGGTGAATTTCTGGGTGTCGTTTCGCGAGCCATCGCCCCGGCGAAGTTTGAAGATTTCTTTTCGTCGGTGACGCTCGGAAAGGACGCCGCGATCTCGATGTTCCATCGTGATGGAACGCTGCTGGCGCGCCATCCGCACGTCGATCCGATGATCGGCCAGAACTTCAGTGCGGCTCCGCTGCTCACGAAAGTCCTGACCGAGGGCGGTCAACAGACCCAGCGCGTGAAAAGTCCCGTCGACCATCAGGACCGGCTCGGGTCGGCGGCCGGATTAAGCCATTTCCCGATGGTAGTCGTCGCGACCACAACCGTATCGTCGGCGCTCGCCGACTGGCGGGCGCAGACCCGATTCATGGTCGCTACCGCAGCCCTGTCCGCGCTGGTGATCGCCTTCATTCTGTTCCTGATCGTCCGGCAGATGACCCGGCAAAATCGAGAAGCGCAGCAGCGGCTGGAATCGGAGAAGCATCGGCTCGACACCGCCCTGAACAACATGACGCAGGGCCTCGTGCTGTATGACGCGTCCGCACGGATCGTCACCACCAACCAGCGCTATCTCGATATGTACAATCTATCGACAGAGGTCGTGAAGCCCGGGTGTCATTTTTTCGACCTGATCCGGCATCGCCAAGAAACCGGATCGTTCGACGGCGATGTCGAGGAATTCTGTTCGAATATCCTGCGCAACGTCGCGGCGGGAAAAATCACCTACAGCGTCATGGAAAGCGCCGACGGACGTTCGTTTCAGATCGTCAACAAGCCGCTGGCACAAGGCGGATGGGTCGCCACCATCGAAGACATCACGGAGCGCCGAAACCTCGAACAGGAACGCGACCGCAACTCCGCATTCCTGCGCCAGATCATCGATCATATCCCGACGCAGATTACCGTGAAGGACGTACGCGACCGCCGCTACGTGCTGGCCAACCGGGTGGCCGAGCTCCAGTTCGGTCTGCCGCACGATACCGTCGTCGGCAAGACCGCCTTCGACCTGTTCCCGAAGCCGATCGCCGAGCGAATCGCGGCGGACGATGACCTGTCTCTGCAATTCCCCGACGGCATGACGCTGGATGATCACCGCTTTGAAAGCAAGCAATCGGGCAGCCTTCTGATCACATCGAAGCGCATCGGAATCCGGGATCAGGCCGGCGAGCCACGCTACATCATCAACGTCGTCGAAGACGTCACCGAGCGCCGCCTCGCCGACGAGAAGATCGCCCATCTCGCGCATTATGACGCGCTGACCGACCTGCCGAACCGCGTGTTGTTCCGCGAACGGATCGAGCGGGAGCTGCAGCGAACCAGCCGGGGCAGGCAATTCGCGCTGCTTTATATCGACGTCGACGAATTCAAGGGCATCAACGATTCGCTCGGACATCATGTCGGCGACGAACTGCTGAAGGCGGTGGCCGCCCGGATCAGGAGTTGCATCCGGGATACCGATCACGTCGCGCGGCTGGGCGGCGACGAATTCGCGGTGATCCAGACCGACATCGCGGACCCACAGGACGTCGTGGAATTCGTGACGCGCATTCATGAGGCGATCCGGCAGCCCTATGAATGCCTCGGCCACCACCTGACTACCGATGCGAGCATCGGCATTGCCATGGCGCCGCAGGACGGCACCGACCTGGATCAGCTGATCAAGAATGCCGATCTGGCGATGTACGGCGCCAAGGCCGACGGCCGCCGCACCTACCGCTTCTTCGAGCCGGCGATGGATGCCCGCGCCAAGGCGCGGCTCACCCTAGAACGGGATCTGCGGCAGGCACTGGCGGACGGTGGCTTCGAGATTCACTACCAGCCGCTGGTCGATCTCAAGCGCGACGAGGTCACCGGCTGCGAGGCGCTGTTGCGCTGGCGTCATCCCGAGCGCGGCATGATCTCGCCGGCCGATTTCATCCCCGTCGCGGAAGACACCGGCCTGATCGTCGAACTAGGCGAATGGGTGCTGCAAACCGCCTGCGCCGAGGCGGCGACCTGGCCGGATCACATCCGGGTCTCGGTCAACGTCTCGCCGGTCCAGCTGAAATGCCCGACGCTGGCGCTGAAGATCGCCGGCGCGCTCGCCTCTTCCGGCCTGGCCGCGAACCGGCTGGAGCTGGAAATCACCGAGGCGGTGCTGATCCGCGACGACGAGGCCGCGCTCGCCATCCTGCATCAGCTCCGCGCCATCGGCATCCGCATCGCGCTGGACGATTTCGGCACCGGCTATTCCTCGCTGAGCTATCTGAAGCGCTTCCCGTTCGACAAGATCAAGATCGACCGCTGTTTCATCAGCGACATCACGGAAATCGACGGCTCCTCCGTCATCGTGCAGGCGGTGGTGAACATCGCCGCCGCCGGCAACATGACAACGACGGCGGAAGGCGTCGAGACGTCGGAGCAGAAGGAAATGCTGCGCGCGCTCGGCTGCACCGAGATGCAGGGCTATTTGTTCAGCGCCGCCAAACCGGGCCCCGAGGTGCGGCGCCTGTTCGGCGGCCGCGAGCAGATGACGGCGGCGGTGGCCTGATTTTGGTCGCTGCCGCAATTCCCCATTATTGCCCCTGGCCCGCCTGCAACTCACGCCGCGAGCCGGCCGCGATTGTTCTGCGCAATAATAGGTCGCACCAGACGGCCGAAGCGTTCGGCCTCCGCGTCGTGCAGATAGCCGGACAGGCAGAACGAATGGCAGCCGGCGTCGATGAACTGCTGCAGCGTGCCGGCGCATTGCGCGGGGTTGCCGACCACGGCGATCCCGGCGCCCGGCCGCACCTTGGTGATGCCGGTCCATAGATGCGGCAGCAACAGGTCGCCGTGCTCGCGGGCGAGTTCCTGCACGCGCCGGTTGGCCTCGGACCTGGTGTAGAGCGTCGTCATCTCCTGCTTCTGCCGCTCGGTCGCGTCGCGCACCAGGATGTCGGCGGCCTCCCAGGCGTCGCGTTCTTCCTCGCGGCAGATCACCTGCAGCCGCATGCCGAAGCCGATGGTGTTTTCGCGGCCATGAGCCCTGGCCATCTCCCTGATCTCGGCGATATTCAAAGCGATCCGCTCCGGCAGATCGCCCCAGAACAGATGCACGTCGGAATGTTTCGCCGACATTTCCCAAGCCTGCCGCGAGCCGCCGCCGAGATAGAATTTCGGAAACGGCTGCTGCAGCGGCCGCGGCCGGATATGCGCGCCGGAGATCGTGTGAAACTTGCCTTCGAAATGCACCGGTCCGCGTGCGGTCCACAGCGCCTTGAGGATCGAGACTTCCTCTTCCATCAGCGCGTAGCGCTCTTCCTTGGCGTAACGCACGCCCTCAGCCACGACTTCGCTTTCGTTCTGGCCCGCGATCAGATTGATACAGATGCGCCCGCCCGACATCCGGTCGAAGGTCGAGATCATCTTCGCCAGCAGCACCGGATTGATGTAGCCGGGCCGGGCCGCGATCAGCGGCTTTATCTTCGACGAACGTGCCGCCATGAAGGCGCCGGTGATCCAGGCCTCCCAGCACACCGAGCCCACCGGAATCAGCAAATACTCAAAGCCCGCCTGCTCGGCGGCCTGCACGACGCGGTCGCATAATTCGGGCGATCCCGGCACCTGGGCCTCGGGCACGCCATAGGCCGTGGTGTCACCGTGCGTGGGCAGATACCAGCCGAATTCCAGCGGACGCATGAATGATCACTCCCTGAAGGCGGCTTCGCCGCACGGTTTTCCTCAAGGGCCAGTTTACAGGCTGCGCCGGACGGAACAATCGCCCCGGTCGCTGGGGGCGAACTAACCGACGGTTGTATTGGAGGGAAATTAGGGAAAAAGGGCGTGCAAGCCTCATTTCGCGCGCGACAATCGCTCCCGATAGGCCTCCATTCCCAGGCGCACGTCCTTGTCTTCGACCCATTCGCCGCCCTCATCCATGACGCCCGCCTCCAGCATCGCCGCGGCACACGGCCAGTGCAGATCGACCCAGCACGGAATATCGGCCTCCGGCATGCCGCTGCGGCGACAGATGCGCTTGGCCATCTCGCGGGCCAGTGGTTCGATGTTGGAGGTCATGGAATTGGAGGTCTTGGGATTGGAAGTCCTGGGATTAGCGTCAATTGCCTGGGTTCCGGCCGGAAGTCATCTAGCCCTTGGACATTGCCGAAAGCAGGGCAATCGGCTAGATGAACCGGTAACGCACCCGTAGCTCAGCTGGATAGAGCGTTGCCCTCCGAAG
>NZ_JADGRI010000347.1 GCF_017881085.1 Bradyrhizobium sp.
CCCGCCAGATTGCGCGCGGCGGTGAAGATCACTTCACCCCAACGCCCGGCAAAACGCTGGCCGCGGCCGCTGGCGCCGGCCTGGATGATGACGGGATGGCCCTGGCTGGAGCGCGGCACCGTGAACGGCCCGCGCGACTTGTAGAACTGGCCGCTATGGTCGAGACGTTTGACCTTGGTCGGATCGGCGAAGCGGCCGCTTTTCTTGTCGATCAGGAGCGAACCGTCTTCCCAGGAATCCCAGTGGCCGAGCACCACTTCCATGAATTCGTCGGCGCGGTCGTAGCGGAAATCGTGGTCGAGATGGGCGTCCTTGCCCATGTTGTGGGCTTCGCCGTCGTTGACCGATGTCACCACGTTCCAGGCGGCGCGGCCGCCGGTCATCAGATCGAGCGTGGCGAAGCGGCGGGCGACGTCGAACGGTTCGTAATAGGTGGTCGAGCAGGTCGAGGCGAGGCCGAGCTTTTCGGTCGCCATCCCCATCGCCGTCAGCACGATGACGGGATCCATCTTCACGCAGCGGATGCCGTATTCGACGGTATGGGCGTGGTCATCGCCGTAGCGATCGGGCATCGCCAGCCGGTCGTCGAAGAATGCCATGTGGAATTTGCCGGATTCCAGAATCCGGCCGATCTCCTGATAGTAATCCGCCGACATCGAATCGTCGCGCGATTCCGGGTGGCGCCAGGAACTCGGCAGGTTGGTGCAGTTCTGCGCCTGCAGGAAGCCGACCAATACCATTTGCCGTGTCATGCTGCTCTCCCTGTGCCGGCCGAATGCGGGGTCAGGTCAGACCGAGTTCGGCGGTCAATTTGTATTCGCCCGCGAGTGCGCGCAATTTGTCCCAGGTCGCGTCTTCGATATCGATGCCGGACGCCCTGCGCTGCTGCTCCCTGAGATATTCGACCTCGCCCGGATAGAACACGCCGGTCGAGCCCTCCGACGGCGGCGTCGCTTTGAGATAGCGCGCGAACTCGGCGACCTCTTTCTTGAAATCCTTGAGCGGACGGAACGCGGCGACGTTGAACACCGCCATGAAGCAGCCGTCATTGTGCCGGCCGGTCGGCTCGACGCCGAAGCCCAGGCCGGTGAGCAGCCCGCAGAGCACCTCGACCATCGCGGCGAGACCGCTTCCCTTGTAGCCTTCGGTGCCGCCGAGCGGCAGCAGCGCGCCCCCATTGCGGAATTGCCTGGGATCGGTGGTCTGGCGTCCTTCGCTGTCGACGATCCACCCGGTCGGAATTTCCTCGCCGCGCGCGGCCGCGAGCTGGATCTTTCCGGCCGCCACCGCCGACGTCGCCATGTCCAGATAGAAGGGCGCCTCGAGATCCGACGGCACCGCGATCGAGATCGGATTGGTGCCGAGCCGCGCCTCGCGGCCGCCGAACGGCGCGACATGTTTCGGTGAACGGCCGGAATCGGCGGTGGCGATGCCGATCATGCCCTCGCGCATCGCCATCATGGGATAGGCGGCGAGCCGACCGACATGGCTCTGGCGGAACACCGTGCAAGCCGCGACGTTGGCGGTCTTCGCCTTCTCGATCGTCAGCGCCATCGCCTTGGCGTTGACGTGGAAGCCAAAACCCCAATGGCCGTCGATCACGGTCGTGGTCGGGGATTCCCGTACGATCGTCCATTTCGCGCCGGGCACGATATGCCCGACCTTGATGCGGTCGATATAGGTCGGGATCGCGATCACGCCGTGCGAATCATGGCCGGCGAGGTTGGCGTTGACGCAGCCGACGGCGACGGCATTGGCTTCCTCCCCCGACGCACCCGCCGCTCGAAGCAGCGCCGCGCCAATGCGCGTGAGACGGTCGGCCTGCACCAGCGGCATGGGTTTCCTCAAGGTTATAAGCCCGCGCGGGAGCGGGTCTTGCTTGTTGTCACCGGTCGCATGGTCTCAAAGCCGTCGCCCGTTAGCAATGACTTCAAGCCAAAGTGTTGGGTGCAATGCAATCGCCGCATCCCGGCTGCCCCCCGGTGACCCGCATTGCGGCGGGCGATCGCGTCGCTCCTTGAACCGTAATTCTTCGGAGTTTCTCCCCTTGTCATTCGTACCGCATTTACCCTGAATCGCGACTTATTCCGGTCCATAACGGCCATTTAGGCGTCATCCGTGCAAATTCCCCCTGGCTGGCAAGAATTGCCAAAGGGGGAGCTAACAACTTTGGAGACAGACATCGCGCGTACGTTTGCGGCGTTGAGTGCAACCAACGAAGCGATCCTGTATGCGAAATCACCGGAGGAGCTATATCGGCAGGTCTGCGAAGCCGCGTTTTCCAGCGGGGACTTCCTGGCGACGGCAATCTTTTTGCTGGAACCCGGCACCAATATGCTCCGGTTTGCGGCCGGCTTCGGCGAAGATACCGTACGGCTGCGCGGAATCGATATTTCGACCGTGGCGAACACGCCTGAGGGCTCCGGGGTGTGCGGGCAAGCCTTTCGGGACCAAAAGGTGATCCTCAGCAACGATTTCCTGAACGACACGCGTTCGCTGGCCTGGCGAGAGGGCGCACGTGAGGCGCACGTCGGCGCGGCAGTGGCGTTGCCCTTGACTTGCAACGGTCGCTGCGTCGGCGTTCTGCTCGTCACCCGGCACCAAGCCGGGTCGCTGAACGAGCAGATCGTCTCGCTTCTCGAGCGCATGTCGGCGAACATTTCATATGCGCTCGACAATTTCGAACACGAGGCTGCGCGCAAGAGCGGCGAGCGAGCCATGCGAAGGCTGAACCGGATGTTCGGCGCCATAAGCGCCACCAATGAAGCAATTCTTCGCGCCAAGACGGCGCAGGAACTCCACCAGCTTGTTTGCGATGCCGCCGTCCACAGCGGAAAATCCGTTGCCGCGGTAGTCCTGCTTGCGGAGCCGGATTCGATCTGGCTGAAGCCGGTTGCCGGTACCGGTGAAATTGTCGAACTGATCACCCGGACGCGCTTCTCGATCGATCCGGACAATGTCTACGGCACCGGCGTGTGCGGCAACGCATTTCGAACGCAGAAGCCTTGCGTCAACGACGACATCCTCAATTCGGCGCAGGGCCGGCCGTGGCAGCAGATGGGACGCCAGACCGGCGTCGTGGCTTGCGTCGCGCTTCCGCTGATCAAGGCCGGCAAGAGCGTCGGCGTATGGATGTTCTTTGTGAGCAGATCCTGGGCTGCGGATGAAGAGATTGTCGCGCTGCTTGCGCGAATGGCGGAGAATGTCTCGTTCGCACTCGATAACTTCGACCGTGCCGACGAAAAGGCGAAGACAGAGGAACAAAAGGAACGGCTAACGCGAATGTTCGCGGCCCTCAGCGCGACCAACGAAGCAATCATGCGAGCCAAATCCCGCACGGAGTTGTTCGAACTTGTATGCGTGGCCGCGTCGGACGGCGGCAAGTTCACCTCCACGACGATCGCGATGGCCAATCCCGGCAGCGATTTCCTCGACAACGTCGCCGCAGCCGGACCGACCGCGAATACGACGCGAAACGTCAGGCTTTCGATCTGCGCCGATCGTCCCGAGGGACGCGGGCTCGCCGGCACCGCTTTCCGCACGCGGCAGGCCTGCATCGCCAATGACTATCTGAGCGACCAGCGCGTTAGTGTTTTCCATGCCATTGTTCGTGGCGACGGGGCAAGATCAGGCGCCGCATTTCCATTGCTGGTTCGCGGGCAGGCGGTCGGCGTCATGATTTATTTGTCCGCCGAAAAAGACACGTTTACGCCCGAATTCGCCGAACTCTTGCAACGGCTGGCCGACAACGTGTCGTTCGCCCTCGAGAACTTCGACCGCGCGGACGAAAAAACCAAGGCCGACGAGCGTATCGAATACCTCGCGACGCACGATAGCCTGACGAATCTCCCCAACCGGGAAACGTTCAACGAATTGCTCCACTACGCGATCGAGGCGGCGCACCGCCACCAGCGGCATTTTGCACTGCTTTTCATCGATCTCGACCGGTTCAAGGTCATCAACGATTCGCTTGGACATGACGCCGGCGACATCTTGCTGGTTGAGATAGCCGGTCGGCTGCGTCAATCGCTGCGTTCGAGCGACGTCGTGGCGCGGCTCGGCGGGGACGAATTCGTCGTCATTCTCGAGGAAGCCGCGGAGAACGATGACGTCGAATGCGTCGCCGGCAACCTGTTGTCCGTTCTCAGCCAGCCATTGCAACTGAGCGGCCATGAGTGCCACACCACGGCCAGCATCGGTATCGCGATGTATCCTTCCGATGGCGCCGATGTGCAGACGCTGACCAAGAATGCCGACATGGCGATGTACCTCGCCAAGGAAGAAGGCAAGAACGGCTTCCGCTTCTTCACCAGGGAAATCAAAACCCAGTCGATCGAGCGCCTGACGCTGGAAGTCGCCCTGCGCCGTGCCCTCGACCGCGATCAATTCGCGCTGCATTATCAGCCGAAAGTCGATATGGCGACCGGGCAGATAACCGGCGTCGAGGCACTGTTGCGCTGGACTCATCCCGATCTCGGCGTGCTGCCGCCCATGCAATTCATACCGCTCGCCGAAGAAACCGGCTTGATCGTTCCGATCGGCCGTTGGGTGTTGAAGGAAGCCTGCGCGCAAAATATGGCCTGGCAGCGTCGCGGGCTGGAGCCGATATCGATGGCCGTCAATCTCTCGCCGAGGCAATTCGCCGATGACCGCCTGTTGCAGGATATCGACGAGGCGCTGGCGGCAAGTGGCATGTCTCCAGTGTTGCTGCAACTGGAGGTTACCGAAAGCATGGTGATGCGGAACGTCCCCCGGGCGGTCAAAGTGCTCGACTCGATCCAGAGCCGCGGCATCCGGCTTGCGATCGATGACTTTGGAACGGGCTATTCGTCGATGTCCCTGATGAAGCAGTTCCCGATCGACACCATCAAGATCGACCGCTCATTTGTTCGCGACCTGCCCAATGATTCCGAGGATCAGGCCATCGCACAGGCGATCATCAGCATGGGCAAGGCACTGGGGATGAAGGTCGTTGCCGAAGGCGTAGAGACTACCGAGCAGGAAAGGTTCCTGCGCAACCACGCCTGCGATGAAATGCAAGGTTACCTGTTCAGCAAGCCGCTTCCGTCACAACAATTGACCGCCCTACTTGGCTCCGCGCCTCTAAGGGTGGCTCCACCGCTTCAGCCTGCAGCGGAAGGTCCCCCTGGAAAAACCGCACGGCAGCCAAAGCGCAAAGATGCCGCGGCGGGGCGCTGATAGCTAGGCCGGGTCCGAATGGCCTGCATGGCCGGGAAAACCGCCGGGCCAGGGCAGCGATGTCTGGTCAGCCAGGCTCTTGAGAAAGACCTCCGCGCCATCCGCGAGCGTGGAGCCATCGGGCAATTCGAGTCGGGCGCACCAGTCGGCCGGCATCGGTTGCCGCACGCAAACCACCTCAAGCGCCGGTCCCCACCACCATGCCGG
>NZ_JADGRI010000348.1 GCF_017881085.1 Bradyrhizobium sp.
GATGCAGGACAGTCCGAGCGTCAGCAGCGAGCCGCCCGAAATCATCACCAGCATGAAGGCACCGATCAGCCAGGACAGCCCCATATTGGGATCGACGCTGGCCAGCGGCGTGATCAGGGCGCCCGCGGTCGCGGCGAGACCACAACCGATGCCGAAGGTGATCAGGCGGACCCGTGTGCTGTCGATGCCCAAGCCTTGCGCCAGCGTCTCGTTCATGATCACGGCGCGTGTGGAAAGACCGAGCCGCGTGCCGTTGAGAAGCCCAGTGAACAAGGCGGCGATCACGATCGCCGCCACCACCATCAACAGACGATAGCCCGAATAGTCCTCGCCCAGGATCATCACCGTCCCGGAGATCGGAGACGGCACGAACTGCACTTCGCGCCCGAAGCCGAGCGTCACCAACTGACCGATCACGATGCTCAGCCCCCAGGTCGCCAGGATTGCATCCAGCGGCCGGCCGTAAAGCCGCCGCACCACGACGCGCTCGGCAACGGCCCCGATCAGCCCGCCCGCGAGAAAAGCCAGCGCGGGCGCCAGCACCGGCGGCAGCCCGAGGCGTGAGGCCACCAGCGCGGCGTAGGCCCCGACGGTGATGAAGGACGCGTGCGCGAAATTGATGATCTTCATCACGCCGAACACGATCAACAGACCGGCGGAAACGATGAAGAGGATCGCAGCGGTGGTGACAATGTCGAGGGCGAGCGTGATCATGCGGACGAACCGAATTGAGCCGGGGCGGAAGAAGGCAGTTCCCTCCTCCGCCGCCGGCGTTTCACGTCAAGGCTTCAGGTTCGGGCACTGCGCGCCCGGATCGACATTGGGAAAGCTCTTGATGACCTTCACCGAACCATCAGCCTGCACCTGGCCGAGATACATGGTCAATGGCGCGTGATGCTGCTTTGACATCTCGATCTTGCCGCGCGGACCTTCCACCGAGACCTCGCCGAGCGCCTTCAGGACCTTGGCCTCCTCGGTGCTGCCGGCCTTTTCCGCCGCGGCCTTGTAAGCATAGACCGCTTCATATTCCGGTACCGAAAGATCGTTCGGGGTCTTCAGCTCGGCCCCGAATTTCTTCTGCATGGCGGCCAGGAAGCTCTTGTTGGCGGCGCTGTCAATGCCGGTCACATAGGAGGCCGAGAGATAGATGCCTTCGGCGTCGGTCCCCATGCCCTTGGCTGTGCCCTCGTCGACCGCGAGGTTGCCATAGGGAAGCGCGACGCCGGCGGCGCGAAGTTGCTTGGTCAGGGTGACGTTCGGCGCTCCGCCGGCCGTCGACGTAATCAGCGCATCCGGCGCCGCGCTCTTCAGTTTCGAGATAATCGATGTCCAGTCGCTGCCGTCCATCGGCAGATATTCCTCGCCGACCACCTTGCCGCCGGTCTTCTCGATATAGGCCTTGGTGAAGGCCAGCATGCCGCGACCGAACGCGTAGTCTGAGCCGATCAGGAAGAACTTCTTGGCGCCCTTTTCCTTGTTGAAAAAATCGACGATCGGCGGCACCTGCTGTTCCGGCACCCAGGCATTGACATACATGAACGGGCTGCAGGACTTGCCTTCATAGAACGACGTATAGATGTAGGGCACCTTGCCGCGCGCCACGATCGGGAGCGCCGCGTTGCGCGCCGCGCTCGTCTCCATCGAGATCAGCACGTCGACCTTCTTTTGAAACACGAGGCTGTCGAACGCCTTCTGCGCGCCGGCCGCGCCCGAGGCGTCATCGGCGACTTCCAGCGCCAGTTGACGGCCAAGCACCCCGCCCTTTGCGTTGATCTCCTCGACGGCGAGTTGGGCCGACTGCACCACGGAGGGTGCGACGACGCTGTTGGCGCCGGACAGGCCGACCGGCACGCCGATCTTGATCGGCTCCGCGGCAAGTGCGGGAGCAGCGAGGAGCGTGGTGCAGGCCGCGGCGGCAAGCAAAGCCGAGAACGAACGAGTGGGTGTCATGGATCAATACTCCTGGGGTTAAGTGGACGTACGGGATGCGAGACGATGGGGATCAGTACCAGCCGCGCTTCGCACCGGAGCCGAGCATCTCGTCATAGACGTCGGCGCGGCGATCACGCAGAACCTGGTTGAAGGCGTTCCAATTGCGTTTACGCCGGGCCTCGCCGAGATCGACTTCGGCGATGAGGATGTCTTCCGCGTCCCGGCTGGCCGGCCCGACGACAGGCCATCCGGTGTAACTGACGATCAGGCTCTGGCCCTCGAAGGGCTGCCCCCGCTCGACGCCGACGCGATCGGCGCAGGCGATGAAGATCGAATTCGAATGGGCCGCCGCCATCGCCAGGATGTTCGCCATGGCTTCACGCCCTTCGGCTTGCCCGGGAATAGGAACCCAGTTGGTCGGCACGCAGACAATATCCGCGCCCTGCAGGGCGCAGAGCCGGAACGTCTCCGGGAACCAGCCGTCGTAGCAAATCGCAACGCCTATTCGGCCGATCGGCGTGTGGAATACGGGAAAGCCAAGATTGCCGGGCTCGAAGAACAAGTTCTCCTCGTTCCAGAGATGCACTTTCCTGAACGTGCCGATATAGCCTTCGGGGCCGATCACGACGGCGCTGTTGTAGAGATCAGGCCCGGATCGTTCGGTAATGCCCGCGACGATATGCATGCCGTGCCGCGCCGCGCGCTCCGCCCAGGCGTCAACCGACGGCCCGCCGGGAATGTGCTCGGCAAGGCCGAATGCCTCCTCGCGCGAGGCGAACATGTAACCGGTATTGGACAATTCCGGCAGCACGACGAGGTCGGCGCCTTGCGACGCGGCCCGATCGATCAGTTCCAGGCTGTGCGCGACATTGGCGGCGACGTTGCCGAAAACCGGTTGCATCTGTATACAGGCGACCTTGATCGATCCGGCCGCTGGTGAGGTAGAGACCTGCGAGGTCATCGCGCCAAACTCCCTGGTGCGAGCAAAACAAAAAAACCCCGATAGCGCCGTCAGGCACCGATCGAGGGCTACATAGCCAGATGTTGAAGCGGCCGACCGGCCGCCGTGACGATCTCGACCGCAAAGGTCGAACACCGCCAACGTTCGAATTACAGCAGTAACGCGATCCCAATGTCAATCATGGCGCGGGATCGAATTATCGGCAGCGATGATGACGTATTGTGCAAACGACCTAGCGTCTCAGAGTTCGTCGATCAAACCAAGGCCTGCCATCACATCCTGCGCGCCGATGATGGTGATGGCGATCTGGGCCATCGATAATCGCTTCTGCGTCGCCTGCGCGCGGATCAATTCATAGGCCTCGGCCTCGCCGATCTTCTTGAGTGTCACCAAGATTTTCACCGCCTTGTCCACATCGCGGCGCGCCTTCAATGTCTCTTCGAGTTTCTGCACTTTTCCCTCCAGGCGCCGGGTATAACCGTGCAGCGAGCGGGCGAGCACAAGCGAGGAGAGGATGCCGAACGAGCGGATCGGCTTGTTGATGACGCCGTGCGCGTTGCTGTCGAGCAGCCGCCGCAGCACCGTCGGATTCTCGTAGTCGACGATCGCGACGAAGGTCGGCCCGTCGTCGGACGCAGAAGCGACGAAAGCCGGCGTCTCCGCGGTTTCTACCAGATGGAACACCGTGTCGATGTCCTTGGGTAATTCGACCGGCGGTGGCCATATTCCGCGCACGTTGCAGCCGATGCGCTTCAGCTGATCGAGCAGCGCATCGCCTTCAGCGTCGCGCGGGTGCACGACCAGGACGCGCGCGCCGCGCAGCTCTTCAATGAGGCGGCGGATGCCTGGCTTCATGCGACCGATATCTCCTCTCCGATCCAACGCCCGCCGAGCGGCGATACCGCGAGATAGGGATCCGGCTTCACCGCCGCCTTGGCTTCCCAGACCACATCGAATCCGCCGTCGCGCCGAACCCGGCCGATCCGCGGCGTCAACCAGGTATGGTTGTTCTCGGGATCGATCTGGATGGTGCCTTCTGGCGCCTCGAACGAAAGGCCGAGCGCCGCCTCGACCAGCCGCTGGGTGTCGAGCGTTCCGGCCCGCTCCAGCGCCAGCGCGAACAGATTCACTTGGGCATAGGCGCCGGCGCTCCACATGCTGATCGGCTTGTCGGCGCCAAAGGCGCGATGAAAGTTTTCCGCAAACCGGCGATTGCTGGAGCCTCGCAGCGACCCGAAATGCGTCGCCGCCGTAATGTGTCCCTCGCACAGCGCCGCTCCGATAACTTGCACCTCGCCTTCGGCCATGGTCAAGCTGGCAATCGGCATCGATGCCGGATCGAGCCCGGCCTCGCGGTAGAGCCGATAAAACATCTGCGCGGAGCGTCCGACAATGGTCGAGAACACCACATCCGGCGCCAACTCCTTGGCCCGCACTACGATCTCGCGCAGGCGCTGCTCAGACGCCGCCATGGGAACGTAGACTTCATCGACGATTTTGCCGCCGTAGGATTCGACGAGATCGCGCATGATGCGGTTCGATTCACGCGGATAGATGTAGTCCGAGCCAGCCATGAGCACCCGACGCCCATGGTTACGGACGAGATATTCGGCGAGCGGAAAGCTGTTCTGATTTGGCGACGCCCCGGTATAGATCACGTTGGGCGAATATTCGAAGCCCTCATAGAGCGACGGATACCACAACAGTCCGTTGCGGCGTTCGATCGCCGGCAGCACCGCCTTGCGTTGCGCCGACGAGCTGCACCCGAAGATCACGGAAATGCCGTCATCGGTCAAAAGACGATCGGCCAGACGGCGATAGGTCTCCGGGTCCGATTCAGGATCGTAGGCGACTACTTCGATTTCGCGCCCGAGGACTCCGCCGGCCTGGTTGATTTCCTGGATCGCCAGGGCCGTTCCCAGGAAGTGCTCGGTCTCGGTGACGGCCGTCAGCCCCGTGCGGGAGAACAGGACACCTACCCTCCACGTGTCCGACAGAGATGCAGTACTGCTGACCATGGTCACGCCCTTCGCCGAAAACCCCAGAATGTCCAACCGTTAGCAATCCCGGCGCGATGAGTCACTATTGAGAAGCTGGTGCGGCGCGCACTATCGTGGCACAGGCCTGGCGCTGAAGCACATTCTTGCGCTGCTAGAACGCAAGGGCGTGGTCGCACAGGGCGAAGTGGTGAAGGCTCTGGATGGCGCGCTTGATGAGCTGCAGAGTTTGCGCAAAGGCGTGATGGCGCCGGACGCCACGCCAGAGGCTGGCCGGGCGATCGGTCTGCTTTATGTGCGCTAATTCTGAAACTCTAATTCACCAATCCTCCACAGCGAACGGCTCGCGGCCTCACTCTTGATCCGCGTGAACCCGCTTGCATGGGTCGCAGCGGAATACGGTGATCGCCGGGTGCCGTCCAAAGCCTTTAAGTTTGCTCAGAAGTTTCATTGGTTGCCCGCACGACGTGCAGAGTCGAGCGGGCGGGGCGGACGCGGGTGGCTCAGTTTCCATT
>NZ_JADGRI010000103.1 GCF_017881085.1 Bradyrhizobium sp.
CTGAATGTTGTTCCGGCCGCGGATCCGCTCGCCCGATTGCGGATAATCAAGTACGGCATCCTCGCGGTAGATTTCATGTTCAACCTCGAAATCGCTCGCATCCGAAGCATTCCAATGGCGCTCCAGCGCCATCCGCACGGTTCGATGGTCCATCTCAATCTCCCACCTGCAAGTAACCCGACCGAAGGCCATTTAGGTCAGCATGCGACATTGGAAATGGAAGTGGTCGTCAATTTAGGCTGGCCCTCTTCGTCTGTATGTCAGGAGCCGAGCAGGCCGTGAATGGCCCTCAAGGCTTCAGATCGCGCTAATACAAGGATGGGTGGAGCGTAGCGATACCTGTCGCACCCGCTCGAACACCGAAAACCAGCGCCAAACCGATGGGTTTCGCAAGTGCACCACCCATCTCTTCCTCACGAAATCGTCATCGATTTGGCCCGCCGATCCCGCCGGGCCGGGAATAAACCCGCCCCCGCCCGATCAAGCCCCTGGAAACCCAATCAAGGGTCCGAGGAGAACAGGCGATGAGCGATCACGATCATCATGAAGACAAGCCCGGCGTCAGCCGCCGCAAGGTACTGGAATGCATGACCTGGGCCGGTACCGGCGTGCTGTGGACCATTTCCGGCGGCGTGCCGCGTTCGCTGGGGCTGGTCGATTCCGCGCTGGCCGCCGAGCCGGCCGGGCTGACCTTCCTGCAGATCAGCGACAGCCATGTCGGCTTCGACAAGCCGGCCAATCCGAACGCGCTCGGCACGCTCGAGGAAGCCATCAACCGGGTCAAGGCGATTCCGGTAAAGCCGTCGTTCATGATCCACACCGGCGATATCAGCCATCTGTCGAAGGCGGCCGAGTTCGACGATGCCGACCGCATCATCTCGCAGGCCAAGCTCGACGTGCATTACGTGCCGGGCGAGCACGACTTCCTCGATGAAGAAGTCAAGTTCTACAAGGAGCGCTATGGCAAGGGCGCCAAGGGCGCAGGCTGGTATTCGTTCGACGCCAACGGCGTCCACTTCATCGGCCTCGTCAATGTGGTGGACCTCAAGGCCGGCGGGCTGGGCAATCTCGGCGCCGAGCAGCTCGCATGGCTGGAGGACGACCTCAAGGGAAAATCGACATCCACCCCGATCGTGGTGTTCGCCCATATCCCGCTGTGGACGGTGTATCCGCAATGGGGCTGGGGCACCGAGGACGGCGCCCGCGCGCTGGATTACCTCAAGGGCTTCGGCTCGGTGACCGTGCTGAACGGCCACATCCACCAGGTGATGCAGAAGGTCGAGGGCAACGTCACCTTCCACACCGCGCGCTCGACCGCCTTCCCGCAGCCGGCGCCGGGCACCGCGCCCTCGCCCGGCCCGATGAAGGTCGAAGACAGCAAGCTTCGCACCTTGCTCGGCGTCGCCAGCATCAACTTCAAGCCGGGCGATCAGCGCCTCGCGATCATCGACACGCCGCTGCAGGGCTAAAGGGAAGTTGTGAGATGATGTCCGTAACCCTGCGCAGCCTTGGCAGACTTGCCATCGCCGCGGCGATTTCCCTGTGTCTCGGCGGCGCCCACGCTTACGCCGAGGATGCCAATCCGACGACCAACGTGACGATCGACAATTTCACCTTTGCGCCGGCGGAGCTGACGGTGAAGGTCGGCACGACCGTGACCTGGACCAACCACGACGACATACCCCACACGGTGGTCTCCGCGGGAAAGTTCAGGTCGAAGACGCTCGATACCGACAACAGCTTTTCGTTCACCTTCACGGCGGCCGGCGACTACAAGTATTTTTGTTCGCTGCACCCGCACATGACCGGAATGATCAAGGTTGAATAGCCCGACGAACCAAGGCATCACAGCACTGCCCGGCCGGTGGATCGAAGCCGGCCGGGCAGCAACGTTTTCGACGAAAGCCGGGCCAAGCGCGATGCCGGTCAACGCGGCCAACGACGATCCCGAGAAGGCGCGGCGCTTTCGCGACGCGGCGTTGCCGCATCTTGACGACGTCTACACGCTGGCGCGCTATCTGCTGCGCGACGCCAGCGATGCCGAGGACGCCGTGCAAGAATGTTACTTGCGGGCGCTGAAGCATTTCGACAGTTATCGCGGGCCGGCGATGAAGCCCTGGCTGCTGGCGATCCTGCGCAATGTCTGCCGCGCCGAATATGCCCGGCGCGCCAGTTCACCCACCGGCGCCATCGAAGACGTCGCCGACAAGGAAGAGCAGACGCCGCTGTGGAGCGAGGCGCCGGAAACGCCGGAAACCCACATTCTGCGCCAGCGCGACGCCAGCACGATCCGCCGGCTGGTGAGCGCGCTGGCCGAACCGTTCCGGGAGACCTTCGTCCTGCGCGAAATCCAGAACCTTTCCTATCGCGAGATCGCCGATCTCGCGGACGTGCCTGTGGGCACCGTGATGTCGCGTCTCGCGCGCGCCCGCGCCATGCTGCGCTCCGCATGGATGGCGGAACAGGAGCCACCGAAATGACCTGCGACGAGGCTGAAATTCTCCTGCACGCGCTGGTCGACGGCGAACTCGACGCCGGGCACGCGCGCGAGGTCGAAGCGCATATCGCCACCTGCCCGCGCTGCACCGCCGAACTTGCCGCTATCAGCGAAATGCACCAGGCGATCGCCGATGCCGACCTGCGTTACACCGCGCCTGTGGCGCTGCGCCGGCGGATCGAGGCGGCGTTGCCGCAAGCCCAGGCGCCGAGCCGGCGCGCGGTGCTGCGGGGCTTTGCGATGGGATCGGCGGTCTCGGCGATCGCAGCCACCGGCCTGGTCGCCATCGTGCTGCGCAACGACGACGAATCCCGCATCACCTCCGAGATCGTCTCGGCGCATCTGCGCTCGCTGCAGGCCGGACATCTCACCGACGTGCTCTCGACCGACCAGCACACCGTAAAACCCTGGTTCAACGGCAGGCTCGACGTCGCGCCGCCGGTGATCGACCTCACCGCGCTGGGCTTCACGCTGATCGGCGGCCGGCTCGATTATGTCGACGCCCGCCCCGTCGGCGCCATCGTCTACCGCCGCCGCCTGCACGTGATCAACCTCTTCGTCGCGCAGACCGCGAACAGCGAGACCCGCGCGGCGAGGACCGAAACGTTTCAGGGATTCAATATCCGAAGCTGGAGCGAGGGCGGGCTGAACTACTGGGCCGTGAGCGATATCGCCGCCGACGAACTCACCGAGTTCAGCGACAAGTTCCAGACGGCGATGAAGACAAGCGCGGGGTGAGTCTTGAACTGTCGTGTGATGCGGCGGGTCTTCGCAATCTCTCTCCTCGTCCTGCGAAAGCTTTCGCAGGGACGACGAGAGCCTGGTCAAGCCGATTTGCGCACCGCGTTGTCGACCAGCGTCTTGCCGAGCGACCAGATCGCGCCGGGGACCTTGTGGCTGGAGGCGATCACGGTGTCGAACGCGGTCTCGATCCAGTTGCAGTCTTCCTCGGTGATGGTCAGGGGCGGCAACAGTTTTATCGTATGGCTGCCGTGGCCGGAGACCTGCGTCAGGATCTTGTGATCCTTGAACAGCGGCACGGTGATGAGCTGGCAGAACAAGCCCTTGTTGGCGGTTTCCAGCACGCTCCACGACGCCTTCAGCCGCAGCGATTTCGGCGGCCCGAACTCAACGCCGATCATCAGTCCCTTGCCGCGTACTTCCTTCAGCAATTCGTAGCCGGGAACCATCCGGGTCAGCGCCAGCCGGAGCTCGGCGCCGCGCTTGGCGGCGGCCTCGATCAGTTTTTCGGACTCGATCACCTCAAGCGTGGCGATGCCGGCCGCCATCGCCAGATCATTTTTCGCAAACGTCGAGCCATGCACGACCGCGCGATCCATCTGGTTGAAGATCTTGTCGAAGATGGATTTGCGGGTCAGGAGCGCCCCGACCGGAACATGGCCGCCCGACAGCGCCTTGGCGAGCAGCACCATGTCGGGCTCGACATTCCAGTGCTCGACCGCGAGGAAACGGCCGGTGCGGCCGATCCCGGTCTGGATTTCGTCGGCGACGAACAGCGTGCCGTATTTCCTGCAAAGCGCGGCGGCGCCCGGCAGGAACTCGTCGGTAGGCATGTTGACGCCCTTGCCCTGGATCGGCTCGACGATGAAGGCGGCGACCTGGCGCGACGACAGCGCCTGCTCCAGCGCCGCGAGATCGTTAAAAGGGATCGGCGTGCACCCCGGCAGCAGCGGCTCGAAGCCGGCACGGAAATTGGGATCGTCGGTTAGCGACAGCGCACCGTAGGACAGGCCGTGAAAGGCGTGGGCGCAATACACGATGCCCGGCCGCCCGGTGGCGCCGCGGGCGAACTTGATCGCCGCCTCGACGCATTCGGCGCCCGAATTGGCGAAAAACACCTTGTCGAGATAAGGCACAAATTTCAGCAGGCGTTCCGCGAGCACGCCGGCGAGAGTCGACACGTCGAGCTGCACCAGATTGGGCAGGTCGCTGTCGAGCACGCTCTTCAAGGCCTGACGCAGCGCCGGATGGTTCCGGCCAATCGCAAAAACGCCAAAACCGCTCAGTAGGTCGAGATAGCGCGCACCCTCGCGATCATAGAGATACTGGCCTTGCCCCTTCTGAAAACCGACGTCGTAACCGATGGTCTTGAGCACCCGCACCAGCTGCTCATTTAAGTGGCGCGCATGCATGGAACTGCGCTGCGCCTGGCGGTCCACAAACATCTCGGAAACGTCTAGATTTGAATATAGCATCAGCTACATACTTCGGTTGATGGCCATTTCGTCAACTGAATTCGTCAGGCGAAAACGCTCAATGCGGCGTTTTGCCTCCGTTCGGATCACTACTTAAGCATAGGTTCAGACAATGTTGCACTGCCCCCGAAAGATCATGCGTAAAGTAGTATATTCAGGAATAGTTTTGGTGACAGGTCTTGCGCCGGCACTCGCTGTCGATCCCACCGGCGACTGGAAAGTCGCCGATGGCGTCGCCAACATCCGGGTTGCACAATGCAACGGCAGCATGTGGGGCGCCGTCGCCTGGGAACAGACACCGGGCGGCCGCGATATTCACAATCCCGATGTGTCAAAACAGAACAGGCCGAGCCTTGGGATGCCGATCCTGATCGACATGAAGAAGAAGCCCGGCACCGATGCGTGGGAAGGCCAAGTCTATAACGCCAAGGACGGGCAATTCTACAGTTCGACGATCAAGCCGGTCGATGCCGACCATCTCGAGATCCAGGGCTGCGTGCTGGGCTTTCTCTGCGGCGGCGAAACCTGGACCCGTGTCGCACCTCCCATACCCTCGAGCCCCGCCAACAGCATGGCCAAGGGCGGACCGACGACCCCAAGCGCGGCGCCCAAAGCCGCCGCCGCGAAGCCGGCCGCGGCGCCCAAGACCACCGGATCGGTGAATCCGGCCGCCAAAGGTCAGAAACAGGCGACGGCGCAGCCCGCCGATCAGGTCGGCGATATCTGTCTACTCCCCGACATCGCGGGGTTTTCCCATTAGCGCCGGCTGGAACAGCAGGACGGCAGCGAGCGTGGTGAAGAGCGACAGCGCCAGAAGCTTGCCCATGCTCGCGGTTCCCGGGTGGCTCGACAGCCAGAGGCTTCCGAACGCGGTCGCCGTCGTCATCGCGCTGAAGAAGATCGCCCGCGTCAGGCTCGATTGCAGCAGATTCGTTCTGCCCGATCGCCAGGCCGTGACATAATAGATCTTGAAAGCGACCCCGACGCCGAGCAACAGCGGCAGCGCGACGATGTTGGCGAAGTTGAGCGGCATTCCGATCAGCACGCAGATTTCCAGCGTCACCGCGCCCGCCACCAATAGCGGCACCAGCGTCAGGAGCACGTCCGTGATCCGCCGCAACGCCAGCCAGAGCAGGAACCCGATCACCAGCAGCGCCGTGATGCCGGCGTGGATGAAGGCCTTCACGACGGTGTCGCCGGATTTGAGAATCGAGACCGGCCCGCCGATCGCGTTCGGCTCGGCGGCGAGAACGGCGGCGGCAAACTTGCGCAGCGTATCGTTGTCGTTGGGATCGCCGCGCGGCAGCGCCTCGACGCGCTGCAGCCCGTCCTTGGTCTTCCACTGACTGACCAGATCCGGCGGCAGCGTCTTCAGGCTGACCGGCTGGGCCTGCAGCAAATTCTTAAGCTGGTCGAGTACCACCTTCAACGGGTTGACGAAAATCGCCTGGGTCTTGTCGCGCGTGGCCTGACTGGAATCGGCGAGCTTCGACAGCGCATCGGCCAGCCGCCGCGACGCCACCGCGCCCGGCCCCTTGGCATCGCCGGCGGTCTTGCGCAGGCTATCCGCCGATCCCTTCAAGGCCTCGACATTCTCCGCGTCCGACGGCGGGTCGTCGATGGAGTCCGGATTGAGCGCGGGATTGAGAATCCTGGCGCCTTGCGCGATCAGCTTCAGTTTCGCCGGCTGGTCTTGCGGCACAAAGGTGTCCAGCGACATCACGCGGAGCACTTCCGGCACCTTCTCCAGTCGGGCTTCGATCTTTTTCGCGTCCTCTTCCGAGTTCGTCATCACATTGATGGCGTTGGCGCCGGTGTTCGGGTCCTTTCTCAGATCGAGAAAGGTCGCGATCGATTCGACCTTGGGACTGCGCAGGTTGATCGGATTGAAGTCGAAGCGGAGGAAGTAAAGCAGCGGCAGGCCGGCGACCGCGATCAGCAGCGTGCCGACGATGATGGCGACGCGATGGTCTTCGAGAAAACGGTCGAGCGGCGCCAGGAACGCGTAGCCGACCGGCTCGATTTCCCCGGGTGGGTTGAGCAGTTTCAGGAGCGCGGGCAGCACGGTGATGCTGGTGGTAAAGGCCACCAGCATGCCGACGCCGGCGATCTCGCCGAGTTCCGAAATGCCCTTGTAGTCGGTCGGCAGGAACGACAGGAACCCGGCCGCCGTCGCCATCGCGGCGAGCGACAGCGGCACCGCGGAGCGCTCGGCCGCCTGCACCAGCGCCCCCGTCAGATCGTCGGTCTTGAAGCGCTCCGAGCGGTAGCGGACGCTGTACTGAATGCCGAAATCCACGCCGAGTCCGACGAACAGAACCGCGAACGCGATCGAGAGCAGGTTCAGCGAACCCACCATCATCAACCCGGCGGCCGTGGTGATGGAAAGGCCGATGAAGAGATTGGCGAACACCGCGAAGATGATCTTCGGCGAATGCAGCGCCATCCAGAGAATGACCAGCACGACGAGGACGGTGCCGATTCCGTTCCTGATGGCGCCGTCCTGAACGGTGGCGAATTCCTCGTTGGCGATCGGAACCGGCCCGGTCAGCCTCACCCGCGCGCCATACTCGCCCGCGAAATTGAGATCGTTCGCCGCCTGCCGGATGGCATCGGTCGCCGCCTTGCCGGGTTCCAGCGCGTTGAAGTCGAGCACCGGCTTGAACTCGATGAAGGCGCGCCGGTCGGAATCCTGCAACGGCTTGTCGCTGACGAGCTCGCGCCAGGAGAACGTGGCGGAACCCTTGTTCAGCACGTTCTCGACCGTCTGGGCGATCAGGGTGAAAGGCCGCTCGGTGCTGTCGAGCTTGACCTGTCCGCGCTTGACCCCGGCGAGCCCGGTTTCCAGCGCGCCGGTCAATCCGCGAATGCTGGGATCGCCAGCCATGATTTCGATCAGCGGGGCCGCCGATTCGAACTGTCCGGTCAGCTGGCCGACCTCGGCCACGGGCAGGAACAACAGCCCGTTTTTCTCGAAGAATTCTCCGGAGCCGAGCGGCTGAACCGATTCGAAGTTCTTCTTGTCGCCCGACAGCCTCTCCGCCAGTGCCTTGCTCGCCGAGCTGGTCAATTCCGGCGTCGGGGCCTCCACGACCGCCAGAATCGTCCGGTCGCGATCGAAGGCCTCGCCAAACTGATTATCGCGCTTGCGCCAGTCCAGATTGGCCGAAATCAGCGTGTTGATGTCGGTGTTGATGGAGAAGTGCCGGGCGGTATAATAGCCCGCCGCTATCGCAAGAATGAGTGCGACCAGAACCGTAAGAGAAGCAAACCGCGTGCAGGCTTTGACAATCGATACGACAATACGGGTCAGCACATTCTTGCTTTCTAATGTTAACGGCGCGCCGGGAAACGCCCGCTCTTTACCGGAGTTCCACAAGCCGATCTAATGTTGCTTTTTAATGTTTTCCCTGAAGGCGCGGGGACGAGGGCGCTGCAGGGTACCGGAGCGCCGAGATGCTGATATAGACCGCTTCGGCTCGCGGTAAAGTGACGAACAAGTGAGGGTTTTCAAGCTTTATTGCCTCCCCTCCGCGAAACTGTACCATAATACCGGAATTAACCTCACCGTCTTTTGGTTCGCCGTGTTCGAGAGCCGGCTTTCCTAACCGGCTGTTTTTTGAGACAAAGCCCTGTCCCTCCATGTGCTTGGGGACGTGCCGGTGCGGGAGCAGGCATGGCGCGGAGATTGCAGATATCCCGGCTGGAGGAAGATGCAGAAATGAGTTTGGTGCAACTTGCGTAACGGGCGTCCCATGGAAGTGTATCTTGCCCAGCCGCGCGGCTTTTGTGCGGGCGTCGTGCGTGCGATCGAGATCGTCGAGCGTGCGCTCGAGAAATACGGCCCGCCGGTCTATGTGCGTCACGAGATCGTCCACAATAAATACGTGGTCGAAAGCCTGAAGAATAAGGGCGCTATCTTCGTCGAGGACCTGTCGGAAGTGCCGCCCCTCGCCGTCACCGTGTTCAGCGCCCATGGCGTGGCGCGGACCGTGGAGGAGGAAGCGGCCGCCCGCGGCCTGCCGGTTCTCAACGCCACCTGCCCGCTGGTGACCAAGGTCCACAACCAGGGCAAGCGCTATATGTCGAAAGGCCGGGCGCTGGTCCTGATCGGCCATGCCGGGCACCCCGAGGTCGAGGGAACCATGGGTCAGGTTCCAGGCCCGGTGCTGCTGGTCCAAAACGTCGACGACGTGGCGGCGCTGACCCTGCCCCGGGACACCCCCGTCGCCTACATCACCCAGACTACCCTCAGCGTGGACGATACCAAGGACATCATTGGCGCGCTCCAGGGGCGTTTTACCGATATCCAAGGCCCGGACATAAGGGATATCTGCTATGCGACACAGAACCGCCAATCTGCGGTAAGGGACCTTAGTAAGCTCGTGGACGTTATCCTGGTGGTGGGGGCCGCCAACAGTTCCAACTCGAACAGGCTGCGCGAAATCGGCACCGAGGTCGGCGTCGCGAGTTATCTCATTGCCGATGGCAGCGAGCTCAACCCGGATTGGCTGAAGGACGCCAGGGCCGTGGGCATCACCGCGGGCGCCTCGGCGCCCGAGGTGCTGGTCGATGACGTGATCGAGGCGTTGCGGCGGATCGGCCCGGTGAAGGTGTCGGTGCTGCCCGGGCGTGAAGAAAATATCGAATTCCGGCTTCCGGCTGAACTGGCGGCAGGCTGATCCATTTCTCGTGAGTCCAGAAAGAAATCTGTAATGGCAATACCCTTCTTCAAGGAACTGCGTATCGGCGGCTATCTCATCAAGCAAAAGCTGATGGGCCGGAAACGCTATCCGCTGGTGCTGATGCTGGAGCCGCTGTTTCGCTGCAATCTGGCATGCGTCGGCTGCGGCAAGATCGACTATCCAGACGCGATCCTCAATCGCCGCATGTCGGCGCAGGAATGCTGGGATGCCGCCGACGAATGCGGTGCGCCGATGGTGGCGATCCCCGGCGGCGAGCCGCTGATCCACAAGGAGATCGGCGAGATCGTGCGCGGCCTCGTGGCGCGCAAGAAATTCGTCTCGCTGTGCACCAACGCGCTGCTTCTGGAAAAGAAGCTCGATCTGTTCGAGCCGTCGCCCTATCTGTTCTTCTCGGTGCATCTCGACGGCCTGAAGGACCATCACGACAAGGCGGTGTCGCAGAAGGGCGTGTTCGACCGCGCGGTCTCGGCGATCAAGGCGGCCAAGGCGCGCGGCTTCACCGTCAACGTCAACGCCACCATCTTCGACGGCCATGCGGCCGAAGACATCGCCAAGTTCCTCGACTTCACCACCGAACTCGGCGTCGGCGTTTCAATGTCGCCGGGCTATGCCTATGAGCGCGCGCCCGACCAGGAGCACTTCCTCAACCGCACCAAGACCAAGAAGCTGTTCCGCGACGTGTTTGCGCTCGGCAAGGGGAAGAAGTGGAACTTCATGCATTCCGGCCTGTTCCTGGACTTCCTGGCCGGCAACCAGAACTACGAATGCACCCCGTGGGGCATGCCGGCGCGCAACATTTTCGGCTGGCAGAAGCCCTGCTACCTGCTCGGCGAGGGCTATACCCAGACCTTCAAGGAACTGATGGAGACGACGGACTGGGAGACCTACGGCACCGGCAAGTACGAGAAGTGCGCCGACTGCATGGCGCATTGCGGCTACGAGCCGACCGCGGCCAACGCAGCCCTGAACAATCCGTTGAAGGCGATGTGGGTGGCGCTGCGCGGCGTGCGCACCAGCGGTCCGATGGCGCCCGAGATCAATCTCGATCACCAGCGCCCGGCGCAGTATATCTTCTCCGCCGAGGTGCAGAAGCGCCTGTCAGAGATCCGCCGCGACGAGGCTCTCGCCGCCGAGCAGAAAGCCTCGACAGCCGCGTAACGAGCGCAGCGCGCGGTTGAAATCGATTCCGGTCGAGACCAGCGCGCGCAGCGTCATCGGGTTGCGCGCCACCCCGCGCAGCACCTTGCGCAGATCGATATCGCCGTTCGGCTTGATCGCCGACATCGCCAGCGCCGGCAGGGCGCGGCTGGCAGGGTCGGCGATGACCCGCAGCGCGGCGAAGGGAAGATCGGCTTCGGCGGCGTAGGCGGCTGCGATGTGGCTCTCCATGTCGACGGCGGCAGCCCCCGTCTCCGAGTGCAGCGCGGCCTTGACGTGCCGGGCGACGACCACCTGCTCGGCCCCCGCGAGGCTGCCCCTGACCACGCGCCGGCGTCCAAGAGCCACGCCGGCGATCATCTCTTCGTTCAGCGGCAGGCCGGCCAGCCAGCGGGTGTCGCCGGCCAGCACCTCGGTCGCCACCACGACGTCACCCGATTTCAATGAAGGATCCAGCCCCCCGGCAACGCCGAAGCTGATGACGCCCCTGATCGTCGTGGGGTCGAACACCGTGAGCAGGGCCCGCAATTGCTGCGGATCGCTACTGCTGCAGACGACGGTCATGCCGGGCCCGGCCGCGATGCGGGCCTCCTGCACAAGACCAGTCACAATCAATACCGGCCGCGGGTCAATTCGACCGCCCGCGGACCTGCCGTCCCTCGCCCCCAACTTCACATTCCGACCCCTACCACCCTGCTGTTGGTGTTCCTCAGATTCCGATACCGCGCCAACGCCCAGAGCGGAAAGAACTTCGGATACCCATGATAGCGTAGATAAAACACCCGAGGAAAGCCCGTTGCCGTGTAGCGCTGCTCGTCCCACAGCCCTTTTTGGCCCTGTGTGTCTATCAAGTACTGCACGCCACGGGCGACTGCCGGGTGCCCAACCTCGCCCGCCGCCATCAGACCAAGCAAGGCCCATGCCGTTTGCGAGGCGGTGGTCGGGGCGCCCTCGAATCCCCGGTAGTCGAGCTTGTAGCTGGTGGCATCCTCGCCCCAGCCGCCGTCCTCGTTCTGGATCGAAACCAGCCAGTCCACCGCCTTGCGCATCATCGGGTCCTGGTGGTCGACGCCCGCGGCATTGAGCGCGCACAATACCGACCAGGTCCCGTAGATGTAGTTCAGCCCCCAGCGGCCATACCAGGATCCCTCCGCGAGCTGGGTGCGGCGCAGATAGGCGATCCCGTCGGCTACCGTCTTGCTGCCCTGAACGGTCTCGCCGAGCTGGGCCAGCATCGAGATGCAGCGGGCGGTGACGTCCTCGGTCGGCGGGTCGAGCAGCGCGCCGTGATCGGAGAACGGAATGTTGTTGAGATAATATTCGAGATTGTTGACGTCGAAGGCGGCCCAGCCACCATCGCGGCTTTGCATGCCCTCGATCCACTCGCGGCCGCGGGCGATCGCGGCATCGTACTCGTGGCTCTGGTCGGCGCGCTGGACGCGATCCATCGCCATCACCACGACCGCGGTGTCGTCGAGGTCGGGATAATAGTCGTTGTTGTACTGGAAGGCCCAGCCGCCCGGGCGCACCTCGGGGCGCTTCACCGCCCAGTCGCCCTTGACGTCCAGCACCTGCTTCGGCTTCAGCCAGTCGAGACCCTGTTTGGCCGGGGCCAGCGCCTCCTCGCCGCCGGCCTCGAGCAGGGCATGACAGGTCAGCGAAGTGTCCCACACCGGCGAGACGCAGGGCTGGCAATAGGCCTCGTGCTCGCCGATCACCAGAAGCTTGTCGAGCCCCCGCCGGGTGATCGCGCGCGGCGGATACTCGGCTCCCTTGCCCAGCACCTCGTACATCATCACCGTGTTGGCCATCGGCGGATAGATCGCGCCCAGCCCGTCCTCGCCGTTGAGCCGTTCTTCGATAAAGGCCACGGCCGCCTCGATCGCCCGCGCGCGCGATTTCCTGGGAAACCACGGCTCGATCGCCCGCAACACGCTGTCCAGCCCACGGAAGAGCAGGAACCAGCCCCAGCTCTGATGCGGCGCCTTCGCCGTCATGCCGATCGAATGCGGCGCCTGCAGGAACAGCTCGTCGATGCCGACGCCACTGACGTTTTTCGCGCGCGGCTTCAGCGCCGCCAACACCATCAGCGGCACGATCGTGGTGCGCGCCCAATACGAGATCTTGTTGATATGGAACGGCGACCACATCGGCAGCAGCATGATCTCGACCGGCAATACCGGCACGCTGCGCCATGTCATCACCCCGAACATCGCCAGCATGAAGCGGGTGAAGACGTTGCTGTGGACGGCGCCGCCGCGCGAGCGGATCGCCTCGCGCGCGCGCACCATGTGCGGGGCATCGGGGGCATCGCCGATCATCTTCAGCGCGAAATAGGCTTTCACGCTGGCGCTCATGTCGAAATCGCCGTCGTGCACCAGCGGCCAGCCGCCATGGGCGCCCTGAACCCGGCGCAGGTAATTGGCGATCTTGGCTTCGAGCAAGGTGTCGACGGGCTCGCCGAGATAGTGGCGAAGCAGCACGTACTCCGCCGGGATCGTGCAATCGGCTTCCAGTTCGAACACCCAGTGCCCGTCCGGTTGACGGTAGCCGAGCAGCGCGCGCGTCGCAGACGCGATGCTCGCCTCCAGGGCTTGCCCGGCTGCTTGACCCGCTGCTTGGCGGGCTTCGATTCCAGCTGACTTATCGACGGAATGCATCAGGCTCGACATCTCCTGTATTGGCCTTGCTAAGTTACACCCAAAAACCGTTCCATGTCCTTGAATTAACGCGATTTCTTGACACGAACCGGTCTCCGCTTGGCTCGAAGAGGCTTTAAGGCGATCAGGACCGCCGCATGGCAAGCACGAGGTCGGCGGCACGGTTTCCCGACCGCACCGATCCCTCGATCGTCGCCGGCAACCCCGTATCAGTCCAGTCGCCGGCGAGAAACAGGTTTTTCCAAGCCGTTGCCGCACGCGGCCGCAGCGCATTCTGTTCCGGCGTGGCCTCGAAAGTCGCACGGCGCTCGCGCACGATCTGCCAGGGCGGCAGGTCGCCCTGCACGCCGCCGGCTTTGCAGACGTCCTGCCAGATCGCCTGGGCGAGTTCCTCGCGCGGCATATCGACCAGCCGGTCACCATTGCTGATGGTGACCGACAGGCGCTGGGGGAACGCGAACAGCCATTCCACCAGCCCGCCGACGACGCCGAGCAGCGGCGGCATGTCCTTGGGCGGATCGAAGCGGAAATGGGCGTTCACGATCGCCCGGAACTTGGTCGGCGTCTTCAGCCCCGGCAGCAGCGAGGCCGCCGGGCGCGGCGGAACGGCCATGACCACGGCGTCGTCGGGCCCGATGGCGACGCTGTCGCCGCCAAATTTCAATTCGCCGACGCGTCCTGCGGACATGCCGAACTCGCGCAGCTCGTGTCCGAACTGGACGCTGGCGCCCTTGTCCTGCAACAGCCTGATCGCAGGCTCGACCAGGACCGCGCTCAAACCCTCGCGCGCGATCAGCGGCCGGCAGGCTTGGCCGCCCGCCAGCAGGGTCTCGCGCACCACCGCGCCCGCGAGCCCCGCCGAGCCCTCCGGCGGGTCGACGTTCAGCGCCGCCAGCAACAGCGGCTGCACCAGACGCTGGTACAGCGTCCCCTCGCAGGGGATCGCGTTGCCGACCAGCTTGCTCTGCGCTGCCCATATCAGAGGCATCAGCGCGAGATAATCGCGCAAACCCGTATCGGGCACCCGGCGCGACTCGTCGAACACCCATAGCGGCAGCCGGCTCTCGCCGAGGTCCAGCTGCCAGCGCTGTCCGGTGGCAAGATCGACGAACGGAAACTGGGCGCGCTTCGGCCCGACCAGCCCGGCCTCGGTGCCGATCGAGCGCGCGTAAGCCAGCGCGTGACGGTTGCCTGAAAGCAGGAGGTGGTTGCCGTTGTCGATGGTCAGGTTGGTGGCCGCGTCGAAATAGGAGCGGCAACGGCCGCCGGCCTGTTGCGTGGCCTCATGGAGGTGCACCATGAAACCGGCATTGACCAGCCGAATGGCGGCCGAGAGCCCTGAAATTCCGGCGCCGATGATATGAACGGTGTTTTGCATCAGATGATCGCGTAGCGGAGAACAATGGCGATGCGGGCCATCTTGTTGACGCGGACCGGCGTGCGAGGGGGCGCAAATCCGCGCTCGACGAGAAGATCCAGTATCGCGCGATAATATTTCGACATGATCCTCGGCGCGCGCACCACGCGCCGCTTGTTGCGGCTCATGACTTCATCGGCCTTCTGGAAATGCATTCTGGCCCGCTCGGCGAGCGGCAGGCAAACTTTGGGCAGCGCCCGGTCGGCGATCACCTTCACCGGATCATCGCTGGTGATCCCGGCAAGCAGCAGGCTTTCGCGCGGCAGATACAGCCGGCCGAGCCCGGCATCCTCGTCGACGTCGCGCAGGATATTGGTCAATTGCAGCGCGCGGCCGAGATGATGCGCAAGCTGAATGCCGTCGGCCTCGGGAAGTCCGAACACCCGCACCGACAGCCTGCCGACCGCGCTCGCCACGCGGTCGCAATACAGATCGAGCGTCGCCAGATCGGGGGCGCGGATATCCTGCGGCACGTCCATCTCCATGCCGTCGACGATAGCCAGAAAATCCTCGCGCTTCAGATCGAATTTGCGGACTGAGGCGACATAATCGGAGAGCCGCGGCGGCGGATGGCCCTGGTACAGCGCGTCGATATCGTCGCGCCATTGCTGCAGCGCCTTGAGCCGCTCGGGCCGCGGCCCGTCGGAATCGGCGATGTCGTCGACCTGCCGGCAGAAGCTGTAGATCTGAAACATCGCCTCGCGCTGCTCGCGCGGCAGGATGCGCATCGCCGCGTAGAACGA
>NZ_JADGRI010000104.1 GCF_017881085.1 Bradyrhizobium sp.
TGGATTGGTGCGCCGTCAGGGCCCAGCCAACCTGCCGCAAAAAGAAGGATATGAGGACCATGGGAAAGGTCATTGGGATCGATCTCGGCACCACGAATTCGTGCGTCGCCGTAATGGATGGCAAGGCTGCGAAAGTCATCGAGAACGCCGAGGGCATGCGAACGACCCCGTCGATCGTCGCCTTCAGCGATGACGGCGAGCGCCTCGTCGGCCAGCCCGCCAAGCGCCAGGCCGTGACCAACCCCGAGCGCACCTTCTTCGCGGTCAAGCGCCTCGTCGGCCGCCGCTATGACGATCCGATGGTCGAAAAGGACAAGAAGCTTGTCCCCTACAAGATCGTCAAGGCGTCCAACGGCGATGCCTGGGTCGAAGCCGACGGCAAGACCTACTCGCCCTCGCAGATTTCCGCTTTCATCCTGCAGAAGATGAAAGAGACCGCCGAAGCCCATCTCGGCCAGAAGGTCGATCAGGCCGTCATCACCGTTCCCGCCTATTTCAACGACGCGCAACGTCAGGCCACCAAGGACGCCGGCAAGATCGCCGGTCTCGAAGTGCTGCGCATCATCAACGAGCCGACTGCGGCCGCCCTCGCCTACGGCCTGGACAAGACCAAGACCGGCACCATCGCGGTGTACGACCTCGGCGGCGGCACCTTCGATATCTCGATTCTCGAAATCGGCGACGGCGTGTTCGAGGTGAAGTCGACCAACGGCGACACCTTCCTCGGCGGCGAAGATTTCGACATGCGGCTGGTCAGCTACCTCGCCGATGAATTCCAGAAGGAGCAGGGCATCAACCTGCGCAACGACAAGCTTGCCTTGCAGCGCCTGAAAGAGGCCGCCGAAAAGGCCAAGATCGAATTGTCGTCCACCACGCAGACCGAAATCAACCTGCCGTTCATCACGGCCGACCAGACCGGTCCGAAGCATCTGACGATGAAGCTGACGCGCGCCAAGTTCGAGGCGCTGGTCGACGATCTCGTCCAGAAGACCATCGATCCCTGCCGCAAGGCGCTGAAGGACGCGGGGCTGACCGCCGGCGAAATCGGCGAAGTGGTGCTGGTCGGCGGCATGACCCGCATGCCGAAGGTCCAGGAAGTGGTGAAACAGTTGTTCGGCAAGGAGCCGCACAAGGGCGTCAACCCGGACGAAGTCGTCGCCATCGGTGCTGCGATCCAGGCCGGCGTGCTGCAGGGCGACGTCAAGGACGTGCTATTGCTTGACGTGACCCCGCTGTCGCTCGGCATCGAGACCCTGGGTGGCGTGTTCACCCGGATCATCGATCGCAACACCACGATCCCGACCAAGAAGAGCCAGGTGTTCTCCACCGCCGAGGATAACCAGAACGCGGTCACCATCCGCGTCTTCCAGGGCGAGCGCGAAATGGCCGCCGACAACAAGGTTCTCGGCCAGTTCGATCTGATGGGCATTCCCCCATCGCCGCGCGGCATGCCGCAAATCGAGGTCACCTTCGATATCGACGCCAATGGCATCGTCAACGTCTCCGCCAAGGACAAGGCGACCGGCAAGGAGCAGCAGATCCGGATTCAGGCCTCCGGCGGCCTGTCGGAAGCCGACATCCAGAAGATGGTCAAGGATGCCGAGGCCAACGCGGCCGAGGACAAGAAACGCCGCGCCGCGGTCGACGCCAAGAACCATGCCGATGCGCTGGTGCATTCCACCGAGAAGGCGCTGGCCGAACATGGCTCGAAGATCCCGGAGACCGATCGACGCGCCATCGAGGACGCCGTCGGCGATCTGAAGGAAGCGCTGAAGGGCGACGACGCCGACGCGATCAAGGCCAAGACCGATACGCTGGCGCAGGTTTCGATGAAGCTCGGCGAGGCGATGTACAAGCAGCAGGCCGAGAGCGATGCGGCCAAGGATGCCGCAAAGGACGATGACGTGGTCGACGCGGAGTTCACCGAGGTCGACGACGACAAGAACAACAAGAAGTCTGCTTAGACGAGCTTAGACCATGACCCTCATTCTGAAGAGCACGCCGGGTCGCGTCTCGCAGAGTGAGGGTCATTTTTCGTTAAGCCGAAGGCTGCATTCTTAACGCGCGTTCCTTCGGAGTGAGGACGAATATCGGGCGGGTTTGACGGATGTCCACCAAGCGCTGCTACTACGAAACCCTTGAAGTCGAGCGGACCGCGGACGAATCCAAGCTCAAGGCGGCTTTCCGCAAGCTTGCGATGAAGTGGCACCCGGACAAGAACCCGGGCGATGCCACCAGCGAGATCCGCTTCAAGGAAATCAACGAAGCCTACGAAGTGCTGAAGGACGGCGACAAGCGCGCCGCCTATGACCGCTTTGGCCATGCCGCGTTCGAACAGGGTCATGGTGGCGGCGGTCCCGGCTTCGGCGCCGGCTTTGCCTCTTCATTTTCAGATATCTTCGAAGATCTGTTCGGCATGGCCGGACAGCGCGGACGCGGCGGCGGGCGCGAGCGCGGCGCCGACCTGCGCTACAACATGGAAATCACGCTGGAGGAGGCCTTCGTCGGCAAGACCGCCCAGATCGAAATCCCGGTTTCGGTCACCTGCGAGTCCTGTTCGGGCACCGGCGCCAAGGCCGGCACCAAGCCGAAGACCTGCTCGACGTGCGGCGGCGCGGGGCGGGTGCGGCAGGCGCAGGGCTTCTTCACGCTGGAGCGTACCTGCCCCGGCTGCCAGGGCCGCGGCCAGATGATCGAAGATCCCTGCCCGTCGTGCTCGGGCTCCGGCCGGGTGACGCGCGAGCGCACGCTGTCGGTCAATATTCCGCAAGGCGTGGAAGACGGCACCCGCATCCGGCTCGCCGGTGAGGGCGAGGCCGGTGTCCGCGGCGGTCCGTCCGGCGATCTCTACATTTTCCTGTCGCTGGCAAGCCACGAGTTCTTCCAGCGCGATGGCGCCGACCTGCACTGCCGCGTCCCGATCTCGATGGTGACGGCGGCGCTGGGCGGCGAATTTGAGGTGCCGACCATCGACAAGGGCCAAACCAAGGTCAAAATCCCCTCCGGGACCCAGTCCGGCCGGCGCTTTCGCATTGCATCAAAAGGCATGCCCGTGCTGCGCTCGCGCCAGACCGGCGACATGTATGTCCAGGTGGTGGTCGAAACCCCCCAGAATCTCACCAAGAAGCAGCAGGAACTGCTGGCCGAGTTCGAAAAATTATCCTCGGGTGCAACACAGCCCGAAGCGGCGGGTTTCTTCACCAAGGTCAAGGACTTCTTCGGCACCCGCGCCGCCCCTTAAGTACGGTCCGCCTTGACCGTATCGCCTCTGACCTATACGTCTTTATGACTATTTTCTGACACCTGCCGCGCGAGCGGTCCCGCCTGGTAGCGACATGCCTTTGCAATCGTCCGTGCGTGCGTCGAAGAAGCCGCTTCGTCTCGACGACGAGGTTCGCTTTCTCCGTTCATGGATCGAAAAGCCGCTGCACATGGGCGCCGTGATGCCGTCGGGACGGGTATTGGCCCGCACCATGGCGCAGTATGTCGACGTTAAATCCGAAGGGCCGGTCGTCGAACTTGGACCCGGGACCGGTGCGATCACCAGCGCGCTGATCGAGCATGGCGTGGATCAGAAGCGTCTCGTACTGGTCGAATATAATCCGGGCTTCTGCGCGCTGCTGCGCGAGCGCTATCCGCTCGCCAAGGTGGTGCAGGGCGACGCTTATACGCTCCGCGATTCACTCCGTAACGTCCTCAGCGCGCCTGCCTCCGCCGTGGTTTCCGGCCTGCCGCTCGTGACAAAGCCGATGCTGACGCGGCTGAAACTGATCCGCGAGGCCTTTGCCGCGCTCGCGCCCGGCGCGCCGTTCGTGCAATTCACCTATTCGGTGGCGCCCCCGATTCCGAAATCGCTGCCCGGCGTGTCCACAGAAGCTTCTGAACGCATCTGGATGAACCTTCCGCCCGCGCGGGTCTGGGTGTATCGCAAGGACTGATACGCAAGCCACAAGCCGCGCGCCGCTTGCGCGGCTGGTTCGTCCGGAACGCAATTCTTAAATCATGTCCGCCCTGAAGATACTGGTGATCCCCGGCTCGCTGCGCACCGGCTCGCTCAATGCGAGGCTTGCGGCCACCGCCGGCTATGAACTCTCCCAGGCCGGCGTCGACGTCACCCGCATCTCGCTCGCCGATTTCCCGCTGCCGATCTACGACGGCGATCTGCAGACCAAGTCCGGCGTGCCGAAGAACGCGGTCAATCTCAAGCGCATGATGTCGGCCCATCATGCCGTCCTGATCGTGACGCCGGAATACAATTCCTCGGTGCCGCCGCTGGTCAAGAACGCCATCGACTGGGTGAGCCGGGTGCAGGATGCGAATGAAAACCGCGGCCAGGTGTTTCGCGAGCGCCCCTTTGCCATCGCAGCGGCTTCCGAAGGCCGGCTCGGCGGCACGCGCGCGCTGGCGGCGCTGCGGCTGATCCTGTCGGCGTGCCATGCGACGGTGATTCCCGACCAGCTCGCGCTGTCGTTCGCTTCGCAGGCCTATGATGATATGGACAGGCTGAGGCATCCGGCCGATATCGAGGCGCTGGCGGCACTGGTGCGGCAGCTGATCGAGTTTTCCCAACGCATGACGTGAGGTGACATGCAGCCATCCAAGATCGCCCCCCGCGACCGGTTGATTGTGGCGCTCGATCTGCCCGAGGTCGCGGCGGCGGAAGCGATGATCGCGCGGCTCGGCGATGCCGTCACTTTCTACAAGATCGGCTACCAGCTCGCCTACACCGGCGGATTGCCGCTGGTCGGCCGGCTCGCGGATGCCGGCAAGAAGGTGTTCATCGATCTCAAGCTGCATGACATCGGCAACACGGTGGCGCGCGGCGTCGAGAGCATCGCCAAACTGGGCGCGACTTTCCTGACCGTGCATGCCTATCCCCAGACCATGAAGGCGGCAGTCGAGGCCCGCGCCGGATCGGGCCTGAAGATCCTCGCCGTCACCGTGCTCACGTCCTACGATGACGCCGATCTCCACGCCGCCGGGTATCGCTTCGGCGTCTCCGACCTGGTCGAGGCGCGCGCCCAGCAGGCGCAGGTGCTCGGCGTCGACGGCCTCGTCTGTTCGCCGCAGGAAGCCGCCAGCCTGCACAAGATCGTCGGTCACCAGATGGTGCTGGTGACGCCCGGCATCCGGCCCGCGGGGACCGCGGCCGGCGACCAGAAGCGCATCATGACGCCGGCTCGCGCCATCGCGGCAGGTGGCGACTATCTGGTGGTCGGGCGGCCCGTGCTGGAAGCCGCCGATCCCAGGGCAGTGGCGGACGCCATCCAGGCGGAGATCGCGCAGGCGCTGGGCTGAAGCAAGAAGAGGAACCGATAGAATGGCAAAGGGCTACTGGATCGCGCGAGTCGATGTTCACAACATGGACGGCTACAAGGAATACGTCGCGCAGAACGGCGCGGTGTTCGCGAAATACGGCGCCAAGTTCCTGGTGCGCGGCGGCAAGCATGTGCCCAAGGAAGGCTCGTCGCGCTCGCGCAACGTGGTGCTGGAATTCAAGGACTACGAGACCGCGCTCGCCTGCTACAACTCCCCGGAATATGCCCGCCTGGTCGCGCTGCGCTCGCCGCACGCCGAGAGCGACCTCGTGATCATCGAGGGCTATGACGGGCCGCAGCCGCAATAGCGGGCCCTGCTTGGTTGCCGGAATGGCCCGCCCCGGCTATACGGCAGGGGCGAGGTCTTGAAAAATGTCAGACATGCGCTTGATCGTTGCGGGGGCCGGCGGCCGGATGGGCCGCGCGCTGGTGCGCGTCATTTCGGAAACCAAGGGCGCCGTTCTTACCGGCGCGCTGGAGGCGCCCGGTTCCGAACTCTTGGGCAAGGATGCCGGCGTGCTCGCCGGCCTGCCCGCCAATGGCGTCAAGCTGTCGGCCGATTTGTGGTCGCTGTCGGCCGACGCCGACGGCATTCTGGATTTTACCGTGCCCAAGGCGACGATCGCCAATGTCGCGATCGCCGCCGAGCGCGGCCTGGTCCATATCATCGGAACCACCGGTCTTTCGGGCTCGGACGACGCCGTGATCAAGAGCGTCACCTCGCGCGCCATAGTCGTCAAGTCGGGCAATATGAGCCTCGGCGTCAATTTGCTGGCGGCACTGGTCAAGCGCGTCGCGCAATCGCTCGACGACGGTTTCGATATCGAAATCCTGGAAATGCATCATCGCGCCAAGATCGACGCGCCGTCGGGCACGGCCTTGATGCTGGGCGAAGCCGCGGCCTCGGGCCGCGGAATCGCGCTCGATCAGCACGCCGCGCGCGGCCGCGACGGGATCACCGGCGCGCGGCGGACCGGCGATATCGGTTTTGCGTCGTTGCGGGGCGGCTCCGTCACCGGCGATCACAGCGTGATCTTTGCCGGTCCCATGGAACGCATCGAGCTGACGCACCGGGCCGAGGACCGCACCATGTTCGCGCAAGGCGCCGTCAAGGCGGCGCTGTGGGCGCGCGCGCAAAAGCCCGGGATGTATTCGATGGCCGACGTGCTGGGCTTGAGCGATTTCTAGACTGAACGGAATCAAGAAAATGAGCGACCGTCTCCTTGTGCTGGTGCGTCATGGCCAGAGCGAATGGAACCTGAAGAATCTCTTCACCGGCTGGAAGGATCCCGACCTCACCGAGCTGGGCGTCACCGAGGCCAAGGAAGCCGGCCGCAAGCTGAAGGCGCAAGGCTTCACGTTCGACATCGCCTTTACCTCGGTGCTGACGCGCGCGCAGCACACGCTCGATTTGATGCTGACCGAGCTGGGCCAGACCGGCATTTCCGTCAAAAGGCATCTCGCGCTCAACGAGCGCGACTATGGCGATCTCTCCGGGCTGAACAAGGATGACGCGCGCAAGAAATGGGGCGAGGAGCAGGTGCATGTCTGGCGGCGTTCCTACGACGTACCGCCGCCCGGCGGAGAAAGCCTGAAGGACACGCTGGCGCGCACGCTGCCCTATTACGTGCAGGAGATTCAGCCCTGCGTGCTGCGCGGCGAGCGCACGCTGGTCGCGGCCCACGGCAATTCGCTGCGCGCGCTGATCATGGTGCTGGAAAAGCTTTCGCCGGAAAATATCCTGAAGCGCGAACTCGCCACCGGCGTGCCGATCATCTACCGGCTCAACGCCGATTCCACCGTGGCATCGAAACTGGATCTGGCGGGGTGAGCGCAAGCGCGGAGATCGTCGCTCTCCGCGCGCCGGTCGCGGACGGCCGCCTGTGCGACACCGCGATCATGTGGAAGCGGCTGGAACGGTGATCGACGCGAGTTAGGTTGTCATTCCGGGGCGATGCGGAGCATCGAACTACGATGTGCAATTGCACATCGGAGAATCTCGAGATTCCGGGTCTGGTGCTAACGCACCATCCCGGAATGACGGAAACTCCTACTGCATCCCTACCTGCCCGGCTTCCCAGCCGAGCATGGCCTGCTTGCGGGTGATGCCCCAGTGATAGCCGGTCAGCGCGCCGCCCTTGCCGAGCGCGCGATGGCAGGGCACCACGAACGAGATCGGGTTTTTCCCGACCGCCGCACCGACGGCGCGCGAGGCCTTCGGGCTTCTGATCTTGCTGGCGATATCCGAATAGCAGACCGCGCGGCCCATCGGGATCTTCAAGAGCGTCTCCCACACCCGCACCTCGAAATCGGTGCCGATCAGGATCACGCGCAGCGGCTGATCTTGTCTCCATAGTTTTGGTTCGAACACGCGCTGCGCCAGCGCGGCGGTGCCGTTGCGGTCTTCGACATAGGTCGCGCGCGGCCAGCGCCGCTGCATGTCGGCGAGCGCGGCCGGCTCTTCGCCTGGGTCGGCGAAGGCAAGGCCGGCGAGGCCGCGGCCGCTGGCGATCACGATGGCAGTGCCGAACGGCGAAGGATGCAAGCCATAACGCAGCGTCATGCCGGCGCCGCCGTTCTTCCATTCGCCCGGCGACATCGCCTCGTGGGTGACGAACAGATCGTGCAGCCGCCCCGGACCGGAAAGCCCGGAGTCGAGCGCCGCGTCGAGGATGCTGGCGGAATCGCGCAGCAGGCCCTTGGCGTGATCGAGCGTCAGCGCCTGCATGAACGCCTTCGGCGTCAGCCCGGCCCAGCGGCGAAACAGATGGTGCAACTCGTCCGGCGTCACCGCGGCGGCTTCCGCCATCGCCTCGATGGTCGGCTGGGTGCGCCAGTGCTCCGAGATGAAGGCGATGGCGCGCCGCACCGAATCATAGTCGCGCAGCGCGGCGTTCTGGGGTCCCGGTTTGGTGAGGCGGTGCTCATTCATGGCGAGGTTCATCATGGGGTTATGATGTAGGCCGGGTGCGGCGTGCAAACCACCCGATTCCCGACGAGGTCTTCACACCGGGTTATAGGTCGGGCCGCGCCGCGCGGCCTGCAGTGCGGCATTCAAGGCCTTGGCAAAGCTTGCTTTTTCGTCGGGCCCCAAAAAACTTCCGATCGATACGCTGCGGCCTCTCGAGACCAGATAGAGCTTCTCGATGCCGTATTCGGCGTGGCTGATCTGGTCGAGCCGCACCCATAGCGGATTGAGTACGAATTCGACCACATGGCCGCGGTGGCTGATCCGGCGCACCCGCAGTTCCGACGGCGTCACCCAGATTTCCTCGCTGGCGCGGGCGCGGCGGAAATTGACCCGGAACGCCCAGTAGATCGCCAGCACATCGAGGCCGAAAACGGCGAGCACCGGCCACGCGCCCATCAGGAGAAATGCCAGCCCCGCGGCAAAGCTGACGAACGTGACGAACGCCATCACGACCAGAAAGCCGGTCCGGTTCAGCGAGCGATGCGGCGTCAGCAGCGCCGAGAACAATGCCGGCTGCGCATCCGGATCAAAATCGTTGCCTGCGGTCATTGCCTGTCAGTATACCCGCATCATGGCGAAAATCACCCGCAAGCCCCTGCCCAAATCGCGAGCAACGGTTTCCCCGCGCGCCGGAAAGTCCAAGGCAAAGTCCAAGGTCCGTTCCAAGGCTCCTGCCGCGGCGACACCAAAGCGCGCCAGCAAAGCCGCGGCCAAATCCGGCCAGAGCCGTCCGACAACCAAACGGACAAGACCGTGGACGGAGGCCGAGGTGCGCGAGGCCTTCAGCCGCTTTCGGAAAGCCAATCCCGAGCCGAAGGGCGAGCTGGAGCATCTCAATCCCTATACGTTGTTGGTCGCGGTAGTGCTGTCGGCGCAGGCCACCGACGCCGGCGTCAACAAGGCGACGCGCGCGTTGTTTGCCGTCGCCGACACGCCGCAAAAAATGCTCGCGCTCGGCGAGGAGAAGGTGCGGGATTACATCAAGACCATCGGGCTCTACCGCAACAAGGCCAGGAACGTCATCGCGCTATCGGAAAAGCTGATCGCCGAGTTCGGCGGCGAGGTGCCGAAGAGCCGCGCCGAGATCGAAACGCTGCCCGGGGCGGGGCGCAAGACCGCCAATGTCGTGCTCAACATGGCGTTCGGCGAACACACCATGGCGGTGGATACGCATGTGTTCCGGGTCGGCAACCGCACTGGATTAGCGCCGGGCAACACGCCGCTCGAGGTGGAACTGGAACTCGAGCGCGTCATCCCGCCGGAATTCATGCTGCACGCGCATCACTGGTTGATCCTGCACGGCCGCTACACCTGCCTCGCGCGCAAGCCGCGCTGCGAGCTATGCCTGATCAACGATCTCTGCCGCTGGCCGGAAAAGACGATCTAGAACATAAAATAATCGCTTGCTCTTCCCTCATCCTGAGGGGCCGCGCTTGCGCGGCGTCTCGAAGGATGGCCAGCAGCGGGGTGTCTGGTTCTCCCGGCGATGCGAAGCATCGTCCGGAGACGCGCGCCTCACCATGAGGGACTAAGCGGCCGGCACGCTGGTCTTTCGCCGTGGCTCGATCAGCTCCGGCCGTGGGCCGGAGAGACGCTTGTGCATGTGAACCATGAAGGCCATGCCGAACAGAGGCGTCGCCAGGTTCACGATCGGGATCGACACGAAGGCCGCGATGATCAGGCCCGCGGTGAAGATCACAGCCGCATTGTCCTTGCGCATCGCCTTGGCTTCCGCCGGCGGCCGGAAACGCATCGCCGCGAGTTCGAAATATTCGCGCCCGAGCAGCCAGGCGGTCGCGATGAAGAAGGCAAGGAAGCCTATGCCTGCGAAGAACACGAACGGCAGCGCGATCAGGTAGACCAGGATCGTCAACAGCGCGGTCTTGACGCCTTCGGTCATGGCGACGCCGAGCGGCAGCGCCACGCCGGGACGCTCCGCGGGATAATATTCCAGCTCGACATGCTCGGCGACGTCGTCGACGAAAAAGCTCGCCACCAGCGAGGTGATCGCCGGCATCAGGAATACCGCGCCGAACACGACGCCGAGCCCGGCGGCGATCGAGACGATCCAGGCCAGCACGTTGAGCGGCGTCTGGAAGCCGGGGCCCAGCATCGCCTCGGCCCAGCCTTCGCCCGAGGTGGCGAACCAGCTCAACAGCCGCTGCAGCCCGATCGCCAGCACGGTGATCAGCACCAGCGCGAGAGCGATCGAACGCCACAGGATGGAACGCATCGGCGGTGACAGGATTTGCGAAAGCGCCTTGACGGCGGCGTCCAACATGGCGGTCTTACCCCGTAAGCGAGAAACCCTCGCGAGAGGTAGCCATGCGCGCCGGCTTCGGCAAGGCCGCCAGATCGATTAGGCGTCGAGCGGCTTGCCGCGCACGTCGGGGCCGAACGTCGCGATCGCCACGATCACCACGACCATCGCCGCCGTGATCAGGCCGAACACGCCGCTGATGCCGCCCTCGCGCAGCATAAACGCGACGATGAACCCCGAGAACATCGCGCTGACCCGGCTCATCGAATAGACCAGCCCCGAGGCGCGTGCGCGGATCGCGGTCGGAAACACCTCGGTCTGATAGGCGTGATAGGCGTACGACATCGTCATGTTGGCCGCGGTGAGCAACACGCCGCACAGGATCAACAGCGCCGGCAGCGTCATTTGCGCGAATAGCAGCCCGAACGCGATGATCGCGACGCAGGCGCCGCAGATGATCCATTTGCGCTCGAAGCGGTCCGCAAAGCTTGTGGCCAGAAGTGGCGCGATCGGGTAGGCGAAGGCAACGATGAAGGAGTACTGCAAACTCTTGGTGACGGTGATGCCCTTCTCGACCAGCAGCGTCGGCACCCAATTGGCAAAGCCGTAGAAGCCGAACGCCTGGCAGAGATTGAACACCATGAACAGCACGACCAGCGACAGATAGGGCGGCCTGAACAGATCGGCGAAACCGACTTTCGCGGCTGCCCGCGCCGGCGCTTTGTCGGCGAGCTTTCCCTGACGCGGAGGTCCGCCGGCCGATTCCAGCGTCGCGAGTATTTTGACCGCTTCATCGGTTCGGCCGTGACGCGCCAGCCAGAGCGGGCTTTCCGGCACGTACAGCCGCACGATCCAGATGATCATGCTGGCGGCGGCCCCGATCAGCACCACCCAGCGCCAGCCTTCGATGCCGTAGGGCGACAGCGGCACCAGCCACCAGGCGAGCGCCGCCACGATCGGAACCGCGATGAACATCACCGCCTGATTGACCGCGAAGGCCCGGCCCCGCATCCAGCTCGGCACCAGCTCGGTGATATAGGCGTCGATGGTGATGATCTCGACGCCGATGCCGATCCCGGCGATGAACCGCCACAGCAGCACGCCGCCGGAATTGGTCTGGCAGGCCATCAAGACCGAGGCCGCGGAATAGCCGAGCAGTGCCCAGGTAAAGATCGATCTCCGCCCGAACCGGTCGGCGAGAAAGCCCAAGAAGAAGGTGCCGACGAACAATCCGGCAAAGGTCGCCGCGACGAAGGCGCCGATCCCGGAGAAGCCGAAAAAGGCCTGCGTCGTGGTGGTCAGGAGGCCGCTCTTGTTGAGGCCCGGCGCGATATAGCCGGTGAGAAACAGGTCGTAAATTTCAAAACAGCCGCCGAGCGACAGCAGGATCACCAGCCGCCACAGATAGGATGAGCCAGGCAGGCTTTCGAGCCTTCGCGATATCTCGTCCGCCGCGCCGCGGGTGGACGCGAGGTCAATTCCACTGTCGATGCCGACGGCGCTCATGATTTCCCCATTGTTTCTCGCTCGGCGCGAAATGCATTGCAGCATTGCCGCGCGGGTTTTGTCATTGCTTGCCATGTTTATATTTACTGGATAGCGCCCGTAAGCCTATTTTGTTCGACGAACCAAGGTTTTGGGAACCCGGGAGACGCCATGAGCACGCAGGACCTGCCGTTGACGGGGGTACGGGTCGTCGAAATGACCCACATGGTGATGGGCCCGACCTGCGGCATGATCCTGGCGCAGCTCGGGGCCGAAATCATCAAGGTTGAGCCACCGGCGGGTGACAAGACCCGCAGCTTGGGTGGCATGGGAACCTCGTTCTTCCCGCTGTTCAACCGCGGCAAGCGCAGCGTGGTGCTCGATTTCAGCAAGGCCGAAGACCGCGAGACCATGCACCGGCTGCTCGCCAGCGCCGACGTGTTTCTGGAAAATTTTCGCGACGGGCAGCTGGAAAAGCAGGGCCTCGGCGCGGACGAACTGCGGCGTAAATATCCGCATCTGATTGTCTGCGGCCATAAGGGATTTCTGTCCGGCCCCTATGAGCACCGGCCGGCGCTCGACGAAGTCGTGCAGATGATGTCGGGGCTCGCCGCCATGACCGGCACGGTGGCAAGACCGCAGCGCGTCGGCTCCTCCGCCAACGACATCATGGGCGGCATGTTCGGCGCGATTTCCATCCTCGCCGCGCTCTACCAGAAGCGCGGCGCCAAGGCAGGTGACAAGGCAGCGGACAAGGGCGCCGACATCCGCATCGGTCTGTTCGAAAACTGCCTGTTCCTGGTGGCTCAGCACATGGTCGAGTATGAGATGACCGGCAACAAGCCCCGCTCGATGCCCGAGCGCGAACATGCCTGGCCGATCTACGATATCTTCGAGACCATGGGCGGCGAGCGGATTTTCATCGGCGTCGTCACCGAAGGCCACTGGCAGAGCTTTTGCCGCGAGTTCGGTATGACGGAATTTCTGGAAGATCCCGCGTTGCGCACGACCACGGATCGGATTCTGGCGCGGTCCAGAATCATTCCGCGCGCCGCCGAGGTGATAAAAGGGTGGAATGCGGCCGAACTCTCGGCCACGCTGGACCGGCTCAACATCTGCTTCTCGCCGATCAACCGTCCCGAGGATCTTTTCAGCGATCCGCACGTGCTGCGCCCCGGCGGCCTCGTCAACAACTTCAATGCCGATGGCGCGCCGTTTCGCGTGCCGGCGCTGCCGATCGAGTGGAACGGCGCCAATATCGGCGAGGGCTTGAAGGTGCCTGTGCTCGGCGCCGATACCGCCGCTGTCCGTGCCGAACTCGACCAACAGGACCTTTCATCCACCGGCAAACCCGCTGCGAGGCTCGCATGACCCGTGTCCAAGACGTTTATCCCGACGATCGCGCGTCCTTGCGCGAGGTGGGCATGCGCGACGGCCTGCAGCTCGTAAAAACCTTTCCGTCGACCGCGGCGAAGCAGCGCTGGACCCGTGAGGAATATGCCGCCGGCGTGCGGCATTTCGAGGTCGGCTCGTTCCTGCCGGCGTCGACCTTTCCGCAATTCGCCGACGTGCGCGAGATAATCCGCACCGTGGCATCGCTTCCGGGCGCGCACGGCATTGCGCTGGCGCTCAACGAGCGCGGCGTCAACGAGGCGCTGGCGTCAGGGGTTGCCGAAATCGCCTCCGTGGTGTCGGCCACCGAAGAGCATAGCCAGGCCAACGCGCGGCGCTCGCGCGATCAGGCCATCGCCAATGTCAGACGCCTCTGCGAATTGCGCGACGCGAGCGAGCACAGGCCGATCGTCAACGCCGCGATCTCGATGGCGCTGGGATGTTCGATCGCAGGTCCGGTCGATCCCAATGAGGTGATAAGGCTGGTCGAGAAATGCCTGGAGGCCGGCGTCGATTTCGTCGCCGTCGCCGATACGGTCGGCTATGCCGGCCCGAAGCAGGTGGGAGAGTTGACCAAGGCGATCGTGAAATTGTCCGGCGCAAAGCCGGTCTGCGTTCACCTGCACGATACCAGGGGCATGGGGATTGCCAACGCATCCGCCGCGCTCGATGCCGGCGCGCGCATCCTCGACGGCTCGCTCGGCGGCCTCGGCGGCTGCCCGTTCGCGCCGGGCGCCACCGGTAATGTGGTGTTCGAGGATCTGGCGTTCCTGTGCGAGAGCAAAGGATTTAAAACCGGGATCGATATCGAGAGGCTGGTCGCGGTGCGCGCCATCCTGCGTTCGGAAATGCCGGATGAAGCGCTGTATGGCGGCCTCGCCCGCGCCGGGCTGCCCGCCGGAAAAGCCGGCGTGGCCGCCTGACCTCTGCGAGCGGTGGCCCGATGCGGCTAACTCACAGGCGCGTCGCGCGTAACCGCAAAGCATTGCCGACGACACTTACCGACGACAGCGCCATCGCTCCCGCGGCAATGATCGGCGAGAGCAGGATCCCGAAACTGGGGTAGAGGATGCCCGCGGCGATCGGGATGCCGGCGGCGTTGTAGATGAACGCGAAGAACAGGTTCTGCCGGATGTTGCTCATGGTGGCCTGAGACAGCCGCCGTGCGCGGACGATGCCGCCGAGATCGCCCTTCAGCAAGGTGATGCCGGCGCTTTCCATCGCGACGTCGGTGCCGGTACCCATGGCGATTCCGACTTCGGCGGCGGCGAGCGCCGGGGCGTCGTTGACGCCATCGCCCGCCATGGCGACGATCCGTCCGGCCTTCTGCAGTTTTGCCACCACGGCGCTCTTCTGATCCGGAAGCACTTCCGCTTCGACATCCGATATCCCGAGCCGTTTGGCGACCGCGTTGGCCGTGGTCCGGTTGTCGCCCGTCAGCATGATGACCTTGATGCCCTCGGCCTCAAGCGCCGTCAGCGCATCCGGCGTCGATGCCTTGACGGGATCGGCGATGGCAAACAGCCCCGCCAGCTTGCCGTCGATTGCGATGTTGATGACGGTGGCGCCATCGCCGCGCAGGCGTTCGCCTTGCTCGTTCAGCGACCGGGTTTCGATGCCGAGCGATGCCAGGAAGTTCGAGTTGCCGAGCAGAACGGTCTTGCCGTCGACCTTGCCGCTTGCACCCTTGCCGGTCGGCGAGTCGAATTCTTCGACCTTGCCCAAATCCAGATTGCGCTCCTTCGCGCTACGCACGATCGCATCGGCGAGAGGATGCTCGCTGGCGCGCTCCACGCTGGCCGCCAGCCGCAGGATCTCGTTCTCCTCCAATCCCGCCACGGGAACGATCGCGACCACTTTCGGCTTGCCTTCGGTCAGCGTCCCGGTCTTGTCGACCACGAGCGTATCGATTTTTTCCATGCGCTCCAGCGCTTCGGCGTTCTTGATCA
>NZ_JADGRI010000105.1 GCF_017881085.1 Bradyrhizobium sp.
AGCAATTCACGCAATGCGTGGTTATGGAACGGCAGCGCATGGCGCAAAGCGGGCACCTGCCGATACATCTATGTCAGCGAAGTGCCGGGGGCGGATGTACTTGCAGTAGTAGCAGCTCCGTACCGCAGATAGGCCGGAGAGCTAATGGACTTTAGTGTCCAACTCGATACGGATGCCCTTCGCTCCGTTCAACAATCGTCGAAGATGAAATTCAACAAGCGAGTCATCCGCATTTGAAGCCAGCAGGGCGGCAAAGGCAGAAGTTGCGGATGCGTCTTCTGATTTCAGCTTGGTGTAAGCATCAAGATACCGGGCAGCAGCTGCTTCGTTGAACACAAGAGCCGGTAACAGCTCATAGGCCTCAAGTGGTTCGCCACGACCGCGCAACACCAATTCGCCAATAGGCCTTCCTTGAAATCTTCCGGCAATTGCCACCACCGCTGCGCTCGCGCAAATGCGTGTTCCTAAGTGTTTGTTGACAGCCTCTAGTCGGGCGACGGTGTTCATCGTGTCTCCATGGGCTGTATAGTCGAAAAACCGGTCGCCACCGAAATTCCCGACGAGCGCCGGACCCGCATGCACACCTATGCGCGTAACCCCAAAATTGACGTCTCTCGACCTCCAGCGAAGCCGAAACCCTTGTGCCCATGCGTCAAGATCATTGGCGCAGGTAATGGCTCGAATTCCATAATCAGCTTGATCGCTCGGAGCGTTAAACAAGATTTGGATTGCATCTCCGACTATTTTTGCAACGGTTCCTTGATGCGCGAACACAATTTCGGTCATGCCGAACATGTATTCGTTCAGCATCTCTCCCAGAATTGCAGGCGATGTCTTCTCTACCAGAGACAGAAAGTCGGTGATGTCGGTAAATATGACCGAAATGTCACGAACATGGGCGGTCATCCCGTCCATGTCAGCTCCCGTCGCTAGCCGGCTTGCCAACTGTGGAGAGAAATAACGAGAAAGCGACGCCTGGGCTAGTTCGGCCTTTATCAGTCGTTGCTGGGAGTTGCGCTCCATATTCACATGAAGAATAGTCCTCTCGAGTGTGGCCTCGAGGTCGTTGAAATCGATCGGCTTTGTCAGGAAGTCGAACGCGCCTCGGTTCATGGCGGAGCGGATGTTAGCCATGTCGTCATAGGCCGAAACAACGATGGTCGTTCTTTTGTGTTCCTCTTCCTGCAGCTTTCGCAATAGGGTTAATCCGTCCATCCGTGGCATATTGATGTCTGAGAGAACCACCTCAATCTGCGGATTGGCGGCGACGGCCTGAAGCGCGTCGACCCCGTCGCGAGCGAAGACGAATGCAATTCTTCCATCGCTGATTTGCTTTTGAAAATGCTGCAGAACCACATCCTCAAGATCCGGTTCGTCGTCTACAACAAGGATAGTCGCAGTCATGGTTTGCCAAGGCTTCAATCGATTAACTTACGTGGAAGCGCAATGATAAATTCGGTGAACTCGTTCGGTTGGGTTTCGAGGTTGATGGTACCGCGATGCTGTTTCACGATGATATCGTGACTGATCGACAAACCTAACCCCGTTCCTTCGCCAGTAGGCTTCGTGGTGAAGAAGGGATCATAAATCCTCTCCCTGATCTCGGCGGGAATACCGGCTCCATTATCGCGGACACGAATCTCGACCTTGTCGCCGAGGTCCTTCGTCGCCACCACGAGCGTTGGCTCTATACCTGCCGAAGCCTGCCGGTTAGTCGCTGCATAGAACCCGTTGGAGATCAAGTTAAGTAGAACCCTGGAAATTTCCTGAGGGTATAGATCGATCTTGCCCGAACGGTCATCATACTCGCGCTTTAGCGCAATATTGAAATTGGCTCGCTCAGCTCGAGCGCCGTGATAGGCGAGGTTGAGAGTCTCGTCCACGACGGCGTTGATATCGACTAGACGGTGTTCGCCCGAGACTGACCGGGAATGCAGGAGCATGTTCTTTACGATCGAATCGGCTCGCTTACCGTGCTGACTGATTTTTTCAAGGTTCTGTTGCAGTGTATGGGCTAGGCCGTCGACCTCATCACGCAGTTGAGTGGCGAGGGGAGCGTCCGACAAGAGTTCGAGCAACTCGTCGATCAATTCCCCGGATAATCTGGAAAAATTGTTGACGAAATTAAGTGGATTTTTGATCTCGTGGGCAATACCCGCAGTGAGCTGACCCAACGAGGCCAGTTTTTCCGTGTGAACCAAGCGATCTTGCGCTGCTCGCAGTTTGTCAAGCGACAGCGACAGCTCCTCGGCCAAGGTGCGATATTTCTCCTCACTTTGCCTGAGAGCTTGTTCGGCTACTACTTGATCGGTGACGTCCGCATGAGCTCCCACCAGGCGAATAGCGTTGCCATTTTCATCGCGTTCGATTTGGGTCTTCGCCAAGATCCAGCGGATCTCTCCATCACTTGGGCGGATAATGCGGTACCGCAAGGAGTAACCGTCTTCACGACCTGCAACAGCATCGAGGAATCGCTTTTCGGTTGCCCATCGATCATCGGGGTGAATTCTGCGAACCCAGTCGTCATGCGTCTCGTGCGCGGACTCAGGTGTCAGCCCGTGAATGGCTAGATATTCCGGCGACCGTCGGTTTTGGAAGCCTCTTGTTAGATTTACCTCAAGTCCGCCGATTTTCCCAATCTGCTGTACACGGGCCAGCTCGGCCTCGCGCGCGCGTAAGGCCAGATTTGTTCGGTATTCCTGCGTCTCGTCACGACATATAACTAGAACTCCTCCGACGCCTGCGTCCTCCTCGATCGGGCTGAAGCTATAGGTCCAATAATGATGACGTGATGAATCCTGCTGACCTGTCGGCATCAGTCGATGTTCGCGCCATACGCTGCCCTTGCCGGCCATTACCTTTTCTACATCTGGTCCTATGAGTTCCCAAACATCGCCCCAGTATTCGCGGCCCGGTTTGCCGAGTCCTTCCGCGCGCAAATCTGGCCCGACCATCTGACCAAAACTGTCGTTGTAAAATTGAATGAATTCCGGCCCCCACCAGATCAGCACCGGATGGTTCGTATTCAGCAGGATCCTCAACGCGAAGCTTAGTGCTTTCGGCCAGTCGTCCGGAGCGCCGATGGGGGTTGCGGACCAGTCAAAATTCCGCATTTCGGCGCCCATTTCCCCGCCACCCGCGAGAAATGCAGCAGATTCCGGTTTGGCAAAGTCCAGCATTGGACCCTCCGCCTTACGAGAAACCGATAAACCTTACCGTGTATTATATGTCGCAGAGGACCGGGGAAGGTTCTAGTTTTTTGCCGTCCGATCCATAAATTCGCCGAGCCGGAGTGTTTCTGGCTGAACCTGTGGTCCTACCCCCGTGCTTTTTTTGCACGGGACCCACGGGTGCAACCGGCACCCGGCTTTCCCTGCGCCCTTCGATTGGAGAGGGCGGAACGAGCAGGCCAAAACTCGCGCCAAACATGCGGCGAGATCGCGGAGCTCTGTCTATCGCTGTTTGAAAACTAAATTCGTGACCCGTAGCCCACATTGAGCCAACGGGTCGCGCGAATGCGCGCCCGATGGGCGAAACCCGGGTTCGGTGTCGCAATGTCCCGGATGGCGCAGAGCCTGTCATCGGGCGGCGCTTCGCGCCGACCCGTTGGCTACATCCGGAGCTACGACCTCACACCGAGCGCTCCGCTTACGGATCGAGCTCCGTATCCCAGTACAAATAGTCGAGCCAGCTGTCGTGCAGATAGTTCGGCGGGAACAGCCTGCCGTTGCGGTGCAGCTGGTGCACCGTCGGCGCGAACGGGTGTTGCCTCGGAAACATCCGCGCCTGCTGTGGCGTCAGATTGCCCTTGCGCAGGTTGCACGGCGAACAGGCGGCGACCACGTTTTCCCAGGTGGTCTGGCCGCCTTTGCTGCGCGGGATGATGTGGTCGAAGGTGAGATCGTCATGGGCCGAGCAATACTGGCAGACGAAGCGGTCGCGCAGGAACACGTTGAACCGGGTGAAGGCCGGATGCGTGGTCGGCTTGACGAAGGACTTCAGAGACACCACGCTCGGCAGCTGGATTTCGAACGACGGGCTGCGCACGGCACGGTCGTAGTGCTCGACGATGTTGACACGATCGAGGAACACCGCCTTGATCGCGTCCTGCCACGACCAGAGAGACAGCGGATAGTAACTGAGCGGCCGGAAATCCGCGTTCAGCACCAGTACCGGCCAACCGCCTTGCGAGACATGTGCGTTCAATTAACGCTCCTGACTCCCATGTTAGCTGCGAAGCAGCATGCGTTGACATACTACAGGCAGCGTGACGGGATTGTGAAGAGCGTTGGCGGCCTTATCCGCCCCCGTCCGGGCCGGGTTGCATGATCGGCATCAAGACCGCTAAACCGGGGCGGGCGGCGTTTTCGGCCGAATACGGGCTCAATTAAGAATGGTTACCACCTCGCGTTTTCTTGAGGCGCCGCGCCGCCTGCGTGCGTTCGTTCGGGCCCACGAAACCAGCCTCGTCGTCCTCGCCGCCCTCGTCGGAATCATCGGCGGATTGGTGGTGGCGGCCATGAGCGCGGCGGTCGAAGCCATGCATGTGCTGCTGTTCAACATTGAAATAGGGGAGCGCCTGTCGAGCCAATACGCGATCGATCCGCTGCGCGCGCTGCTGGTGCCGAGCCTGGGCGGATTATTGCTGGGTGTGGCGTTCCTGCTGCTGCAGCGGGTCCGGCCGGCCCGCGAAGTCGACCCGATCGAGGCCAATGCCCTGCATGGCGGCCGGATGTCGTTTCGCGGCAGCGTGATCGTGGCGGCGCAGACGGTGTGGTCCTCGGGCGTCGGCGCCTCGGTCGGCCTCGAAGCGGGCTATACCCAGCTCGCCAGCGGTATCGCCGCCTCCCTGGGCCGCGGCTTTCATCTGCGCCGCGCCGATCAGCGCATCATGGTCGGGTGCGGCGCCGCGGCCGCGATCGCGGGGGCGTTCGGGGCGCCGCTGGCCGGCGCCTTCTATGCCTTTGAGCTGGTGATCGGGGGATATACGCCGGCCAGTCTGACGCCTGTCGGCGTCGCCGCGGTCGCAGGCTATTTCGTTGCGCACTTCTTTTCGGTGCTGTCGCTCGGCGTCGGCGTCGGCCCGGTCGGCGATGTGCTCGGCCGCGATCTCGCCATCGCCGCCTTGCTCGGGGTTCTGGCGGCGCTGTTCGGCATCGCCATCATGCGCGGGGTGGCGCTGTGCGAGACGCTGCTGGCCAGGACCCGGCTGTGGCCGCCGCTGCGCCCGGCGCTGGGCGGTCTCGGCGTCGGCCTGCTCGCCTTGATAGCGCCGCAGGTGATGTCGTCAGGGCATGGCGCGCTGCATTTTGCCGGATTTGTCTCGATTCCGCTGTCGGTCGTCGCGACCATCTTCGTCCTGAAAGCGATTGCGTCGGTGATATCGCTGGGTTCCGGCTTTCGCGGCGGCTTGTTTTTCGCCACACTGTTTCTGGGCGCGCTCGGCGGTCATCTGTTCGCCGGCGGCTTCGATGCGATCTGGCCGGGCTTCAACCTCAGCCCGAATGTGTACGCCATCATCGGGATGAGCGCGCTGTCGGCCTCGGTCATCGGAGGGCCGCTGACGATGTCGTTCATCGCGCTGGAATCGACCGGCAATCTCTGGCTCTCGACCGCCGTTCTGGTCGCGGTCATCATCTCGACCCAGATCACCCGCGAATTGTTCGGCTACTCCTTCGCGACCTGGCGACTGCATCTGCGCGGCGAGACTATCCGCAGCGCCGCCGACATCGGCTGGATCCGCGACCTCACGGTGCGCAGCCTGATGCGTCAGGATCTCGCGACCGTGAACGCCAATATGGGCATCGAGGAATTCCGCGAGAAATTCCCGTTGGGGTCGAAAAACCAGGTGGTCGCGGTCGATGGATCGGGCCGCTATGTCGGGCTGGCGCTGGTCGCCGACGCGCACGCGCCGGATATCGAGACGGCCAAGGGGCTGATCGGCCTTTTGCATTTCCGGGATGTCGTGCTGCATCCCGGCATGAATATCCAGGAGGCCATCGCCGTGTTCGACGCCGCGGAAGCGGAATCGCTCGCCGTGGTCGATATCGACGGCGAACACCGGCCGATCGGGGTTTTGAGCGAGGCCCATGCGATGCGGCGCTATGCGGAGGAATCGGAACAACGGCGGCGCGAGGTGCTGGGCGAGGTTTGATCGACGCACAGCGGCAACCCAAAACAAGCTAGAATGCGTTGCAGGCGCTTCATCGGGGGGGAACGACATGCGCAGATTGCTGGCGGTGATGGTTGCGGCCATTTTCGCTCTGGGGTGGACCGGTGTAGCCGTCGCGCAGGGCTATCCGGCGCATCCGATCACCATGATCGTGCCGTTCCCCGCCGGCGGCGCCACCGACACCCTTGCCCGCTTCCTGGGCGAGAATATGCGGCCGATCCTGGGCCAGCCCATCATCATCGAGAACGTCGCGGGAGCCGCCGGCAGTATCGGCGTCGGCCGCGCCGTGCGTTCGCCCGCCGACGGCTACACGCTCTCGATCGGCACCTCGACCACGCATATGCTGACCGGCGGGCTTTACGCGCTTTCCTTCGATCTGCTGAGGGATCTCGAACCGGTCATCGAGATCGGCAGCGAGCCGCTGCTGATCGTCGGCAAGAAGAACCTGCCGGCGGACGATTTGAAGGGGTTGATCGCCTGGCTCAGGGCCAATCCCGACAAAGCGTCGGTCGGCATCGCCGGCGTCGGCGCGACCGGTCATCTCACGGGGATATCGTTCCAGAAGGAGACCGGCACGAAATTTCAGTTCGTGCCGTATCGCGGCAATGCGCCGGCGATGCAGGATCTCTTGGCGGGACAAATCGATTTCATGATCGAGCCGTCCTCGAACTTCAAGTCGCTGGTCGCTTCCGGCAGCGTCAAGCCGTTCGCCATCACGGGGCGGACGCGGCTGTCGTCGTCGCCGGATATTCCGACCGCGGATGAGGCCGGACTGCCCGGCTTCTTTGCCTCGCTCTGGTACGGCTTGTGGGTGCCCAGGGACACGCCGAAGGACATCGTCGCCAAGCTCAATGCCACGTTGGTGCAGGTGCTCGCCGATCCCGCGGTGAAGCGGCGCCTGGACGATCTCGGCATCCAGATCACGCCGCTGGCGCAGCAATCGCCGGAGGCCTTGCGGGCGTTCCAGAAAGCCGAGGCCGAACGCTGGTGGCCGATCATCAAGGCCTCCAACATCAAGGCGGAGTAAGGCCGGCCGCACGATGTTCGCCAGGCTAGCTCGCGATATCCTCCGCGGCGATGATCCGCTGGCGAAGCGCCAGGCGTACAAGTTCGATGTCGGAGGCGACGCCGAGTTTGGCGCGGATCAGATAGCGGGTGTTGGCCGCCGTCTTGACGCTGATGTGCAGGGTCTCGGCGATGTCATCGACGGATTTTTCGGCCAGCAGCATGCGCAGGATTTCGAATTCCCGCGGACTCAGCGCATCGACGGCCGAAGGTTCATCGGCGAGCCGGCTGATGGCGAGTTCGTGGTCGATGTCGGGGCTGAGGGCGATGCGCCCGGCCATGACCTCGGCGATAGCGCGCAACAGCGTCTCCGGCGGGTTGCTCTTCGTCACAAAGCCGCGGGCGCCCGCCTTGATCGCCTGCACCGCATAGGCGGCGCTCTGGTGCATCGTGAATACCAGGATACGCGCGGCATGGTCCCATTGCCGGATCCGCCGGATCGCCTCGACCCCGCCAATTCCAGGCATCGATACGTCCATGATGACGAGGTCGGGCCTGACCTCCTTGTAGACACGATAGGCGTCGGCCCCGTCGCCGGCCTCGGCGACGACCTGAAGGCGATCCTGCTTGTGCAACAAGGAGCGATAGCCTTCGCGCACGATGGCATGGTCGTCCGCCAGCATCACCCGCGTGAAGCTCCTCGCATCGGGCACGCTCATGGTTCTGCCCCCATATTGGGAATGCTCGCGACAAGCCGGGCGCCGCCTGCCGCCCGCCGCTCGAACCGCAGCGTTCCGCCGAGCGAAACGACCCGCTCCTGCATGCCGAGAAGTCCCATGCCGGCTTTTGGCGCGAGACTTCCGCTCCCCGCCTCGCCGTCGTCTTCGACGCTCAAGACGATATCGGCGTGTCCGGCCTCAAGGCGCAGTTGCACGCAGCTCGCCTGCGCGTGCTTCGCCGCATTGGTGATCGCCTCCTGCGCGATGCGATACAGGCTCGCGCAGACGCTCGACGGCAGCTCGTCGACCTTGCCAATGATGGCGATGCCGAACCGGGTGCGGCCCTTTTCGAAGCCGTTCCAGCTTGCGACAAGGCTTTCCAGGCTCAGCGTGAGGCCGAGTTCCTCGATGTCGGGCGGACGCAGGCGCACCAGCGTCCCGCGCAGCGTTTCCATCATGCCCGCCGTGGTGCGCGAGATGCCCCGGCATTCCCCAAGCAGCGGCGGATATTCGCGCTCCGCGGTATGGGCGGCGGCGGCGGCCTGCGCGGCGATGGCGGTGAGCGACTGGCCGAATTCGTCGTGCAACTCGCGGGCAAGATGGCGCCGCTCCTCGTCCTGCACGGCGATGAGCTTTCGCGTCAACGCGTTGCGTTCGGCAAGCGTAGCCTGCAGCTTCTGCGCCAGCGCGTTGAAGACGTCGGAAATGGCCGAGAGTTCCGCGAGATCGAAGCTTGGAAGCCGTGCGGAAAGATCGTTCGCCGCAAGTTGCGACAGCCCGGCGCGAATGGCATGCGTCGGCCGCAGCGCACGCGCGAGCGCCGCGTATACCGCAAGACAAAGCCCCGCGAGGGCGAAAGCCATGATCGAGAGAAGGCGGCTCGTCTCGCGCCAGCTCTGGCCGATCTGCGTGGCAGGGTCGAAGGTCGCGACCGCCACGCCCCCGGCCTTGCCCTCGATGAGCAGCGGCATCGAGATCGGCTCGCCCGGATGAAAGACGGCGCGATACAGCGCGGCGAAACTTTCCGGTGCGACGGTGTCGTCGGCGAGCGCGCCGCTGCAAATACCCTGGCGAAAATCTCCGATATTATCCCGATAGGCGATGCAGAGGCCCGGCTCCATCAACGGCGTCGCGACCCGTTGCAGATCGGGAGTCCGGTCGGACGATAGGGAAAACCATTGCGCCTCCGCCCGCTGCAACGAGATATCCTTGGCGACGATTTCGGCAATACGGATCGCCTTCGCCCTGTTGACCCGGTCGCTGTCAAACAAGGCGTAGGCTGCGACCGCGAGGAAGCAAACCGCCGCCAGCGCCGCGACGCGCAACGCCAGCCGCAGCTTCAGATCGATGGCGCGCGCGGGGCCCGCCACGGATTCAGGGACCTGTCGCAAGCTCCCTCCCATTCCCATCGCATTTAGAAGCAAATACCGTCCGGAAGAAAGCACCGCGAGTCTAGATCGGGCATTTCACCCGGTCAATCCAGGGAAAATCTCCATTTCGCGAAAGTCACGGATCGGGCGTTATGGCGGCGATACGACAGCTTCGGGGTTCATGCATGCGTGGCATTGCTTTCATCCTCGCGCCGGCCATGGCTCTTGCCGGGTTCGCAGTCGCGAAGGCGGCCGAACCCGCCGCACCGCCCCCGATCAAGCTTGCGGTGTTTCCGTTTGAGTTGGAGGATTTCAGCGCCGCCGCGGCGTATGTTCCCCCCGACGACATGGACCGCGAGCAGTTGCGGCTTTCGACGGAAGAGGCGCGCCGGCTGATCGCGCAATCCGGCCGCTACCAGCTGGTCGACGTCGGCGCGGCGAACGACGAAGCGGCCAAAGCGGGCAAATTGCACGGTTGCGACGGTTGCGAAGCCAAAATCGCCGCGAGCCTCAATGCGGATCGGTCCATGATCGGGATCGTCACACGCATCAGCCGGACGGATTACGCGGTGACTTACAAGATTCGCGACGCCAAATCCGGGGCGCTCGTCGACGTCGAGCAGACCGACCTTCGCGCGGGCGCCAACTCGGCCTGGAGCCGGGGGGCGCGCTGGTTGATTCAGCGCCGTCTGCTGGAACAGTCGAACTAGCGCGAGGTTACCGGATATGATTGTAACGGATGCCAAGACGCATCGCCAACAGGAACCCATACGCCATGGAAAAGCCGATGAAACTAAGGTCAGCGGGCCTCGCTCTGGTCGTCGCAGCCTTCTGCGCAGCCGTTCCTGTTCGGCAAAGTCAGGCGCAAGGCGAGGCGCCCGTCCTCGCGGTTGCCGAAATCCAGTATATCGACACCTCGGGCGAGGTCATCGATCAGACCGCCGACCACTTTCGACGCCTGCGCGAGTTCGAGGCTTCGTTGCGCACCGATTTAACGGCGAGCGGAAAGGTACGAAACGTCGCGCTCGATTGCCCGCCCAACGCCTGTTCGATTGGCGATATCGATGCAGATCAGTTGCTCGGCAAGGCGCAGGCGGCCGGCGCCGAATATCTGCTGATCAGCAGCTTCCACAAGGTGAGTACGCTGGTGCAATGGGCAAAATTCGACCTCGTCGAGGTGAAGACGCGGAATGTGGTATTCAATCGTCTCGTCACTTTCCGCGGCGACAATGACAAGGCCTGGCGCCACGCCGCATCCTTCATCGTGCGGCAGATCCTGGATCATGAGGAACCGTGAAGCGGACGGAGTTCATGCGCTCGGCGGCAACAGCCCTTCCTCGATCGCCTTGATCTGCAGCGCCAGATATTTCGAGTTGATCCGGCATTGCGCGAGGCTGCCGGCAATGAACCAGAGGCCGGGTTGTGGCGTGCGGGTGTACATGTTGCGCAGTTCCTGGCCCTCGCCAAATCCCCAGATCGGGCCGACGCGGTTGGCGACCCCGTCGCCGAACAGTCTGCGCACGAGAACTTCCTGCGGCTGGTAGCCGGTCGCCAGCACGATCAGGTCGGCGGCAACATGCTCGCCGCTCTTCATCTGCGCGCCATCGGCGACGAAGGATTCGATGTCCGAAAACTGGATCAGTCTGATCGCGCCGGTGGCGACCAGATCGGAGCAGCCGACATTGAAATAGTAGCCGCCGCCGCGTGTGAGATATTTGAACTGCCAGCCGGTGTCGCCGTCGCCGTAATCGAGCTTGAAGCCGACGCGCGTCAGCCCGTCGAGCAGATCCTTGTCCAGATTCCTGGATTGCTCGGTCAGCATCACGTGGCTGCGTCTCGCCAGCGCCAGCGGCATCGAGGTCGCGATCAGGTCGTTATCCTCAAGCGTTCCCTCATTGTAGGCCGCATAGGCCAGTTGCGCCGATGGTTCGATATTGGTGACCAAGGTCGAGCTGCGCTGAACCAGGGTGACGTCGGCCCCGCTCGAATGCAGGTCCTGCGCGATGTCGTGGCCGCTGTTGCCGGTGCCGATCACGATGGCGCGTTTGCCCTTCCAGGCCTCGCCGTCGTCATATTGGCTGGAATGCAGCACCGTGCCGGTAAAGTTTTTCAAAGCGGGAATATCGGGCAGGTTCGGAATGCCGCTGACGCCGGTGGCCATGACGACGTGGCGCGGATGCATGACGCGCTTTGAGCCATCGGCCCGCCGCAGCACCACCGACCAGCGCCCGTTCTCTTCATCGTAAGTGCCGCTCTCGAACTCGGTGCGGGTCCAGTAGTTAAGCTCCATGGCGTCGACATAGGTCTCGAACCAGTTGGCGAGCTTGTCCTTGGGGATGTAGACCGGCCAGTTCGGCGGGAACGGCATATAGGGCAGATGATTGACCTGAACCTGGTTGTGCAGTGTCAACGCGTGGTAGCGCTTGCGCCAGTTGTCGCCGATCCGCGCCTCCCGGTCGACGATCAGCGTGTCGATCCGCAATTGCTTCAACCGCGCCGCGATCGCGAGCCCCGCCTGCCCGCCGCCGACCACCAGCACGGCGGGGTCGCGGTCGGCGTATTCGATGGCGGCTTTGCGCAGGTCGAGCCAGTTGGGTCCGCGAAAATCCCGCGAATAGGACTGGCCGCGCGGCCGCGACGAGCCGAGTTGCTCTTCGAAGCCTTTCAACTCGTCGAGCGCGGTGAGCAGCGTCCAGGCCTTCAGCCGGTTGTCGTCGGCGGCGTCCGGGATCAGCCGCAGGATGCCGCTGCCGCGGCCTTGCGCGGTTTCGAACTTGAAAATCGCCTCGATTGAAACGGTACCGGCGCGGGTCACCCGGCGTGGTGCGGCGCGGTCGGGATCGATCCTGAAACCGTGCGGCGCGGCGCTGATGGCATGAACCTTCAATTCCCGCAGGATCGCATCCGCGCCGTTGAGGGTCTGCAAGTTCCAGCTGAGCGCCAGCACGTCGCGCCAATAGCTTTCCGGGTGAAACAGGGGCTTTAGCCAGGATTCATCAGGCTTGGCGATGGCGCTTTCGAATTGCGCCAGCCAGCTTTCGGCGGCGATCGAAACATCGTCGGTTTTGTCCAACATTGGCGTCTTCTCTATCCGGCCGTCTTCGCGGCGTTTCCCCGTTGGCAAAACCTATACCGTTTGGGATCGCCCAGAAAGGGCGGCATTTGCGCGCGCGATTATTGTCGCCCGCCCTTGACGCCGATCACGCCCTCGCGCTTCTTGATGGCGCGGTAATAGGACCACCACAGATGCGCCGCGGCGCCGCGCATCGGGCGCCACGGCTCCGCCAGCGGCGCCATCTGCTTTGCGGTCGGCCGCGTCTTCAAGCCGAGTCCGATCTTCACCGCCTCCTGCACGGCGAGATCGCCGGCGGGCCAGGCGTCGCCATGGCCGAGGCAAAACAACAGATAAACGTCGGCGGTCCACGGGCCGATGCCGTGCAGCGCCGTCAGCGTATTGTGCGCGGCGTCGGCATCCTCGTTCGCCAGCACATCGAGATTGAGCCGCTCGGCGGCGATTTCGCGTGCCAGGCTCTTCAGGGTCTTGATCTTTGCCGCCGACAGGCCGAGCCGGCCCAGCCGGTCGGCGCGCGCCTTGCGGAGCGCCTCATGGTGGAACGGATCGAACGCGGCCGTGAGGCGGGCCCAGATCGCCGCGGCGCTCGCGGTCGACAATTGCTGGCCGCAGACGATCGCGGCGAGGCCGGCATAACCGGGCTCGCGACGCCGCAGCGCCGGCATGCCGGCGATCCCGAATACCGGTTTGAGCCGCGGGTCCTGCCTGAGCAGCGCGTGAATGGCCTCTTCGAGATCGGCCTGGGTGTTGAGGTGGAGGGTCATTGCGACTTAAAACCACCACGTCCCGCGAATGAGATCAATGCCGCCTGTCTTCCGCTTTGCGCCGAGCCCGAACGGTTACCTGCATCTCGGCCACGCTTATTCGGCGTTGCTGAACCACGATTCCGCGCGCGAAAGCGGCGGCCGCTTGCTGCTGCGCATCGAGGATATCGACGCCACCCGCTGCCGGCTGGAATTCGAGGCCGCGATCTACGAGGACCTCGCCTGGCTAGGCATGACCTGGGAAAGCCCGGTGCGCCGGCAGTCCGAACACCTTTCAGACTATCGCGATGCGGTCGAGAAGCTGTCAGCGATGGGTCTGATCTATCCAAGCTTCGAGAGCCGCGCCGAAATCGCAAGACTTGTGGCGGAACGGGAGGCGCAGGCTCCCTGGCCGCGCGACCCCGACGGGGCGCCGCTCTATCCCGGTGTCGCGAAATTGCTGTCGCCCGACGAACGCGCGCGGCTGCTCGAAGCCGGCCTGCCTTACGCGCTGCGGCTCGACATGGAAGCGGCCTGCGCGCGGGCCGGCGGTTTGACCTGGATCGAGCACGGCGACGGTCCCGACAGCGGGACGGGGGCAGTGGCTGCCCGGCCGGAAGCCTGGGGCGACGTGATCCTGGCGCGCAAGGAGACCCCGAGCAGCTATCATCTCTCGGTGGTGATCGACGACGCCTTGCAGGGCGTGACCGATGTCGTGCGGGGGCGGGACCTGTTCTGGTCGACCAGCGTCCACCGGCTGCTGCAGCAACTGCTTGGCTTGCGGTCGCCCTCTTACCGGCACCACCGCCTCGTGCTCAATGCTGCGGGGCGAAAGCTCTCGAAGTCCAACGCGGCCGTGGGTCTTCGCGAACTCCGCAGCCAGGGCGCGACGCCGGCCGATATCCGCCGCCTGGTCGGCTTGCCTTAAATACGGGCGCGCCCTTGCCGCCGCCGATTGCAAGGGGAAAAATCCCCTCCGGCGAGACTCTCCGCGTCCGGCCGTGGCATGGTGGGGATCGGCCAGGGTCAGGGGAATCATGGCGGCGAAATCGCGCTCACTGCGCACCACGCGGCCGGCGAAACGCCGGCCGCCGAAAAAGCGCGTTTCAGGCCTTGCCGTCCGCAAGGCCCGCAAGCGCGCCGCCAAGACGGCCGGACCAGGCATGGTCGAGGCGGCGCTCGCTGCGTTTGCCCATGAAGTGCGCACCCCGCTCACCGGAATTCTCGCCATCAGCGATCTCTTGGCCACGTCGGATCTCGACGAGCGCGAGCGGCGCTGGGTCGATACCATCAAGGCGGGCGCGGAACATCTTGCAAGCCTTGCGACCTTGTTCGTCGACGCCGCCCGGGATGGCCACGCCGTGGCCGGGATGCGGCAGGATTTCTTCGATCTGCGAGCGCTGGCGCGCGGCGCCGGTGATTCGCTGGCCGGGCGGGCGGCGGCCAAAGGCCTGCAATCCCATGTCGAGATTTCCGAGAAACTACCGGCGTTGGTTGCCGGCGATCCCGTACGGCTGCGCGCCGCGCTGGAAAACCTGATCGACAATGCGGTGAAGTTCACCGAACATGGCGGCGTCGCGCTCGAGGTGGTCCCGGTGCGCGGCTTGAAAGGCAAGATCGGCGTCTCCTTTTCGGTCTCCGACAGCGGGATCGGGCTCGCGCTCAACGAGATCAAGCGCCTGTTCCGTCCGTTCTCACAAGCCAATGTCAGCATCGCCGCGCGCTTCGGCGGCGCCGGCCTCGGATTGTCGTCGGTAAAACAAATCGCGCGCGCGATGGGGGGCGACATCAGCGTGGCGCAACGGCGCGGCGGCGGAACCACGTTCATGCTGACGGTCAGTTTGACCCGAGCCAAAGCGTCGAAGGCAGCCGCTTCGGGCGCGAACGCCGTCGTCGCGGCGACACGGGCGCAGGCGCTGCGTATCCTCGGCGTCGAAGACAATCCGTTCGGCCGCGTCGTGCTCAACACGATCCTCACCGAACTCGGTCACAGTGCCGAATTCATCGGGCGGGGCGAGGCCGCCGCCGAGCGGATCGCGCAGGGCGACTTCGACGCGGTGCTGATGGACATGGTGCTGCCGGGCATCGACGGCATCGAGACCATCCGGCGAATTCGAGGCCTGAGCCCGCCGCTCGGCCGCATCCCGATCATCGGGGTGTCGGGTCGCGGCGATGACGAGGCGGCCTCGCGCGCGGCCGGCGCCGACGCCTTTCTGGTCAAGCCTGTGAGTCCAAGGGCGCTAGCGACTGCGCTGCTTGAAGCGACACGCC
>NZ_JADGRI010000106.1 GCF_017881085.1 Bradyrhizobium sp.
TCATCAGATTATAGATGTTATAACTGGTTCTCTTCATCAATTTATAAACTACAGTGCGGTTTCTTATATGTTGCTTGAACCGGAGAAAGTCCTATTTAAAATACACTTAGAGAAATCCGTGCATCGTGATTTTGTCACCTCCGCTTTGCAATAATCGAAGCCCGCATGTTATGCGAACCCCATGCCTGCCTTCATTCTACCGCTGATCGACGCCGCCGCGCACTGGCCTGAACGCGGCGCGCTGATCGGCCTTGATCTGGGCACCAAGACCATCGGGGTCGCGGCGTCCGACCCCGATCGCCGGCTTGCCACGGGGGTCGAGACCATCCAGCGCAAGGCGTTCAAGGCCGACGCGGCGCGCCTGCTCGCGATCGCCGCCGAGCGCAACGCCGTCGGCTTCGTGCTCGGCCTGCCCATCAACATGGACGCCAGCGAGGGACCGCGCGCCCAATCCACCCGCGCCTTCGCCCGCAATTTTTCCAGGCTCACCGCCCTGCCGATCGCGCTGTGGGATGAGCGGCTCTCCACCGCCGCCGTCGAACGCGAGCTGATCGGCATGGACATGAGCCGCGCCCGGCGCGCGGAAGTGATCGACGAGCATGCCGCGATCTTCATCCTGCAGGGCGCGCTGGACCGGCTGGGAAATTTGCGCGAAACGCGCTGACGAGAAGGCCCCTACCCGTGCCCGGCGAGCATGAAGGTCTGCACCACCGCGGCCAGGTTGTTGACGCCGTGAACGAAGATTGTCAGCCAGGTCGAATTGAAGCGGTAGCGGAGAAAGCCGAGCAACAGGCCGATCGAGAACACCTCGCCGAAGAAGAACCAGTCATATTGCAGATGCAGCGCCGTCCACACGATCGACGACAGCAGGATGCCGCCGGGAGCCCCGAGAAACGACTCCGACCAGCCGCGGTAGAGAAAGCCGCGTGAGAACAATTCCTCCGAGACGGGGGCGGCGATGCAGAACGCGATCGCCAGGAGCCAAAGCGCGCCGTCGGCGCGGGCCGATTGCAGCACCTCGCCCATGAATCCGGGGGTCACCTCGTGTCCCGCCGCGCGCGACACCGCGTCCCACCCCATCACGAGCACACCGAGCGCGACCGCGCCGATGACAAAATTGATCCAGGAAGTCCCGCGCAGCGCGAGGTATTCGGCAAATGGCGTACCCGACATGCGGGTCGCGAGCCACAGCGCGGCAAGCACGGCGGGCAGCCCCGCGATCACCGAAAGCGAGATTGTCAGCCCGCCGCCGACGACATGGATCGCGGCGGCCATGTCGATCGGACCGTCCTGCCGCAGCACGAACCAGCCCACGACGGCCATCTGCCCCGCAAACATCGCGGCGAAGATCAGAAGGCCCCAGAGCGCGGTGCCCCAGAACTTCCAGATGCGTGGTGGCCGTTGGACGGGGATTGCGATAACGGCAGAGCTTGCGGGATCGAGAGAGTCCATCAACTGGCTTTCATTCCGATTGCCGTCGTGACCGGCCTTGTGCCGGGCATCCACGTTCTCTTGCTGAAGCCAAGAACGTGGACGGCCGGGACATCTGCGCGAAGACGCGCTTCGCGCTTTTGCCCGGCCATGACGAAGTAAGGCACCATCACGGCAGCGTCCGGTCCAGGAGGCCCCTGATATCGCCGGTGGCGAGATCGACGGCGCCGTACATGCTGCCGTGGGTCTGGGCAAGCCGGGTCCGTGCGAACAATTCGGCGTGATGCGGCGACACCTTGTTCAACGCCGCCGCCGCAGCGAGCAACGCCAGCTTCTCGACCGCGAGCCGCGCCACGCGCTCGCTGTCCGGCCGGCGGAAGGCCTTGCCGATGAACGTTACCGCGTCGCCCGCGCCGGACAGGCCGCTGGTTTCACCGGCGAGAGCCTGCATGACCGCGCGCGCCGCCTCGACCTCGCGCGACAGGGCCCGCAGCACGTCCAGGCACATTACGTTGCCCGAGCCTTCCCAGATCGCATTGACCGGCGACTCCCGATAGTGGCGCGCCAAAATACCTTCCTCCACATAGCCGTTGCCGCCGAGGCACTCCATCGCCTCGTAGAGAAATCCCGGCGCGCTCTTGCAGACCCAGTATTTGATCGCCGGTGTCAGCAGCCGCATATAGGCCGCTTCGATCGGGTCGTGCGGGGCCTGGTCGAACGAACGGCACAGCCGCATCACCAGCGCAATCGAAGCCTCGACATGCAGCGCCATGTCCGAAAGCACCGCCTGCATCAACGGCTGATCGGCGAGATGCTTCTGGAACACGCTGCGATGCCTGGAGTGATGCAGCGCATGGGCCAGGCCGGACCGCATCAGGCCGGCGGAGGCCGTCGCGCAATCCTGCCGCGTCAGCTGCACCATCTGGATGATGGTGCGGATACCCTTGCCCTCGTCGCCGACGCGCACCCCATAGGCGCCGACGAATTCCACTTCGGACGAGGCATTGGAGCGGTTGCCGAGCTTGTCCTTCAGGCGCTGGAACTGGATCGCGTTGATCGATCCATCGGGCCGGAAGCGCGGCATGAAGAAGCAGGTCAGGCCTTCGTCGGCCTGGGCCAGCACCAGGAAAGCGTCGCACATCGGCGCCGACATGAACCATTTGTGCCCGGTGATGCGATAGGCATCGCCGTCGCGTTCCGCGCGCGTCATGTTGGAGCGCACGTCGGTGCCGCCCTGCTTCTCGGTCATGCCCATGCCGAGCGTCATGCCGCGCTTTGTCGGCCACGGCGCGAACGTCGGGTCGTAGGCGCGCGCGGCGATCACCGGCATCACTTTGGCCAGCAGATCCGGCTGCGCCGCCAGCGCCGCGACCGAGGCGCGCGTCATGGTGATCGGGCACAGATGACCGGTCTCGACCTGAGATGCCATGTAAAATTTCGCCGCCCGCACCACTTCGGCAGCACCACCGGCCGGCTTGCCGTCCACGGTCCAGGTCGAATTGTGAATGCCGGCATGGGCGCTGCGCGCCATCACCTCGTGATAGGCCGGGTGAAACTCGACCTCGTCGCGCCTGACGCCGCGGGAATCGAAGGTGCGCAGTTTTGGCGTGTTCTCGTTGGCGATCCGGCCGCGCGCCGCCATGGCCGCCGAACCCCAGTGCTGCCCGAACTCGGCAAGTTCCGTTTGCGCAGGCGCCCCGCCATTGGCCGCGACCGCTTCCACCAGCGGCCGGTCCACCGCAAACAGATCGACGTCTTCGAACGGCGGCGACTGGTTGAACACTTCGTGGGTCGCGAATGAAGCTTGGCTGAATGAGGCTTGGGTCATGTTCTGCTTCCGGCTGCCGAATGGTAATTAGGGATTACGGTCCAGCGTCAGGCTGTAACCCCTCACCCCGATCGCACGCTTTGTTCTATCTCAACCGCCTCGTGATCGGAAAATCATACGCGGGCCCGCCCACGCCCGGCAGCGAAAAATGCCACCACTCCTTCGAATAATTTACAAAACCTTGCTTCGCCATCACGGCAATTAGCACATTTCGCCAGCGGCGCTGGGCCGATGTGATGGAGCTCGCGGCGGTGTGCGCCTTGAGGTCGGAACAGTCGTAGCCGGTGCCCATGTCGACGCTGCCCTCCGGGGCGCGGGCGTCCGCCGCCGCCGTGCAGTCGGCATAGGCCTTGTCGGGATCTAACGCCGCCGAGTTGTCACCCCTCAGGTCCACCAGGGTCAGGTCGACGGCGGCGCCGGTGGAATGGCCGGAATGCGCGGCGATATAGCCCAGACGAAACAGGTCTTTCTTGCGGAATGCCGGATTGTACCGCCGCTCGGCCGGCGTCTCGCGGCCGTTCTGCGCCCACACCACCATGTCATGCACGGCGCGCGCCGGGCGGTAGCAGTCCAGCATCTTCAGCGACAGTTTTTGCAGGCTAAGTTCCTGCTGGGAGCGCTGCAGGGCCAACCCCACATCGCGCTTCACCACGCATTCGGCGACCCCGTAGCCGGCCAGCTTCCGGCCCATGAAATTGTTGCCTCCGGCGTAGCGGATGTCCTGGATGATCGAGGGATCGATGTCGCGCAGGAAGACAAACCCGCCGGGCAAGCTTTGCGCGCTCGCCGGGCTCGCAATCTCCATTGCCGTTAACGGGGTCAGAGCAAACCATCTCAAACTGCGCATACCCCGGGGCTGCCGATCGAAAAGGGTTGGCGATCCAATCGCGGCGACTTTGCGGCGTCAGCATTTACCCTGCTTTCGACAGATCGGGGGATAACTCGGAAGCGCCCTATTCGCCCTTGCCCCCCGTAGCATCTCTGCCTATAGCTCTCGTTTTAATGACCCCTGCATCGAAATCGACCTTCGTCCTCGGTCACCGGCACCTGCTGGGAATCGAGGGGCTTTCCGCTGCCGATATTACCGGCCTGCTCGACCTTTCCGAGGAATATGTCGAGCTCAACCGCCAGGTCGACAAGAAGCGCACCTCCTTGCGCGGCCGCACCCAGATCAATCTGTTCTTCGAGGCCTCCACCCGCACCCAGTCCTCGTTCGAGCTCGCCGGAAAAAGGCTCGGCGCCGACGTCATGAACATGTCGGTGTCCTCCTCCTCCATCCGCAAGGGCGAGACGCTGATGGACACCGCGGTGACGCTGAACGCCATGCACCCGGACATCCTGGTGGTGCGGCACCATGCCTCCGGCGCGGTGGAACTGCTGGCCCGCAAGGTCGACGGTTCCGTCATCAACGCCGGCGACGGCGCCCATGAGCATCCGACCCAGGCGCTGCTCGATGCGCTGACCATCCGCCGCAACAAGGGCCGGCTCGAGGGACTCGTCATCGCGATCTGCGGCGACGTCATGCATTCGCGGGTGGCGCGCTCCAATATCCTGCTGCTCAACACCATGGGCGCCCGCGTCCGCGTGGTCGCGCCCTCCACACTGTTGCCGCGCGGCATCGAGCGAATGGGGGTCGAAGTCGCCCGCGACATGCGCGAGGGTCTCAACGGCGCCGACATCGTGATGATGTTGCGGTTGCAGCGCGAGCGCATGAACGGCTCGTTCGTGCCCTCGACCCAGGAATACTTTCACTATTTTGGCCTTGACCAGAAGAAACTGGCGTATGCGAAACCGGACGCGCTGGTGATGCATCCCGGGCCGATGAACCGCGGCGTCGAGATCGACTCGATCGTGGCGGACGGCGCGCAATCGCTGATCCGCGAACAGGTGGAAATGGGAGTGGCGGTGCGGATGGCGGTGCTCGAAGCGCTCGCCCGCAACCTGCCGAACGCATAAACATGTTGACTGACCGCCGCCCGATCCTGCTCGCCAACGCCCGCCTGATCGATCCTTCGCGGGATTTCGACGGAATCGGCGACGTGCTGATCGCCGACGGCACCATCCGCGAGAGCCGTCGCGGCATCGGCGCTGCCGGCGTGCCCGAGGGCACCGATATCATCAATTGCGCCGGCAAGATCATAGCCCCCGGGCTGATCGACATGCGCGCCTTCGTCGGCGAACCCGGCGCCAGCCACCGCGAAACCTTTGCTTCCGCGAGCCAGGCCGCCGCGACCGGCGGCATCACCACCATCATCTGCCAGCCCGATACCTCGCCCGTGATCGACAATTCCGCCACCGTCGATTTCATCCTGCGCCGCGCCCGCGACACCGCGATTGTCAACATCCACCCGATGGCGGCGCTGACCAAAGGCATGGGCGGCGAGGAAATGACCGAGATCGGCCTTCTGAAGGCCGCGGGCGCGGTGGCGTTTACCGACGGCGACAGAAGCGTCACCAATGCGCAGGTGATGCGCCGGGCGCTGACCTACGCCCGCGACTTCGACGCGCTGATCGTGCATCACACCGAAGACCCCCATCTGGTCGGCGAAGGCGTCATGAACGAGGGCGAGTTCGCAGCACGGCTGGGGCTGGTCGGCATTCCCAATGCGGCCGAGACGATCATGCTGGAGCGCGACATGCGCCTCGTCGCGCTGACCGGAGGCCGCTATCACGCGGCGTCGCTAAGCTGCATCGACTCGCTGGAAATTTTGAAACGCGCGCGCGATGCGGGGCTATCCGTCAGCGCCTCGGTCTCGATCAATCATCTGACGCTGAACGAAAACGATATCGGCCCCTACCGGACCTTCCTGAAACTGTCGCCGCCGCTGCGCACCGAGGACGACCGGCTGGCGCTGGTCGAAGCCGTCGCGTCCGGGTTGATCGACGTCATCATGTCCGATCACAATCCGCAGGACGTCGAGGTGAAGCGGCTGCCGTTCGCGGAAGCGGCTGCCGGCGCGATCGGCCTGCAGACCATGCTGCCGGCTGCGCTGCGCCTGATCCACAATGGCGACATGGATTTCAAGACGCTGATCCGCGCGATGTCGACGCGCCCGGCCGAGCTGCTGGGCTTGCCCGGCGGAACGCTGCGCGCCGGTTCGCCAGCCGACATCATCGTGATCGACGCCGACACGCCCTGGGTGCTCGATCCCATCGATATCAAGTCGCAATGCAAGAATACGCCGTTCGACGAAGCGCGGTTCTCGGGACGCGTGGTTCGCACCATCGTCGGGGGACGGACGGTCTACGAGCACGTCTGACGGCGTGAAACCCGGATTGAAACGGCCGCGCGGTCAGTGAGGATAGATTTGGGCGATCGCTTCCAGCGATATCCCGGCCAGGGCTGCCGCGAGATAAAGACTGAAGCAGATCAGATTAAGTCGCCTGCGCACGAAAGGCATGACAGTCTCTCCCCTGTCGGTGAGGAGTCACAATGCGGATTTATGGTTAATAATTCCTTGATACGCAGATGGAGCCGCTGGATATGATATCGCCCTATGCCGATGGCGTCCTCGCCCTCTTGGTCGGCTACCTCTTCGGCTCTGTCCCGTTCGGCGTGATCCTCACGCGCGCCGCCGGCACCCAAGACCTGCGCTCGATCGGCTCCGGCAGTATCGGCGCCACCAACGTGCTGCGCACCGGGCGCAAGGGCCTCGCCGCGGCGACGCTGCTCGGTGACGCACTGAAGGGCACGCTCGCGGTGATCATCGCCGGCTACTTCGGCGGCCCCGACGCCGCGATGCTGGCCGCACTCGGCGCGTTCCTCGGCCACCTGTTCCCGGTATGGCTGAAATTTCGGGGTGGCAAAGGCGTCGCGGTCTATATCGGCGTGCTGATCGGACTGTTCTGGCCGGCCGCGATCGTGTTCTGCGTGATCTGGCTCACGACCGCCATTGTCACCCGCTACTCCTCGCTTTCGGCGCTGGTCGCCAGTATCGTCACGCCGATCTTCCTGTGGTGGTTCGGCCACCTCGCGCTTGCCTCGCTGTTCGCCGTGTTGACGCTGCTGATGTTCTACATGCACCGCGAGAACATCAGGCGGTTGCAGGCGGGCACCGAGGGCAAGATCGGGGCGAAATAGCTCCCTCACCCCCGCGCCAGCGCGTCCTCAACGAACCGCGCCACCTTGAGCGCTCCGGCGTCGTTGCCAAATCGGGCGATCACCTGCACGCCCACCGGCAATCCGCCGTCCGCGACGTGAGCGGGAACGTTGACGCAAGGCACGCCCATCAGGGTCCACAGCTTGTTGAAACGGGTATCGCCGGTCGACGCCAGCCCTTTGGGTGCCGCGCCCGGCGCGGAGAAGGTCAGCAAGGCATCGACATCGTCGAAAATCTTGGCCAGCGCCTTGCGGCCGCGGTTCGCGATCCGACGCGCCTCGTCGTAATCGGCGGGCAGGATACCTTTGGTCTCGTCCAGTTTTGCGCGCAACAGCGGCGGCATGGCGTCGTAATGCGTGCGGTATTCCCAGGCCAGCGCCTGATGCGCCTCGAATTCCTGCACCGTCTCGTGCGCGCGCCACGCCTCGCGCGATATCTCCGGCAAAGCGAGCGTGCGAACGGAGGCGCCGGCACGCTCCACGGCGAAGCCGGCGATTCGCAGCGCCTCCGCGCTGGGTGATTCCGGCGCGCCGGCAAAATCCTGCGTCACAATACCAATGCGCGGCCGCTCGATCGCGGCGCCCGGCAGCAGTTCGGGCCGGTTGGTGATCGCCGAGAGCCCGAGCGCCAGATCTTCAACGCCCGCCGCGAACAGCCCCACGGTATCCAGCGTCCATGAATAGCACTTCACGCCAACCGTCGGCAGAACCCGGAACGACGGTTTTATCGCGGCCACGCCGCAAAACGAGGCCGGCCGGATCACTGACCCACCGGTCTGCGTTCCCACGGCAAGCGGAATCATGCCCGCCGCGACCGCCGCCGCCGAACCCGATGACGATCCGCCGGGCGTATGAGCGGGATTGCGCGGATTGCGCGTCGCGGCCGGATCGCGCGAGGCGAACGCCGTCGTCGCGGTCTTGCCGACGACGCTCGCTCCGGCCTGCTTCAGCATCATCACCACAGGCGCGTCCGCGCGCGGCCGCCAGCCCCGGTAGATATGGGATCCCATTTCGGTCGGAAGATCAGCGGTATCGATGATGTCCTTGATGCCGACGGCGATGCCGCGCAGCGGACCTGTGCCGGCGGCACGGATGTTCTCGGCCCGGCACACGAAGGCACCGATGGCTTTGTCACGCGCTGCGATCGCCTCACAGGACTGCGCGATCGCCGCGTCCGGCAAAAGCTCGCCGGAAGCGATACGGCGCTGGAGGTCGGCGAGCGAGATCATGGGCATTTTTCCCGGGAGAGATTGGACCGCTTTTACGGAGTGCGTCGGGATCCGGCAAGCGGAGCATCCCACCCCCTTCCCCACGCGTTCAGGTTGATCCACACTGCCCCCGGAGGCCGCATGGACAGCAAGACGCCCAGCAACGTAAACCTGACCGACGCGCAGCGCGTCGACTGGCTGCGGCTGATCCGTTCCGACAATGTCGGGCCGCGCACCTTCCGTTCCCTGGTCAATCATTTCGGCGGTGCGCGCAGGGCGCTGGAGCGGCTGCCAGATTTGGCGCGGCGCGGCGGCGCGGCGCGGCCGGGGCGGATCTGCAGCGAGGAAGATGCGCGCGCCGAGCTTGCGGCCAGCGAACGGCTCGGCGTGCATCTGCTGGCGCCGGGCGAAGACGGTTATCCGCCGCGGCTGTCGGAGCTTGACGATGCGCCGCCACTGCTTGGGGTGCGCGATGTGCTGATGCGGCCCCTGATCGCCGTCGTCGGCTCGCGCAACGCCTCCGGCGCCGGCCTGAAATTCGCAGGCTCCCTCGCGCGCGACCTCGGCGAGGCCGGCTTTGTCATTGCCTCGGGCCTCGCACGCGGGATCGACGCGGCGGCGCACCGCGCCAGCCTTGCGAGCGGAACGGTGGCGGTGCTGGCCGGCGGCCATGACCGGGTTTATCCGCCTGAACACGGAGAGTTGCTGGAGGCGTTGCTCGCCGCGGGCGGCGCTGCGATATCCGAAATGCCGCTCGGGCACGCGCCGCGCGCCCGAGATTTTCCGAGGCGCAACAGGCTGATCTCCGGGGTGGCGCTCGGCGTCGTCGTGGTCGAGGCCGCGCATCGCTCCGGCTCGCTGATCACCGCGCGCATCGCCGCCGAACAGGGCCGCGAAGTATTCGCGGTGCCGGGCTCGCCGCTCGATCCGCGCGCCGCCGGCACCAACGACCTGATCAAACAGGGCGCGACGCTGACCACCGAAGCCGCCGACGTCATCAACGCGGTCGAGCCGATCATGGGACGGCCACTTTCGCTGCGCGAGCCCGACGACGAGCCGCTCGCTTCCGAACCAGATGCGGGGGATCGTGCGCGCATCATCGACCTGCTCGGACCGACGCCCGTTCTGCTCGACGATCTCATCCGGATGGCCGGGACCTCGCCGGCCATCGTGCGCACCGTGCTGCTCGAACTCGAGCTTGCAGGCCGGCTCGAGCGCCACGGCGGCGGGCTGGTTTCGATGATCTAGATCAAACCTCGTTGCGCCCGTCGAACCGCGCCCGCGCGTCCTCGATCTCCGCTTGATGATCGCTGGCCCATTTGCCCAGCGCTTCCACCGGCTTCCACAGCCCGCGTCCGAGATCGGTCAGTTCGTAATCGACGCGCGGAGGAATGGTAGGGAAAACGGTCCGGGTGACCAGGCCGTCGCGCTCCAGTCCGCGCAACGTCAGCGTCAGCATTCGCTGCGAGATGCCGCCGACCATGCGCTTGATCTCGTTGAAGCGCCGCGGGCCGTCGCCGAGCAGCATGATGACGAACACGCTCCATTTGTCGCCGACCCGCGCCAGGATGGAGGCAACGCCGCGGCAGTCGCTGCTCTCGTGGGCATGGGGCGGCAAGACAGGCACTTTGATGTGCGCAGGTTTCAACATTGTGCTCGGGTCTCAAAAATGTGCGTTCTTGCGGGGTTTACGGATAGTCACCCATATAGCGTCAGTTACAAACTTATACCAAGGGTGACACTGATGAAACTTCTGCATATCGATTCCAGCGTGCTGGGTCCCCACTCCGTCAGCCGCCAGGTTTCCGCCGCGATCGTGGAACGCCTGCGCAAGGCCACACCGGGCCTCGAAATCGTCTACCGCGACCTGACTTCAACGCCGCTGGCGCATCTGTCGGGTTCGCATCTTGCGGCCGCGCAAGGCGCCGCGCCCGACGCCGCCCTGCGGGAGGACCTCGCCGCCGGTCAGGCCGTGCTCGACGAGTTTCTCGCCGCCGACATCGTGGTGCTCGGCGCGCCCATGTATAATTTCACGATACCGAGCCAGCTCAAGGCCTGGATCGACCGCATCGTGGTGGCTGGAAAGACCTTCAAATACGGCGCGCAAGGCGCGGAGGGACTGGCCGGCAATAAGCGCGTCATCATTGCGATCTCGCGCGGCGGATTCTACGGCGCCGGGACCCCGGCGGCGATCGGCGAGCATCTGGAAACCTATCTGCGCTGGGTGTTCGGGTTCATCGGGATCAAAAGTCCCGAATTTATTTTCGCCGATGGAATCCAGATCGGCCCCGAACATCGCGAGAAGGCGCTGGCAAGCGCCCTGCAAGCCGCAACCAATCTCCACGCGGCGTGAGCCGAGATAAGGGTGACCTGCCGTCGTGGAATCGCGGCGGCAGGTTCGTCTCTCCGATGGGCAATGCGGTCGAACCGCGTCAAAACCACGCCCCTTGCACGCCCATCATGACGGCGACCAGGGCTACAAAGAGACCTATTCCTGAAAATAGTGCGATCGTCAAAAATTCCTGGCTGCCGGATTTTTCCGATGCAGCTGTTGAGGCGGGAAGCTGCGCGGCAACGCGAACGGCTTTCGTCATGTCAATCTCTCCATACGTGATCAAGAATCCAGACCCTTGGAGATGTCGGACTCGCGACGACTAAGGTTCAAATGGACCGGCGTGGAACCAGCAAACTGATGAGGGAATCCATCAGCACGATTGCAGTGCGATTCGGGGATTGCCGCGGAGATCACCGAGCCGTTCAGCATGATCGAGGCGCCGTAGGCCTGTGGCTGAATTGCTTCGTGGCTTTGCTTGAAGCCATGACGACCGAAGCCATCGGCCGGGGCAAGTCCGTTACGACAGGTTCCGTTTGCTGCGAAGCCTGAGATGTTCCTCGGCCTCGAGCCGCGCCATCCCGAGCAGGAAATACAGCATGTCAAAATTGTGGCGTCGCGCCAGCCCGGCCAGTTCGGCAGCGGCCTCCGCTATGAGCGCCGCGGCCTCGTCCCGGCCGCCCTCGCCCGATGGTTCATCGTTTTTCGAACGCCGGCCCCTGCCCTGCTGCGCGCGCGTCCGCCGGCCGCCGGTCTTGATCAAAGCAACATCCGATCCCGCGAATCTTCGACTGATACGCCTTTTAAGTGCGCAACTCTAGGAAGCAAATCACAACTTTTTGGATGCTGAATCGGGGGTACCAGGAGCCTATTCAACATCTGTCCATTTGACAGGGGGCTCCACTGCTCCCATGTTCGGGGCGAAACGGCCGACGCGAATCTCGCGGAACCGGCCTTTATTTTTCCCGTAAGCCATTGGAATGACATGAATATCGTCATTGTCGAGTCGCCGGCGAAAGCCAAGACGATCAACAAATATTTAGGCGCCTCCTACGAGGTACTGGCCTCGTTCGGCCATGTCCGGGACCTTCCGGCCAAGAACGGATCGGTCGATCCGGACGCCAATTTCCAGATGATCTGGGAGATCGATCCCAAGGCGGCCGGCCGGCTCAACGACATCGCCAAAGCCCTGAAGGGCGCCGACCGGCTGATCCTCGCCACCGACCCTGATCGCGAGGGCGAGGCGATCTCCTGGCACGTGCTGGAGGTCTTGAAGGAGAAGCGCGCGATCAAGGACCAGAAGATCGAACGCGTGGTGTTCAACGCCATCACCAAGCAGGCGGTGACGGAGGCGATGAAGAACCCGCGCCAGATCGATGGCGCGCTGGTGGACGCCTATATGGCGCGCCGCGCGCTGGATTATCTGGTTGGTTTTACCCTTTCGCCGGTGCTGTGGCGGAAACTGCCGGGCGCGCGTTCGGCGGGCCGCGTGCAGTCGGTGGCGCTGCGGCTGGTCTGTGACCGCGAGCTTGAAATCGAGAAATTCATTCCCCGGGAATACTGGTCGCTGGTCGCGACCCTGACCACGCCGCGCGGCGAAGCGTTCGAGGCGCGGCTGGTCGGCGCCGACGGCAAGAAGATCCAGCGGCTCGATATCGGCACCGGCGCGGAAGCCGAGGATTTCAAGAAGGCGATCGAGGCCGCGAACTTCACGGTAACGACGGTCGAGGCAAAACCGGCGCGGCGCAATCCGCAGGCGCCGTTCACCACCTCGACCCTGCAGCAGGAAGCCAGCCGCAAGCTCGGCTTTGCGCCCGCGCACACGATGCGGATCGCGCAGCGGCTTTATGAAGGTATCGATATCGGCGGCGAGACCACCGGTCTCATTACCTATATGCGAACCGACGGCGTACAGATCGACGGTTCGGCGATCACGCAGGCGCGCAAGGTGATCGGCGAGGATTACGGCAACGCCTATGTGCCGGACGCGCCGCGCCAGTACCAGACCAAGGCCAAGAACGCGCAGGAAGCGCACGAAGCGATCCGTCCGACCGATCTGTCGCGCCGGCCCGCGGACATGCGCCAGCGTCTCGATACCGATCAGGCCAAGCTCTATGAGCTGATCTGGATCCGCACGATCGCGAGCCAGATGGAATCCGCCGAGCTCGAACGCACCACGGTCGATATCGCGGCCAAAGCGGGCTCGCGCCTGCTGGAGCTGCGCGCCAGCGGCCAGGTGATCAAGTTCGACGGTTTTCTGGCGCTGTACCAGGAAGGCAAGGACGACGACGGCGACGACGAGGATTCGCGCCGCCTCCCCCTCATGAGCGAAGGCGAAGCCCTGAAGCGCCAGGACCTTGCGGTCACCCAGCATTTCACCGAACCGCCGCCGCGTTTTTCCGAGGCGTCGCTGGTCAAGCGCATGGAGGAACTCGGCATCGGCCGTCCCTCCACCTACGCCTCGATCCTGCAGGTCCTGAAGGACCGCGGCTACGTCAGGCTCGAGAAGAAGCGCCTGCACGGCGAGGACAAGGGCCGTGTCGTGGTCGCGTTCCTGGAGAATTTCTTCGCGCGCTATGTCGAATACGACTTCACCGCCAACCTCGAAGAACAGCTCGACCGCATCTCCAACAACGAAATTTCCTGGCAGCAGGTGCTGAAGGATTTCTGGGTCGATTTCATCGGCGCCGTCAACGAGATCAAGGACCTGCGCGTCGCCCAGGTGCTGGATGCGCTCGACGACATGCTGGGGCCGCACATCTATGCGCCGCGCGAGGATGGCGGCGATCCCCGGCAATGCCCGAGCTGCGGCAACGGCAAACTCAATCTCAAAGCCGGAAAATTCGGCGCGTTCGTCGGCTGCTCCAACTATCCGGAGTGCCGCTACACCCGCCCGCTCGCGGCCGACAGCGAGGCCAGCGCCGATCGTATTCTGGGCAAGGACCCACAGACCGATCGCGACGTCATCGTGAAGGCCGGACGGTTCGGTCCCTATATCCAGCTCGGCGAGCCGAAAGATTACGCCGAGGGCGAAAAGCCGAAGCGCGCGGGTATTCCGAAGAACACCTCGCCGTCCGACATCGAACTCGATCTGGCCCTGAAACTGCTGTCGCTGCCGCGCGAGATCGGCAAGCATCCGGAGACCGGCGAGCCGATCACCGCGGGGCTCGGCCGCTTCGGGCCGTTCGTGAAGCACGAGAAAACCTATGCCAGCCTCGAGGCCGGCGACGAGGTTTTCGATATCGGATTGAACCGGGCCGTTACGCTGATTGCCGAGAAGATTGCAAAGGGCCCGAGCGGCCGCCGCTTTGGCGCCGATCCCGGCAAGCCGCTCGGCGACCACCCGACCCTGGGCGGCGTTGCGGTCAAGAACGGACGCTACGGCGCATATGTCACGGCCGGTGGCGTCAATGCGACGATACCGAGCGACAAGACGCCGGAAACCATCACGCTGCCGGAGGCAATTGCGCTGATCGACGAGCGCGTGGCGAAGGGTGGCGGCAAGCCCAAGCGCGGCGCCAAGAAAGCGAAGGCGGCGGCCAAGCCCGCCAAAACGGAGGCCGCAGCGGACACAACGACGCCGAAACCCGCCAAGAAAGCGGCGACGAAGAAATCCGCGGCCAAGCCGAAATCGGGAGCCGTCAGCAAGGCGCGCGCGCCGGTGACAGCAAAAACCTCTCCGGCAAAACCTGCGCCAGCCGCCAAGACGCCTGCGAAGAAAAGCGCCGGCAAGGCCCGGGGATAAGGTGACAAAACAACGCGACACTGGCTTTCCGGCCCGGGATGCCATCATCGCCTTCATTCGCGCGCAGCCGGGAGAAGTCGGAACCCGCGAGATCGCGCGCGAATTCGGTCTGAAGAACGCCGACCGCGCCGCGCTGAGGCGAATCCTGCGCGAGCTTGCCGACGAAGGCGCCATCGAAAAGCGCGGCAAGAAGATCAGGGAGCCGGCGGCACTGCCGGCGACCGTGATGGCCGATATCGCCGGACGCGACAGCGACGGCGAGTTGCTCGCCACGCCCGCCGAATGGGACGAGGTCGAAAGCGGCGAGCCGCCGAAAATCCGCATCCACATTCCAAGGCGGCCGCAGCCGGGAACGACGCCCGGCGTCGGCGACCGCGCGCTGTTGCGGGTCGAGAAGCTCGAGGAGCGCGACCGCGAAGGCACCGTCTATCGCGGCCGCGTCATCAAGGTGATCGATCACGCCAGGACCCGCGTACTCGGCATTTTCCGCAAGACTCCGGACGGCGGCGGGCGGCTGATCCCGGTCGACAAGAAGCAGGCCGGCCGCGAATTGAACATTGCCAAGGCCGATACCGGCGGCGCCGAGGACGGCGATCTCGTCAGCGTCGATCTGGTGCGCTCGCGCGGTTTTGGCCTTGCCTCCGGCAAGGTCAAGGAGCGGCTTGGCTCGTTGGCGAGCGAAAAGGCGGTCAGCCTGATCGCGATCCA
>NZ_JADGRI010000107.1 GCF_017881085.1 Bradyrhizobium sp.
CCCTGGTCTTGCTCTGGCGCGCCAGCACCCGCACCAGATTGGAATCGTGCATCGGGTTAAGCGGATGATCTTTTAGTGGGCTCTCGTTCAGCGGCACCGGGCCGACGAACAGATTACCCATATAGACGGTGCGGCCGGTTTCCGGGAACGCCGGCGTCACCATGACGATTCCCTCGCCGGCTTCGGCACGCAGCGCATCCATCACGGGGCCGATATTGCCGGCGTCGGTGGAATCGAAGGTGGAGCAGATCTTGAACAGCACGTGAGCGGCGCCGCGCCCGCGCAGCCATCTCTCCGCCGATCGCGAGCGCGACACCGCAAGGCCCGCTTCGATCGACCGGCTCTTCAGCGACACCACCACCGCATCGACCTCGGGCAGCGCCAGGTCGCCCGCGGGCACGCCGATGGTCTGCACCGTGCGCAGGCCGCAACGGGTCAGCGTATTGGCGAGATCGGACGCGCCGGTATAGTCGTCGGCAATGCAGCCCAACGCCAGCGTCACGGCTTTGCTCCGGCGCAAGGTACGGCGTAAGGCTTGAACCAGCCAAGGCCGTCGATGGTCCTGGCCCGTGGATTGTATTCGCAGCCGACGAAGCCGCCATAGCCGAGCCGGTCGAGTTCGGCGAACAGGAACGGATAGTTCAGTTCCTCGCCATCCGGTTCGTTGCGCGAGGGAATGCTGGCGATCTGGATATGGCCGATGATCGGCATCATCTCGCGCAGCCGCATGGTGACGTCGCCATGGATGATCTGGCAGTGATAGATGTCGAACTGAAGCTTCAGGTTCGGAATTTTCAACTCGACGATCAGGTCGCGCGCGAAATTAAAATCGTTGAGGAAGTAGCCGGGCACGTTGCGCGGATTGATCGGCTCGATCACGACGTCGAGGCCGTGGGGCGCGAAGAATTCCGCCGCCCAGGCCACCGATTTGTAGAACGCCTCCACCGCCCCGGCGTTGCCGCGGTCGGCGATGCCCGCCATCAGATGCACGCGCTTGACGCCGGTGGCCTGCGCATAAGGAAGCGCCGTGCGCAGGCTGGCTTGAAGATCGGCAAAACGATCCGGCAGCGCCGCGAAACCCTTCTCGCCGGCCTCCCAATTGCCCGGCGGCAGGTTGAACAGCGCCTGCGTCAGGCCGTTGCGGCGCAGCCTCTCGCCAACAGCCTCCGGCGGATGATCATAGGGAAACAGGAATTCCACGGCGGTGAAGCCGGCCTTGGCGGCGGCGTCGAAGCGGTCGAGGAACGGCACCTCGTTGAACATCATGCTCAGATTGGCGGCGAAACGGGGCATCGATCGTCCTCTTGCTTGTTTGCTTCTATTTCGGCTCGCCCGGCAGATGCGTGCCGGTGACACGCGCATACATCCGCGCCACCGAGGCGTCGTCGTCGCGGCCCATGCCGGACGCCGCCGTCATCAGGAACATCTGCAACGCCGCCGCCGCCACCGGCACCGGGAATCTCGCGGTGCGCGCCATGTCCTGGATGATGCCGAGGTCCTTCACAAAGATCTCCACCGCGCTGCGCGGGGTGTAATCGCCGTCGAGCACATGCGGCATGCGGTTCTCGAACATCCACGAATTGCCGGCGGACGCGGTGATCACCTCATAGACCTTGCGGATATCGAGGCCCTGTTTGGCGGCAAACGCGATCGCTTCGGAGGCGGCCGCGATATGCACGCCGGCCAGCAACTGGTTGATCATCTTGAACGCGGCGCCCTGCCCCGCGGCATCGCCGAGTTCGTAGAGTTTCGCCGCCATTGCATCGAGCGCCGGCCGCGCCTTGGCGAAGGCCGCCGGACTGCCGGAGGCGAGTATGGTCAGTTCGCCCTGCGCCGCGCGCTGGGCACCGCCGGAGATCGGCGCGTCCAGATAATGCCGGCCGGTCGTTTCCAGTTGTTTGGCCAGCCGCCGCGCCACGTCGGGATCCATGGTCGCGGAGGAGACGAATACGCCCCCCTTCGCCAGCGTCTCGGCGACGCCGTCGGCCCCGAACAGAATGCTCTCGGTCTGGGCCGCATTGACGACCACGCTGACGACGATGTCCGCGCCCTTGGCGGCCTCCGCCGGCGTCCTGGCGCCGCCGCCGCCATCGGCCACGAACCGCGCCACCGCCTCGGCCGAAACATCGCAACCCGTGACGTCAAACCCCGCACGCCGCAGCGAGGTCGCCATGCCAAAACCCATCGAACCCAGCCCGACGACCGCGATCCGCGGTTTTGGAGATACTGATTCAGGCATAAGGCGTTACCTCAGGTTTCCTCACAGCCGGATTTAACAGCGGCTTGCCCTCTCGGTATCACGGCTTGGCCGCGCTGCCAAAGCATGAGACAAGGCGGCAAAGAGGAAGCTGCCATGACGGAAATCAAGCTCCGCGAGGAAATCTGCCGCCTCGGCCGCTCGCTGTTCGAGCGCGGGCTGACGCCGGGCTCCTCGGGTAACATCAGCGTGAGACTGGACGACGGCGGCTGGCTGGTGACGCCGACCAATGCGTCCCTCGGCTCGCTCGACCCGGCCCGGCTGTCGCGGCTCGACGCCAGCGGAAAACTCGCCTCCGGAGATGCCCCGACCAAGGAAGTGCCGCTGCACACGGCGCTGTACCAGACCCGTAACACGGCGCGCGCGGTGGTGCATCTGCACTCGACGCATTCGGTGGCGCTCTCGATGCTCCCGGAGATCGATCCGCGCGCCGCGCTGCCGCCGATGACGGCCTATTACCTGATGAAATGCGGCGCCACCGCGCTGGTGCCGTATTATCGGCCAGGCGATCCGGCGGTGGCCGACGCGATCAAGGGGCTCGCCGGAAAATACTCCTCCGTGCTGCTCGCCAATCACGGCCCCGTGGTCGCGGGCGACACGCTGGAGGCGGCGGTGTTCGCCATGGAGGAACTGGAAGAGACCGCAAAACTGTATCTGCTGTTGCGAGGGCTGAATCCGCGTTTTCTGACCCCGGCGCAGATTGCGGATTTGTCGAAGACATTCGGGCTGACGCTGCCGGAGCACTCGCCGCACACACCAACGTCATCCTGAGGTGCCATGCGCAGCATGCCGTCTCGAAGGATGGCGATACGCACGCTGCCATCCTTCGACACGCCGCTTTCGCGGGTCCTCAGGATGAGGACTGCGTGTGCGGAGATACAGTCTTCCCGATTCGAATTTCCTGTCATCGCGAACAACTCCTCCCACCGCCCTCTTCCCCCCTCCCCCCGCGAAGCGGCGGGGTCGAGACGAGCGAAGCTCGCTCTTAGGGGTCGGGGGTGGGGGGTCTATCCGTTTGCTCTTCTGGCAGCGAGTTTGCCGAGGCACCCCCCACCCCCGCCCCCTCCCCACCACGCGCAAGGGCGCGTGGAGGGAGGGGAGATCACCGTGCACGACTCCGCGTTCTCGCCGCAGGTTTCGCGCGAGGTTTGGCCTGCTCGTTCCGCCCTCCTCGATCAGAGGGCGCAGGGAATGCCGGGCGTCCGATGCGCCCGATAGCCGCGTGTGCAACGATAGTGGTAGAACGCACACGCGTTAGTCAGGTCACACCGGAATCGACCGGCATTCCCCGCGCAATGGTTTTACGGCTTATTTCGTGCTCTCCTTGGCGATCGGCTTTTTTGTCACCATCGCTTGCGAATGAAACCGCAAACTTGACGCCAGCGTCGAGGCGTCAGGACCACACGATTTTGCCGTCCGCAAAAGCAAACGCCCTCGTCTTTGGCGCCGCTCGCGTCCACCGCATCCTGTCCCGCGTCCGTGACGATCTCGAGCCGCCCCTCTGTGGGACAGGACGGCGCGAGTTATAAAGCTGATTTGGATGTTCGGAAAATCAGAATATTTTTGCAGAGGGGGCTGGACAGAGGGGTCGATAAATTGTCCAGGTGATTTGCCCGTCGGGTCGACTAAAGCCCCAGATAAGCCTTGCGGACATCCGGATTGCCCTTGATGTCGCCAGCCGTGCCCTGCATCAGCACGCGGCCGGTCTGCAATATGTAAGCGCGGTCGGCGATGTCGAGGCACTCGGCCATGCGCTGCTCGACGATCAGCACCGTTAGACCTGTATCGCGGATGCGTTTGACCGCCTGGAAGATCTCGTCGACCAGTTTCGGCATGATGCCCTGCGACGGCTCGTCGAGCATCAGAAGCCGCGGCCGGGTCATCAGCGCGCGGCCGATCGCCAGCATCTGCTGCTCGCCGCCGCTTAACGTTTCGGCGCGCTGCTCCAGACGTTCCGACAGCCGCGGGAACAGCTGGAACACGAGCTCCAGCGGCTGGTCGCGATCAGCTTCGCCGCGATAGAGGTAGCTGCCAAGCCGAAGGTTGTCGCGCACCGACAGCCGCGGAAACAGCCGGCGGTTTTCCGGCACATAGGCGATGCCGGCGGCGGTGATGACATGCTGCGGCTTGCCGTCGATGCGCGCGCCGTCGAACGTCACCGTGCCCGAGCGCGGGCGCTCGGCGCCGGCGATGGATTTTATCAATGTCGATTTGCCGGCGCCGTTGGCGCCGGCAACCAGCACGATCTCGCCCTTGGCGACCTCGATCGAGACCTGCGAGATCGCGACCAGCCCCTGATAGGCGGTGGTGACTTCATGCACCGACAGCATGACGATCCCCAAGATAGGCCGAGATGACTTTCGGATCGCGCACGATGTCGGCCGGCTTGCCCTCGACCAGCACCTTGCCGAGATCGAGCACGATGGCGCGGTCGACCAGCGGCATCACGATCTCCATGACGTGCTCGACCATCAGCACGGTAACGCCGGTAGCGCGCACCCGCCGCACCAGTTCGACGCCGGTCTGCGCCTCGATCGGCGTCAGGCCCGTCAGCACCTCGTCGAGCAGCAGCAGCTTCGGTTCCGTCGCCAGCGCGCGCGCCACCTCGAGCCGTCGTTTTTCCGACGGGATCAGTTCGCTCGCGAGCACATCGGCGCGGCCGGCGAGACCGCAAAATTCCAGCACCTCATGCGACTTGCCGCGTGCCTCGCGCATCACGGTATTGCGCACCAGCGCGCCGACAATGACGTTGTCGATGACAGTCATGGTCTCGAAGCTTTTCACCACCTGGAAAGTGCGCGCGATGCCGCGCTGGCAGCGCTCCGCCGCCGGCAGCCGGGTGACGTCCTCGCCGTCGAACCAGATCGAGCCTTGCGTCGGCGGCAGCACGCCCGCAATCAGATTGAACAGCGTCGACTTGCCGGCGCCGTTGGGACCGATCAATCCGACGATCTCGCCGCGCCCGACCGAAATCGAGATATCGCTGTTGGCGATCAGGCCGGAAAAGCGTTGCCAGACGCCGCGGGTTTCGAGCAAGGGCGTCATTGGACCGCTCCCTTGCGCCGGCGTGAGAACAGTCCGACCAATCCTTCGGGGCGCGCCAGCGAGATCAGCACGATCAGCGTGCCATAAACGATCAGGTCGACGCCGCGGCCGGAGCCGCCGATGAAGGAGCGCGTCAGCTCAGTGAGCGGAATGAGAATGATCGCCCCCAACACCGGTCCCCACAGCGTGCCGATGCCGCCGAGCACCGCCGGCAGCGCCATCAGCAGCGAGAACTGGAAGCCCATGACGCTTTCGGGATCGATGTAGGACACGAACTGTGCGTAGAAGGCGCCACCGACCGCGGTGAGGAACGCCGAGACCGCTGCCGCCCCCATCTTGGAATTGAACACGACCACGCCGAGGCTTTCGGCGGCGTCCGGATTGTCCTTCACGGCGCGCCACCAGTAGCCCCATTTGGAATCCTCCAGCCACCAGGTGACGAGCCAGGCGACGCAGGCCAGCGCCAGCGCAAAGTAGAAATACGGCAGCTTGCTGCGCGTGAACTGGAATCTCAACCAGCTGTCGCCGTGCACGGGAACGTCGATGCCGAGCGCGGCGCCGGCCCAATTCCAGTTCTGGAACAACAAGAGCGCGATCTCGGCAATGACGATGGTGGCAATGACGAAATAATGGCCGCGCAGGCGGAAACAGGGATAGCCGAGCGCCATCGCGATCAGGGCCGATATCAGGCCGCCGCCGAGCATGCCGAACCATGGCAGCACGCCGAATTTGGTAAAGAGCAGCGTGGTGGTGTAGGCGCCGAGCCCGAAATACAGCGCGTGACCGAGCGATATCTGGCCGCAATAGCCGGAAAGGATATTCCAGCTCTGCGACAGCGCCGCATACATCAGCGTCAGCACCATGATGTTCTGGACGTAGACGTCCTTGACGAACAGCGGCACCAGAGCGGCCAGAACAGCAAACACGGCGGCGATGATGAGATCGCGGCGGCGGCGCTGGGCGAAACTGGTGTCCATCAGATCGACCCGAACAGGCCGCGCGGCCGGATGAAGACCACCAGCAGATAGACCGCGTAGATGCCGACCGATTTTAACGACGGCGGCAGCAGCAAGGCGGTAGAGGCCTCGACCAGGCCGACGATGATGCCGCCGGCAAAGGCGCCGAACACGCTGCCAAAACCGCCGAGCGCCACCGTGACATAGGCGATCAGCGCGAACGACGCGCCGACATCGGGATAGATATAGAAGAACATTGCCATGATCGCGCCGGCCAGGCCCACCAGCGCCGCACCCAGGCCCCAGCCGAGCGCGAACACCCGGTTCTTGTCGATGCCGACCAGCGCCACCGCGCCGGCATCCTCGCGCGTCGCTTCCAGCGCGCGGCCGAAATCGGTGCGGTTGATGAAGAAATACAGCGCGCCGAAGGCCAGGATCGACACCAGCGCGCCGGCGAGCTGAGGCACCGGCAGGAAGATGCCTGCGATCGAGACGGTTTTGCCGCCCAACCAGGAATGGGTGACGCTGCGGTAGTCCGGCGTGAAGAAGAACTGCGCCAGCCCGCGCATCACGATCGCGAGCCCGAAGGTCGAGAAGATCTGCACCATGCCGGCATTGGCCTTGGCCCGCACAGCAAAACGCACGATCAGGAGATAGACCAGCGCGCCGAACACGAACAGCGCCGCCGCCACCAGCGGCGCCGCCAGCAACGGATCGATCGCAAAGAACGCGAACAGGAAGAACGTCGCGTACATCGCGATCATCAGGAATTCGCCGTGCGCAAAATTCACGACGTCCATCAGCCCGAAGATCAGCGCCAGCCCCACGGCGATCAGCCCGTAGAGCAGTCCCATCAACAGGCCGCTGGCGAGACTCTGGATGATGGTTTCGGCGGTCAAAGGTGTCGCTCCAGATCGGAAGCGTTACCGCAAGGGACCGTCATTGCGAGGAGCGCAGCGACGGAGCAATCCATTCTTTCTTTTCGTGGCACGATGGATTGCTTCGCTTCGCTCGCAATGACGAAAGGCGCAACACTCTGAACCATGGTTTCGGCGGTCACGTCCCCTGCCCCGTGCCGGCCGATTACTTCATCGGCCAGACGGCTTCGGCGACCGCGGCCTGCGGCGGGAAGATGGTGACAAACTTGCCGCCGGTATATTGCAGCAGCACCGGATCGGCGTCGTTGTTCTGGCCCGTCTCGTCGAATTTCACGCGCTTCCACGGCATGATGGTGCTTTCGCCGGGCATGTCGGTGGCCACCAGCGCTTCCCTGATCTTGTCGCCGTCGGTGGACTTGGCGCGATTGATTGCATCCGCCATCACGATCAGGCCCATGAACTGGCGCGAGGAGAAGTCGTTGAGGTCCTTGCCCGACTTTTCCTTGAACATGGCGTTGATCTTGCCGACCATCGGCCGCTTGGCCGCGAGATCGAGCGAGAAGCTGCCGCGCGAGATCACGCCTTCGAGCTTGTCGCCGACCGCGTCATACAGCGCTTTTTCGGAAAAGCCCGCGTCCTGCGCAACGATGGCGTTGGGCTTATAGCCGAGTTCGGCCATGGTCTTCACCAAGAGAATACCGTCGGTGGTATAGCTCGACGGCATCAGCACGTCGGCGTTGGCCGCCTTGAGCTGCTGCACTTCGGCCGACAGTGATGGCGAATTGGCGCGGTACTTGATGTCGGCCAGCACCTTGTAGCCGCGGTCAGCCGCAAGCTTGAGCTGCGCGTTGCCGGAATCGGTGCCGAAGATGGTGTCCTCGTGGAACAGCGACAGCGTCTCGATCTTGGTGCCCTTTTTCTTCATGGCATCGAAGAAGTCGAACATCGCGCCCGAGAACATCTCGTCATGGGGTGCTGCGCGGAAATAGAATTTCAGGCCGCGGCGATGCAGGCTCGGCGAGGAGTTGTCCGCCGAGATGAACGGAATCTGGTAGCGATCGCAGATCTGGCTGACGGTGACGGCGACCGCGCTCTGATAGGTGCCGACGATGGCGCAAACTTTTTCCTGTGTGATCAGGCGCTCGGCCTCGGCGCGGCCCTTCTGCGGATCGGCCTGGTGGTCGGCGAACACGAGGCGGATCTTGGCGCCGCCGAGACCCGGCAATCCGGCATCCCGCGCCAGGGGCAGATCGAAATCATACTTGTTGTTGATGACCTCGGCCGCGGTCTCGAATGCCTTTTGCGCATCGACGCCGATCTGCGCGCTGGCGCCGGAAAACGGATAGATGATGCCGATCACGACTTCGGAGGCCTGCGCGCGGGACGCGATCGGCAGCAGCGCGGCGGCGGCAGTGGCTCCAAGCAGCACATTTCGGCGAGTAACGGTCATGACGGTATCCTCTGTTGTCGGCAGCTATCGATGAAACGATTGAAGATGACGGTAAAGCCTCAAAGAACGGCACCGACTGCCCATTAAAGCACAGCCAATTGCTTGTTGCGGAGGTCGGTCACCAGCATCAACCCGGGAGCATGCGTAATGGCAAACGGCAGCTTCGCCGCAGCGATCACCGCCTGCGGGGTCACGCCGCACGCCCAGAACACGGGGATCTCGTCGGCTTCCACCGGCACCGCGTCGCCATAGTCGGGTTTTGCGATATCCTTGATGCCGATCGAATGCGGATGGCCGAGATGAACCGGCGCGCCGTGCACGGCGGGAAAGCGCGAGGTGATCTGCACCGCGCGGATCGCATCCGCCGGCTTGAACGGCCGCATCGACACCACCATCGGACCCGCGAACGGGCCTGACGGGCTGCATGCGATATTGGTGCGATACATCGGCACCCGCACCTTGCGCTCGATGTGGCGGATCGGCAGGTCGTCCGCCATCAGCGCTTCCTCGAATGAAAACGAGCAGCCGAGTACGAACGCCACCAGATCGTCGCGCCAATGCGCCATGATGTCGGTCGGTTCCTCCACCACCTCGCCGTCGCGCCAGATGCGGTAGCGCGGCAGATCGGTGCGGATGTCGAGATCGATCCCCAGCGACGGGATACGGGGATCGCCGACATCGGACATGCCGATGATCGGACATGGTTTGGGGTTGAGCTGGCAAAATCGATGAAACGACGCCGCGAGCTTTTCCGGCAGGATGGCGAGATTGCCCTGGACGAAACCGTTGGCAACGCCCGCCGTGGTCGTGGCCATGCCGGCGCGGCATGCATGCCGGGCCACGACGCTGGGTAACAGGTCAGCCGTGAGAGGCTGGGGCATCCGGTCCGTTCGGGCCAAGCTGGTCATCGTTGATACCGCTTCTATTTGCTCGACAGGGAATGGCGCATATGGCTAGCATAATGTCTAATCGTTGTTTTTAATCAAGATCGATAAATCAAATTTATCGGTATGTGGGCTTTGGGTGCATGACCGATTTCAAGGCAATCGAGACCTTCATGTGGGTGGTGACGCTCGGCAGCTTCCGCGGCGCCGCCCAGAAGCTCAACACCACCCAGCCGGCGATCTCGCAGCGGATCGCGCAGCTTGAGCGCGAGGTCGGGGTCAGGCTGCTGCAGCGCGACCGGCGCATGGTGCTGCCGACGCCGAGCGGACGGCAGATGATGGTCTATGCCGAGAAGCTGATCGGCTTGCGCTCGGAAATGCTGGCGGTGGTCGGCGACCGCTCGGCGATGCATGGCGTGCTGCGGCTCGGCGTGGCCGAGACCATCGTCCACACATGGCTGTCGCAACTGGTGAAGAGCGTCAATCGCGCCTATCCTAATCTGTCGCTCGAAATCGAGGTCGATATCACCTCGAATTTGCGCAACCGGCTGCTGGCGCAGGAAATCGAACTCGCCTTCCTGCTCGGGCCGTTGACGGCGCCGACCGTCAGCAACCGGGTGCTGTGCGACTATCCCGTGGGCTTCCTCGCCAGCCCTTCGCTCGGCCTCGGCAAGCGCAGATTGACCGTGCAGGACCTCGCGAAATTTCCGATCATCACCTTTCCGCGCAAGACCCAGCCTTATGAAATCGTACGCTCGCTGTTCAACCGCCCGGGCCTGCCGCCGATGCGGCTGCACGCCTCGGCCTCGCTCGCGACCGTCATCCACATGGCGATTGAAGGCCTCGGCATTGCCGTGATTCCGACCGCGATCGTCGAGAACGAAATGGCCGACGGCCGGCTGCAATTGCTGTCGACCAATCTGCAGATCCCGCCGCTGACGTTTTCGGCGAGCTGGCTGGCTTCGCCCGACACCGTCGCCGTGGAGCGCGTCGCCGAACTCGCCGCCAGCCTTGCGCAGGGCAGCGTTGTCATTGACGCGCCGCCGCCGGCGCGTCATTGAAAATGATCGCCTGCGCGCATCGTCTGATCTCCGGAATGGCTCCATGACCAAAATCGCATCCAACCTGCAAATCGATTCCGTCCGGCTGTGGGATACGATCCATGAAACCGCGAAGTTCGGCGCCACGCCGAAAGGCGGCGTGCGGCGGCTGACGCTCGGCCCCGAGGACAAGCAGGTGCGCGACTGGTTCCGCAAAGCATGCGAGGCCGCCGGTCTCGAAGTGCATGTCGATGCGCTCGGCTCGATGTTCGCCCTTCGCAAGGGCCGCGACATGTCGAAACCACCCGTGGGCCTCGGATCGCACCTCGATACCCAACCGACCGGCGGCAAGTTCGACGGCGTGCTCGGCACGCTGGCAGCCCTCGAGGTGGTGCGCACGCTCAACGATGCCGGGATCGAGACGGAAACGCCAATCTGCATTGTCAACTGGACCAACGAGGAAGGCTCGCGCTTTGCGCCGGCGACGATGGCATCAGCGGCCTACGCCGGCGACTACACTACCGAAAACATCCTGACGCGGACGGACGCAGCCGGCGTCAGCGTCAGTGAAGCGCTCGACGGCATCGGCTACCGCGGCGATGAGGCCGTCGGCGCGCGCAAGCTCGGCGCCTTCGTCGAACTGCATATCGAGCAGGGACCGCTGCTGGAGGCCGAGAACAAGACCATCGGCGTGGTCGATCGCGGCCAGGGCATCGTCTGGTATGACGGCAAGGTCACCGGCTTCGAAAGTCATGCCGGCACCACGCCGATGCCGCTGCGCCGCGATGCGCTGGCGGCACTGTCCGAAGTGGTGCTGGCGGTCGAAAAGATCGCCATGACACATGGACCGCACGCGGTCGGCACCGTCGGCGAGACCGTGATCGCGGCGCCGTCGCGCAACGTGATCCCCGGCGAGGTCGCCTTCACCGTCGATATCCGCAGTCCCGCTTCGGAAACGCTCGATGCGATTGACAAGGATTTGCGCAGCGCCATCGCCGAGATCGCGTCGCGGCGCAAGGTCGAGATCGCGTTCGAGGCGATCTGGCGCAAGCCGCCGACGATCTTCAACGCCAGGCTGGTCGAGGCGGTGGAAAACGCCACCAAGTCGCTTGGCTACAGCTACCGCCGCATCACCTCCGGTGCCGGGCATGATGCCTGCAACCTAGCCAATGTCGTGCCGGCGGCGATGGTGTTCGTGCCCTGCAAGGACGGCGTCAGCCACAACGAACTCGAGGACGCAACCCAGGCCGACTGCACCGCCGGCGCCAACGTCCTGATGCACACCGTGCTGGCGCTGGCCGGCGTCGCGTCCTAGCCAACAACGGAGAATTCAGTGCGCGGAGTTTTCGTCGATGCCAACGGCTCGCTGGCGGATATTTTCGAGCGCCAGAACAAGGCCGGCGATCCGCCGGTGCGTGTCAACCGCGACGCCGATATCACGCCGGAGCAGGTGCCCGCCCTGCTCGATGGCGCCGAGATAGTCGTCATCGATCACACGCCGCTGCCAACGGCTGTCGCGCGGCGCTGCACCGGCCTGAAGCACGTCGTCTTTCTCGGCACCGGCGCGCGCAGCTACATGAACCCGGAAGAGCTCACCGGTCTTGGTATCGAAGTTCATCTGATCAAGGGCTATGGCGATACGGCCGTGGCCGAATCCACCATTGCGCTGATGTGGGCGGCGGCGCGCGGCATCGCGCAAATGGACCGCGAGATGCGCGCCGGCAACTGGCTGCGCGAGGACGGCATGCAACTGACCGGCAAGACCCTCGGCCTGATCGGCTTTGGCGGCATCGCCGCGGAAGTCGCCCGCATCGCGCTCGGCAGCGGCATGAAGGTCGTGGCCTGGAACCGGTCGCCGAAGAGCTTTGCCGGCGTCGAATTCGTCGCCTTGGAAAAGTTGCTGGCCGAAAGCGACGTCGTGTCGCTGCATCTGTTGCTGAACGATGAAACCCGCGGCTTTCTCTCGGCGAAGCATATCGCCGCGATGAAGCCGGGCGTCATCCTCGTCAATACCGCACGCGCCGCCTTGATCGACGAAGCCGCCATGATCGAAGCGCTGAAATCGGGCCATATCCGCCACGCTGGATTAGACGTCTTCAACATCGAGCCGCTGCCCAAGGATGATCCCCTGACGAAGCTGCCGAACGTCACGCTGTCGGCGCATTCGGCGTTCCGCACGCCGGAGGCCAGCGAAAACCTGATCGGCGCGGCGTGGGAGCATTGCCGGAGGATTGCGAAGAGCTGAATGGATCTACGTCGTCCGGCCTTGAGCCGGGACCCATAGCCACCAGCCAGCATGATAGGTATTTGTGGGTCTCGGCGTTCGCCGAGACGACGAAGAACTACTCCACCATCTCCGCCACCGCCTTGCCGCACGCGGTCGTGTCGGCATTGCCGCCGAGGTCCCTGGTGCGCAGCGTGCGTTCGCCGAGGGTGCGCTCGATCGCGGACACGATCGAGGCCGCCGCGCTCTTCTCGCCGAGATGTTCCAGCATCATCGCCCCGGACCAGATCATGCCGATGGGGTTGGCGATGCCCTGCCCGGCGATATCAGGCGCCGAGCCGTGCACCGGCTCGAACACCGACGGGAAATTGCCTTCCGGATTGATATTGCCCGACGGCGCGATGCCGATGGTTCCGGTGCAGGCCGGTCCCAAATCAGACAGGATGTCGCCGAACAAATTGGAGCCGACGACGACGTCGAACCAGTCCGGATGCAGCACAAAATTCGCGGTGAGGATGTCGATGTGGTACTTGTCCCACTTCACGCCGGGATATTTCTTGGCCATCGCCTCCACGCGCTCGTCCCAGTAGGGCATGGTGATGGAAATGCCGTTGGACTTGGTCGCCGAGGTCAGATGCTTCTTCGGCCGCGACTGTGCGAGGTCGAAGGCGAACTTCAGGATGCGGTCGACGCCGATCCGGGTCATCACGGTCTGCTGGGTGACGAACTCGCGCTCGGTATCCGGAAACATCCGCCCGCCGACCGACGAATACTCGCCTTCAGTATTTTCCCGCACCACCCAGAAATCGATATCGCCGGGCTTGCGGCCCGCGAGCGGTGACGGCACCCCCGGCATCAGCCGGACGGGCCGAAGATTGACGTACTGGTCGAATTCCCGGCGGAATTTGATCAGCGATCCCCACAAGGAAATGTGATCGGGAATTTTCGCGGGCCAGCCGACCGCGCCGAAATAGATGGCATCGTGCTTGCCGATTTTGGCTTTCCAGTCCTCCGGCATCATCTCGCCGTGCTTTTCGTAATAATCCCAGGACGCGAAATCGAAATGGTCGAAATGCACGCTGATGCCGTGCTTTTTGGCAGCCTGCTCCAGCACGCGCAGCCCCTCCGGCACCACTTCCTTGCCGATGCCGTCGCCGGGAATGACCGCGATCCGATATTGCTTTTTGGAGTTGCTCATCCAGAGATTCCTTTTTGGTCCTGCCGCGCCGGGACCGCGGTTTATCGAAGCCGGATTGCAATGGACCAAACTGCGCCCGGGTGCAACGGTGCAGTGCAATGTTGACCACCTTGGCGGCGACGGCCTAACAGTTCCGTCCCACCGGCCGAACGCTTCCCAACCCAGCGAGTATTCCCATGGATCTTCATTTGCGCGGCAAGCGCGTGCTGATAACCGGCGCATCGAAGGGCATCGGCGCCGCCGCCGCCGAGGCCTTCGCCGAAGAAGGCGCTCATGTCATGCTGGCCGCCCGCAGCGGCGATCAATTGAAGGCGCTGGCCGATCGCCTGCGCTCGGCCCACCAGATCGACGCCACCACGCATATCGTCGACCTGCGCAGGCCTGAGGACCTGGCGAGGCTCGCAAAAGACGCCTCGGACATCGACATCCTCGTCAACAATGCCGGCGATATTCCGGGCGGCTCGATCGACAAGATCGACGAGCCGACCTGGCGTCACGCCTGGGACCTCAAGGTGTTCGGCTACATCAACCTCACCCGCGCGATCTACGCGCAGATGAAGGCGCGCGGCCACGGCGTGATCGTCAATGACATCGGCGCCGCCGGCGAAAAGTTCGACGCCAATTACATCTGCGGCAGCGCCGGCAATGCCGCGATCATGGCGTTCACCCGCGCGCTCGGCTCCAAGAGCCTCGCCGACAATATCCGCGTGGTCGGCATCAATCCGGGCCCGGTCGGCACCGACCGCCACATCACGCTCTTGAAAACCCGCGCCAAAAACCAGTTCGGCGACGAGAACCGCTACAAGGAATTCCAGCAGGGCCTTCCGCTCGGGCGCCCCGCGCACGCCCGCGAAATCGGCGACCTGATGGCGTTCCTCGCCTCCGACCGCTCGGGATATACGTCGGGGGTGATCTTCACGGTCGACGGCGGTATTGCCGCGGGCTGGGGGTAACGCCGGCCCATCACCGTCATTGCGAGGAGCGCACGCGACGAAGCAATCCACACTTCCTTCGTGGCCATGGATTGCTTCGCTTCGCTCGCAATGACGGCTACTCAACCAGCCGTCCGCTCGAACAATTGCCGGATCAGCGTCGTGATCCGCCCTGACGGCGAGCGCAGTTCTTCCAGAATCGAAAAATGGTTGGCGCCCGGTATTTCCTCGTAGGTGACGGGCAGTCCGAACTTCGCGCGGTGCCCCGCGAAAGCCGCGGTCTGCTTGCGGAGCAGCGGCAGTTCCGCGCTGCCGACCACCAGCGACAGCGGCTTGAGCGGACCGTTCTCCTGCATCATGGGCGAGTTGCGGCGCGACATCGCCTCGTCGAGCCCGAGCTTGACGTTGAGATAACTGTGTCGGATCGGTTCGAGATCGTAGATGCCTGATATCGCCAT
>NZ_JADGRI010000108.1 GCF_017881085.1 Bradyrhizobium sp.
CGGCCGACGCCGACCATGATCGACATCGGCGTGGCGAGGCCGAGTGCACAGGGACAGGCGATGATGAGCACGCTGACGGCCGCAACCAGCCCGAAGGCCATCCGGGGTTCCGGCCCAAACCAGGCCCAGGCGCCAAAAGCGATCGCTGCAACGACGATCACGGTCGGCACGAACCAGCCGGCGACCTGATCGGCCAGCCGCTGGATCGGCGCCCGCGAGCGCTGCGCCTCCGCGACCATCTTGACGATCTGGGAAAGCAGCGTGTCGCGTCCGACCTTCTCGGCGCGCATCACGAATCCGCCGGATTGATTGAGCGTGCCCGCGATCACCTTGCCGCCGGCCTCCTTGGTGACGGGCATGGATTCGCCGGTCACCAGGGATTCATCGAGCGAGGAGCGGCCTTCAAGAATGACGCCGTCCACCGGGACCTTTTCTCCCGGCCGGACCCGTAATCTGTCGCCTACCACCAGGCTGTCAATCTGCACCTCGTGGTCGGCGCCGTCATCGCCGATACGGCGCGCGGTTTTGGGCGCCAGCTCGAGCAGGGCCTTGATCGCGCCGGATGTCGCCTCGCGCGCGCGAAGTTCGAGCACTTGACCAAGAAGGACGAGGACCGTGATGACCGCGGCCGCTTCGAAGTAAACCGCAACCGCACCGCCGTGGCCGCGGAAGGTTGCCGGAAAACTCTCCGGCAGGACAGTCCCGACGACGCTGTAGACATAGGCCACACCCGTGCCCATCGCGATCAGCGTGAACATGTTGAGATTGCGCGTCAGCAGTGACTGCCATCCGCGCACGAAGAACGGCCAGCCGGCCCAGAGCACGACCGGGGTGGCGAACACCAGCTGGATCCAGTTCGACAGGCTCTGGTCGACCCAGCCATGGCCCCCGACAAGGTGACCACCCATTTCGAGGACAACCGCGGGCAGCGCCAGCACGAGGCCGATCCAGAGGCGCCGTGTCATGTCGGCAAGTTCGGGATTGGGCGGCGCATCCAGGCTCGCTACCTCGGGCTCCAGCGCCATGCCGCAGATCGGGCAGCTTCCAGGGCCAACCTGGCGGATCTGCGGATGCATCGGGCAGGTATAGATCGTGCCTTCCGGCACGGCGGCTTTCGGCTCTCTCTTGTCGAGATAAGCCTGCGGGTCGGCAGCGAACTTGGTCCGGCAGCCGGCCGAGCAGAAATGATAGGTCTCGCCGCCATGGTCGAACCGGTGCTTGCTTGTCGCGGGATCGACCGACATTCCGCAGACGGGATCGCGAACTTTCGCATCACCGCCGGCATGATGGTCGCCACGGCCACGGTGGGAGTGATCGTGGCCGCCGCCGCAACAGCCGGACTTTGCCGTCTCCGCGGGCGTAGCGGCCGTGGTTTTGGACGAGCAGCCGCAGCCGGAACCCTTTGAGGCACCGTCCGGATCCGTTGTTTCCACTTCGGTCATCGCGTTCTCCACCGGCCACTTGAAACCTATACCCTGTAGGGGTATATAGGCGGCATGCGAAAAGACATCAAGACGTCGTGCCAAAAGCGCCTCAGCCGGATCGAAGGCCAGGTTCGCGGCCTGGCCAAGATGGTCGACGAGGACCGCTACTGCATCGATATCGTCACCCAGATATCAGCGGTGCGGGCGGCGCTCCGACGCGTCGAGGAAGAAGTACTCAGGGATCACGTGGCGCATTGCGTCGAGCACGCGATCACAACCGGCAACAAGACCGACCAGCGGGAAAAAATAGCGGAATTGATGGCGGTTATCGGCCGATCCGACCGGTAACCTAGGCTTAAGCCGGGTTTGGCAGTTTGATACCGATCAATGCCGGTCGGACAGAATTCCATAGCGTCGAGGCAAAACTTTCCTTCGCCGCAATTTCATGAGACCTTAACGCCCGTGAAACGCAACTTCGCCATACGCCGATTGCTCGCGATCCTGATGATCGCAGGCCTTGCGTTGGCTCCGGTTTCGCGGCCGGTGATGGCGGCGACGTCCTCGCAAGGTCCCACGCAGGCGATGGCGGATGAGATGACGCCCTCTCAGATGACTTCGCCGGAAATGTCCTCGTCCGAAATGTCGGCGGATACGATGGACGAGATGCCGTGCTGTCCGTCGAACGCTCCAGTGCCGGTTGATTGCGACAAGTGCGTTTTCATGGCGGCCTGCGGGTCGGTATGTTTCGCCGGCATGTCGGCAGGCATCTCCCATCCGTTTCCGGTCGTGTCCGATCACGTTACGCTCCAGCGCAATGATGCCCGGCCGGATGGCTTCGGCCACCCGCCGCCCGAACACCCGCCTCGAAGTCTGGTCTGAACGGCGCCACAGCGCCGTTTGCTGCCGCGCGGTCTGATCCGCGCGGGAATCGACGCATGCCGCCTTGCGGCAGGACCACGACATCAGAGGATTTTTCAATGAAGACGTTCAAACTCGCGCGCGCGTTCCAGGCCGCGCTTATCGGCATGGCCGTGGTCGGTTCCACGCATGTCGCGCTGGCCGATATCAAGGACTATGAATTCAAGCTGGTCGAGCCGACCGTCGCTGTCGGCAAGGACAAGATCGTCACCGTCCAGCTCGTCAACAAGAAGACCGGAAAGCCGGTGCCTGACGCCGTGATCTTTGCGACCCGTCTCGACATGGGGCCGGAAGGCATGCCGGAGATGGCCACCAAGATCGTGCGCGAGCCGGGCGGAGAGCCGGGCAGCTACCGCTTCAAGGCGGCCTTCGGCATGGAAGGCAAATGGCTGCTCTCGCTCGGCGCCAAGGTGCAGGGCGAGACCGGCACGGTCGAAAGCAAGCTCGTCATCACGGCGCAGAAATGAAACGCGCCATTCTCGCGGCTGTCATCCTCGCCGCTGTGACAGCGGCGGCGGCTGGCGGATTCATCGGTGTCCGCGGGCACCTTCAAACGACTGATACAGCGAGCGTGGCGCTGGTATCGCCGGCGGCGGCGCAGGCCAGCGACGAGCCGATCTATTATCAGGATCCGGACGGGCGCCCGCTTTATTCGCCGACGCCGAAAAAGACGCCGGACGGCAGGGACTACAAGGCCGTGCCGGCCAGCGCCGACCTCAGCTTCGAAGACGAACCGGTGGCTGCTCCTGCAACGACCGTGGCGACAGACCGCAAGATAAAATTCTACCGCAACCCGATGGGGCTGCCTGACACCTCGCCAACCCCGAAGAAGGATCCGATGGGGATGGACTACATCCCGGTCTATGAGGGCGATGATTCCGACGACGGGTCGGTCAAACTGTCGCCGGGAAAGATCCAGCGCACCGGCGTCAAGTCAGAGCCTGCGGCACCTCGCGTCATCCGCACGGCGATCCGGGCCCCCGGCACCGTTCAGCTCGACGAACGACGGGTCTCCGTCATCTCGATGAGATCGGAAAGCTGGGTCCAGAAAGTCACCAACGTGACCACGGGCACCAGGGTGACAAAGGGCCAGCCCCTGATGGAGATCTACAGCCCGCTGATTTCCTCGGCGGCGGCCGAATACGTCGCCACCATCAACTCGAAGACCACCGGCGGAAGCGTCGCCTATGGGCGCGGCTCGCGGCAGCGATTGCAAAACCTCGACGTTCCCGACGCCGTGATCGCGGCCATGGAAAAAAGCGGCAACGTCCCGATCGCGATCGAATGGTCGGCGCCGCGCGACGGCGTCGTGCTCGAACGCAATGCGATCGAGGGTATGCGCGCGCAGCCCGGCGATGTGCTGTTCCGGGTCGCGGACACTTCGGTCGTATGGGCCGTGATCGACGTCGCCGAGCGCGACCTCGGCGCGGTCTCGGTCGGCCAGCCCGTCACCGTGCGCGCGCGAAGCTATCCGGGCCGCGAATTTGCCGGCAACGTCAGCGTGATCTATCCGCAGCTGAATAAGGACACCCGCACCGCGCGCGTCCGGATCGAACTGTCCAATCCGGATTTTGCGTTGCTTCCGGATATGTTTGTCGATGCCGAGATCGACACCGGCAGCCCGCAAGCCGTGCTCGCGGTTCCCGAGAGCGCCGTGCTGGATACCGGCAGCCGCCAGGCGGTGTTCGTCGACAGGGGCCAGGGCCGTTTTGAGCCGCGCGACGTCAAGCTCGGCCATCGCGGCGGCGGCTATGTCGAGATACGCGAGGGCGTTGCCGAAGGCGAACCCGTCGTCGTCGCCGCCAACTTCCTGATCGACGCCGAAAGCAATCTGAAGGCAGCGCTGAAGGGATTCTCGGATGCGGGAGAAAAGCCATGATCGCCCGCCTCATCGCCTGGTCGGCGCGCAACCTGATGCTGGTGTTTTTCGGCGCCGGCTTCGCCGCCGCGGCCGGCATCTACGCGCTGTCGCATCTGCCGCTCGACGCCATCCCGGATCTCAGCGATACCCAGGTGATCGTCTACACGGAATATCCGGGTCAGGCGCCGCAGGTGATCGAGGATCAGGTCACCTATCCCCTGACGACCGCGATGCTGACGGTGCCTCGCTCGAAAGTGGTGCGGGGATTTTCGTTCTTCGGCGTGTCGTTCGTCTATGTCATCTTCGAGGATGGCACCGACATCTACTGGGCCCGCTCTCGGGTGCTGGAATTCCTCAACAGCGCGGCGTCGCGGCTGCCGGCAGGCGTGACGCCGACCATGGGCCCCGACGCGACAGGCGTCGGCTGGGTCTACCAGTACGCCGTCATGTCCAAGGAGTTGAATCTCTCGGACACGCGCACCATCCAGGACTGGAACCTGAAGTTTGCCTTGGCCAAAGCCGAAGGCGTTGCGGAAGTGGCCAGCGTCGGCGGCTTCGTCAAGCAATACAATGTCATCCTCGATCCGCAGCGGATGCGCGACCTAGGTATCACCATGCAGAAGATGCGCGATGCGATCCGCGCCAGCAACGCCGATGTCGGCGGCCGCACCGTCGAACTCTCGGAGTTCGAGTATGTCATCCGCGGCAAGGGCTATCTGAAAGGCATCAACGACCTCGGCAGTATCGTGCTGAAGACCAGCAACGGAACGCCGGTGCTGCTGCGCGACATCGCGCGCGTCGAGCTGGGGCCGGACGAGCGGCGCGGCATCACCGAACTGAACGGCGAGGGCGAAGTGGCGAGCGGCATCGTGCTGCAGCGCTTCGGCGTCAATGCGCTCGATGTGATCGAGAATGTGAAGAAACGCTTCAAGGAAATCGCCAGCAGCCTGCCGGGCTCGGTCGAGATCGTCGCGGTTTATGACCGCTCCAACCTGATCAACGCGGCGATCGAGACCCTCAAGCACACGCTGCTCGAGGAAAGTCTGGTGGTGGCGCTGGTCTGCATCGTCTTCCTCCTGCATTTCCGGAGCGCGCTGGTGGCGATCGTCATGCTGCCGGTCGGCATCCTCATGGCGTTCGGCACCATGAAACTGCTCGGGCTGGGCGCCAACATCATGAGCCTCGGCGGCATCGCGATCGCCATTGGCGCCATGATCGATGCGGCGATCGTCATGATCGAGAACGCTCACAAGCACCTCGAGCGGGCCGAGCCGGGGCAATCCCGGGTCGCCGTGCTGATCGAGGCGGCGTCCGAGGTCGGGCCGGCGCTGTTCTTCAGCCTGCTGATCATCACCGTCTCCTTCATGCCGATCTTCACCCTGGAATCGCAGGAAGGGCGGTTGTTCAGCCCGCTCGCCTTCACCAAGACGTTTTCGATGGCGGCGGCCGCGCTGTTGTCGGTCACGCTGGTGCCGGCGCTGATGGTGGTCTGCGTCCGCGGCCGCATCGTTCCCGAGCACAGGAATCCGATCAACCGCTTCCTGATCTGGATCTATCGACCCGTGATCGCGGGCGTAATGCGCGCCAAGGTGCTGGTGATTCTCGCCTCATTAGCCATTCTTGCGGTGACGGTGTGGCCGGCGCGGCAATTGGGCACCGAGTTCATGCCGAGCCTCAACGAAGGCACGCTGCTCTATATGCCGACCACCCTGCCCGGCATTTCCGTGACCAAGGCGGCCGAATTGCTGCAGACCCAGGACCGGATCATCCGGTCATTCCCTGAGGTCTCATCCGTCTACGGCAAGGCCGGCCGCGCCTCCACCGCCACCGATCCGGCGCCGTCGGAGATGTTCGAGACCATCATCAATTTGAAGCCGAAAGCGGAATGGCGGCCGGGGGTGACGACCGAAAGCCTCACCGCGGAGATGGACCGCGCGCTGCAATTTCCCGGCGTCTCCAACGCCTGGACCATGCCGATCAAGTCGCGCATCGACATGCTCTCGACCGGCATCCGCACGCCGGTCGGGGTCAAGGTAATCGGCACCGATCTGGTCGAGATCGACAGACTGGCCAAACAGGTCGAGCAGGTTATCAAGGCCGTGCCGGGAACGTCGTCGGCCTATGCCGAACGCGCGCTCGGCGGCTATTACCTTGACGTGACGCCGGACCGTGCGGCGCTGGCGCGCTACGGCATCATGATTCAGGACGTCCAGGACGTCATCGCGACCGCGCTTGGCGGCCAGACCGTAACCACCACGGTGGAGGGCCGCCAGCGCTTTTCCGTCAACATGCGTTATCCCCGCGATCTCCGCAGCAATCCACAGGCCATCGCCAGCGACGTTCTGGTGCCGCTGCCGAACGGCGGCGCGGTGCCTCTGGGAGAGGTCGCAAAAGTCGCTCCCTCGCGCGGTCCGACCTCGATTCGCACCGAGAACGGCCAGCTCGCCGTCTACATCTATGTCGACATCAGGGATCGCGATCTCGGCGGCTATGTCGCCGACGCGCAGGCGGCGGTGAAGGCGAGCATCCAGTTCCCGGCCGGCTCCTATGTGGTCTGGAGCGGACAATACGAATATCTCGAACGCGCCGCGGCGCGGCTGAAGATCGTGGTGCCCGTGACGCTCGCGATCATTTTTCTGCTGCTCTATCTCAACTTTCGCTCCTTCACCGACACCATGATCGTGATGCTCTCGCTGCCGTTTGCGCTGGTCGGCGGGATCTGGCTGATGTGGTGGCTCGGTTTCAATCTTTCCGTGGCCGTGGTCGTCGGCTTCATCGCGCTCGCCGGCGTCGCCGCCGAAACCGGCGTGGTGATGCTGATCTATCTCAACCATGCGCTGACGCAGATCGAGGCGAGACGCAAGGCCGAAGGCCGCGCGCTGACCCGGCGCGATCTCTACGACGCCATCATGGAAGGCGCGGTCGAGCGGGTGCGGCCGAAGATGATGACGGTGGTCGCCATCATGGCAGGCCTGCTGCCGATCATGTGGAGCACCGGCACCGGTTCCGAAATCATGCAGCGGATCGCGGTGCCGATGATCGGCGGCATGATCTCGTCGACCCTGTTGACGCTGATCGTGATCCCGGCGATCTACGGGTTGGTCAAAGGTTTTCGGCAGTGGGACGAAGACCGTGTCGACAGCCGAGCCATTCCGGAGGCCGCCGGATGAGATGTGAAGGGATGGCGGCTGTCGGGCCGCAGTTCCATGTCCATATTCGCTGAATACATCCGGGAGTGCGCAATGGGCTTTTACAGCGACGTCATCCTGCCGCGGCTGTGCGATCTTGCGATGCGCAACAAGCTGCTGCTGCCGATTCGCGAACGGGTGATCGGCGCGGCGGAAGGCCGGGTGCTCGAGATCGGGGTCGGCTCGGGACTGAACCTGCCGTTCTATCGACCGCCGGTACGGGAGGTGCTGGCGCTCGAACCGGCGGCGAAGCTGGTAGCCATGGCTCAAAACGCATCGCGCGGGACCATCATGCCGGTCAGCTTTCTCGAGGCATCCGCCGAGGCCATTCCGCTCGGCGACCACAGCGTCGATACCATCGTCACCACCTGGACCATGTGCTCGATCCCGCACGCCGACATGGCGCTCGCGGAGATCCGACGCGTCCTGCGGCCGGCCGGCAAGCTGTTGTTCGTCGAGCACGGCCAGGCGCCCGACGAGAGCGTGCGGCGCTGGCAGGACCGGCTGACGCCGGCCTGGCGCGCTATCGCCGGCGGCTGTCACCTCAACCGCCCCATCAGCGCGATGATCGAAGGCGCGGGTTTTCGCATTGACCGCATCGAGACCGGCTATATCCCCGGACCGCGGCCAATGACCTACATGTATGAAGGCTGCGCCCGGCCGCATTGATGCGGGTTGACGCCCTACGCCGCGAACTCCGAATTCCGCGGGCGCGGCCGGGCGCGGCGCTCCGGAAAATATTCGACGCGCATGAAATGCTCCGACACGGTGATGTGCTCGACCAGCGCCGGCTGCCCGGCGGCCGATGATGTCACTTCTTGAGCCGGAACCGGCGTCTCTTCGTCAATCTCTTCAGGAACAAGCGGCGGCGACTGGATCGTTTCTGGAAACGGTCCGAATTCGCCCGCTACCTCCCGGAGCGGCTTCTGCTTGTCGGCCCAGTGCAGGGCCGTGTAGTCGAAGCCTTGCACGATGGTGGGTTTGACGATTTCGAAATAGGGCGAGATGTCGAAATCGCGCGGCATGTAGAGCGAGGAATCGCGGATGTGCAGGATTTCACGCCGGGCCTGCCTGGAGCCGGCGCGGGTGATCTTGGGCAGAATCGGATAGCGCACGGCGTCGAACGCCTGCGCGATCAGCGCCGAGCAGATGATCTTGGTGGGATCGCCGGAGCCGAATGCGATCATCCGCCGCCGCCAGCGCTGCGGGATAGGCAGCGGGAACAGATAGCGCATCAGATCGAGGATGTTCTTGGTGTCGTAGCCGAAGCCGATCCGGTTGATGGCATAGCGGCACACCATGTGCCGGTCTTCGAACGACAGGCCGACCGGGCGGCACAGCCGCGTGTGATAGGGAAAATATTTCGACAGCGGCGCCGACGTCACGCCTTCGCCGATATTGGCCTCGATCAGGACATGCGGCTCGCCGTCGGGCTCTTCGGCGCCGTCGATCGGGCCGACATAGAGCGCGGCATGCGACCAGGTGGACTGCGTCAGGTATTTGATGATGCCGGAAACCCGGCTGTTGCCCTCGACCAGCAGCACGTCGCCTTGGTCGATGACGCCGCGCAGATGCTCGGGATCGCTGGGCGTGAACGGCTCGTAACCGGGAACCTCCTTCTGAAGGTAGCTCGCGATCAGCTTGCCGACGGTATCGAGCACGAGGCCCATGTTGAAAATCCCCCCTAACGGCCTTTACGGCCGCTTTTTGTCCTTCCTTATCATGGTCGAAAGCCGTTGCAATTCGGTTCATGCCTGAGATGGATCAATCATGATTGATTCACCATGATGGTTGCCGCGCCCGCCCGGATGCGGCAAGTTCGCGAAAGGTTCTGCTGATTTTCAAAGTTCCGGAAACCATGACATGACAATGACGCGCCGCGACTTTCTTTCGGCGGCCGCAGGCTTTGCGTCGGCGCCGGTGCTCGGCGGGCGCGCCTTTGCGGCGGCGTTGCCGCGCGAGGCCGATATTGTCGTGATCGGCGCGGGCGCCGCCGGCATCGCTGCGGCGCGGCGCATCCAGGCGGCGAACCGCAAGGTGATCGTGGTGGAGGCTTCGAGCCAGATCGGCGGCCGCTGCCTCACCGATACCACGACCTTCGACGCGCCGTTCGATCGCGGCGCGCGCTGGCTGCACAATCCCGACACCAACCCAGTGATCAGGCTCGCCCGCGGCGCCGGGCTCGATATTTCCGCCGCATCCCTCGGCCAGAAGGTCCGAGTCGGCCGCCGTAACGCGCGCGCCGGGGAAACCGAGGAATTCCTGGCGGCGCTGGTGCGCGCCAACCGCGCCATTGACGAGGCCGCGCGCGGCAAGGCCGATATCTCCTGCGCTTCGGCACTGCCGAAGGATCTCGGCGACTGGGCCGGCACCGCGGAATTCGTGCTCGGCGCCAACGCCACCGGCAAGGACCTGAAAGATGTCTCCGTGATCGACAAGGTCCGCGCCGGGGATCGCAATGGCGCGATCGCCTGCCGCCAGGGGCTGGGCACGCTGATCGCAAAGCTCGGCGAGCAGGTCCCGCTGGCGCTGTCGACGCCGGCCGGCCGCATTGCCTGGAGCGGCCGCGATGTCACGGTGGAGACGCCGGCCGGCAAGATCGCCGCCCGCGCCGCCGTGATCACGGTGTCGAGCGATGTGCTGACGGCGGGCAATATCAAATTCACCCCCGATCTGCCGAAGCGCCAGCTCGACGCCGCGGCGAAACTGGGCCTCGGCAGCTACGATCGCATCGCGCTGCTATTGCCGGGCAATCCGCTCGGCCTCGAGCGCAACGACGTCCTCATCGAGCAGAGCAATTCGACGCGAACCGCGCTGCTGCTCGCCAATATCGGGGGATCGTCGCTGTGTTCGATCGATGTCGCAGGTTCCTTCGGCCGTGAACTCTCGGCGCAGGGCGAAAAGGCGATGGTCGCCTTTGCGGTGGAATGGCTGACCAAGCTGTTCGGCAGTGACGCCGTCTCCACCATCAAGAAATCGAGTGCAACCCGCTGGAATGCGGCGCCGTTCGCGCTCGGCGCGATGTCGGTGGCTGCACCCGGCGGGCAGCCGTCGCGAAAAATCCTCGCCGAACCGGTCGGCTGCCTCTTCCTCGCCGGCGAAGCGACCCACGAAACGCTGTGGGGGACAGTCGACGGCGCCTGGGAAAGCGGCGAACGCGCGGCGGAAGCGGCGCTGCGCAAGATCGGCGCGCTCAAAGAGGAACCCGTAGCGTCGCCGGCGCCGGTAGCGAAGCGCCGTCGCCACGCTGCGCCGGGAGCACCAATCAATTGAAACAGGACCGGCCCAAGGCGCTGATTTCGTGGTCGAGCGGCAAGGACAGCGCGTTCTCGCTGCATGAAGTGCGGCGCGCCGGCGAATTCGAGGTGGTCGGCGCGCTGACGACGGTGACCGAGACATTCGACCGGGTATCGATCCACGGCGTGCGGCAGGAGATTCTGCAGGCGCAACTTGCGGCCGCGGGACTGCCGCCGCGGATCGTGCCGATCCCCTATCCCTGTCCGAACGAGATTTACGAGGCGCGCATGGGTGCGGAGGTCGCGCGCGCGGTGCGGGAAGGCATCACCCACATCATCTTTGGCGATCTGTTCCTCACCGATATCCGCGCCTATCGCGAACAGAAACTCGCCGGCACCGGCATCACGCCGGTGTTTCCGCTGTGGGATCGGCCGACCTTGCCGCTGGCGCATGCCATGATCGACAGCGGCCTTGAGGCCTATCTCGCCACCGTCGATCTCGGGAAATTGCCGGCGGAGTTCGCCGGGCGCAAATTTGATGCGCAATTGCTGGCCGATCTGCCCGACGGCGTCGACCCCTGCGGCGAGAACGGCGAGTTTCACACCTGCGTGGTGGCGGGGCCGATCTTCTCCCGGCCCCTCCCGGTCACGACAGGAGAGCGCGTCGAACGCGACGGTTATGGCTATTGCGATCTGGTGATGGAGAGTGGCGCCTAGCGCAGCACGGCATCCAGCGCCGGCAGGCCGACCATCACCGCGGCCGCGATCAGGGCGTAGCAGATGCCGCGAAACAGCTTTTCGCTGGCGCGGCCGAACAGTTGGGCGCCGGACCAGACGCCGATGCCATAGACCGGGCCGACCAGCAACGAAAATCGAATGGCGTCGGCGGTGATCAGGCCGGTCAGAGAATAGCTGACCAGCGAAAAGAAATCCGAGGCGCCGAAGAACAACAGGATGTTGGCGCGTGCGATCACCGGAGGAAGCGGCCGGCCCAACCAATAGCCGACGATCGGCGGCCCACCGGTCTGCGCCAGCCCGCTGCAAAAGCCGGACAGGCCGCCGATACCGACCGACAGTGCGGGATGATCCTTGCCGCGATAGCGCCAGCCCGACAGCAGCAGCATCAACAGCGCGAACACGAAGCCGGAGATGATCCAGCGCGTCGCCACCGGATCGAGCCGGCTGAGAAAATACGTTCCGATGGGAACGCCGACCAAAGCGCCCGACACCATCACCGCGGTCGCCTTGCGGTCCGCCTGTATCCAGGCATTGGGAAGGAGCGGCGCGGCGGCGACGAAATCGATGATGAGCAAGAGGGCTGCGACCAGGCGCGGCGCCGCAAGACTGCTCGCCAGCGGCATGAAGATCAGCGCCGAGCCGAAGCCGGAAAATCCCCGCGCCGTTCCCGACACGAAGGCGATCGCGCAGACGGCGAGGGCGATGCTGGTGCTGATATCCGCGGGGATGAGGCCGAACCCGGCCATCATGCTTTTATTTGGGGCATGATGTGATCCGAAAACCGCTTCACACTTTTCGGCATCATGCCCGCAGCACGCCGCCGGTCTTCTTCGCCACTTCGGCCACGATCTTGGCGCCGACCGCGTCGATCTCCTGATCGGTCATGGTCTTCTCGCGCGGCTGGATCGTCACCGCGATCGCGATCGATTTCTTGCCGTCCTCGATGCCCTTGCCTTCGTAGACGTCGAACACGCTGACATCGGTGATCAGCTTCTTGTCGACGCCTTGCGCCGCGCGCACGATGTCGCCCGCCCTGACGCTGCGATCGACAATGAAGGCAAAGTCGCGTGATACCGGCTGGAACGGCGACAGTTCGAGCACCGGCTTGGCGCGGGTCGGCCGTTGCTTGGCGGCGGGAATGCGGTCGAGGATCACCTCGAACGCGATCAATGGGCCGTCGGCGCGCAGCGCTTCCAGCGCGCGCGGATGCAGCTCGCCGAAATAGCCGAGCACGTTTTGCGGGCCGATCTGGATGGTGCCGGAACGTCCGGGATGCAGCCAGCTAGGGCCGCCGGGCACAACCTGCAACGCCTGCATCGGCGCGCCGGCAGCCGACAGCACCGCGAACGCATCCGCCTTGGCATCGAGCGCATCGGCTGCGGCCGAACCGGACCAATGCCGTCCGGTCCCCTTCGACGAGGCAAAGCCGTGGCGAACGCCCGCGGCCGCGACGAACTGGTCCTGCGGCCGGTCGCCTTTGAACACCTGGCCAACTTCGAACAGCGCCACGTCCGGAAAGCCGCGGTCGGCATTCGCCTGCGCGGCGGCGACCAGGCCCGGCAGCAGGCTCGGCCGCATGTCGGACAGGTCAGCCGCAATTGGATTGGCAAGCGCGAGCTCGGGCTGGCCGCCGCCGAACAGTTCGGCTGCGGGTTTGGCGATAAACGACCACGTCACAGCCTCGACCATGCCGCGCGCGGCCAGCGCGCGCTTGGCGCGGCGGGTGCGCAGCTGGATGGTGGTCAGGATCGGCTTGCGCGGCGCATCGCCGCGCTCGAACGGCGTCATCGGCACCTTGTCGACGCCGACGATGCGCACGATCTCCTCGACGATATCGGCCTTGCCGTGCACGTCCGTGCGCCAGGAGGGGACCGCGACCTTCACCACGGGGCCGGGGCCGGCCATCATGAAGCCGAGACGACCCAAAATGAGTTTCATCTCCGGAAGCGGCACGTCGATGCCGGCGAGGCGCTTGACTTCGGTCAGTGGAAAATCGACGACGCGATCGTCGGCGAAGGTTTTGCCCACCACGACGTTTTCCGACGGCGTGCCGCCGCACAGCTCCATCACCAGCCTCGTCGCCATCTCGAGACCCGGCACCATGAAGGACGGATCGACGCCGCGCTCGAAGCGATAGCGCGCGTCCGAATTGATGCCGAGCTTGCGGCCGGTTTGCGCGATGTTGATCTCGTTCCACAGCGCGGATTCGATCAAGACGTCGGTGGTGTTCGCGTCGCAGCCGGAAGCCTCGCCGCCCATGATGCCGGCGAGCGATTCAACGCCGTGATCGTCCGCGATCACGCAGACGCCGCTGTCGAGCGTGTAGGTACGGCCGTCGAGCGCCAGCAGGCTCTCGCCATCGCGCGCGCGGCGGACCGTCAGATTGCCCTTCACTTTTTTCGCATCGAACACATGCAGCGGCCGGGCGCGGTCGTAGGTCATGAAGTTGGTGATATCGACCAGCGCGTTGATGGGCCTAAGCCCGATCGAGGTCAGCCGCTTCTGCAGCCATTCCGGCGACGGGCCGTTGTTGACGCCGCGCACCAGCCGCAAGGCAAACCCCGGACACAGCCTGGCGTCCTCGACCGTGACCTTCACCGGACAGGGGAATTCGCCCTTGACCGGTTTGATCGCGGGGTCCTTGAACCTGCCCATGTCGGCGGCGGCGAGATCGCGGGCGATGCCGTGCACGCCGGTGCAATCCTGTCGGTTCGGCGTCAGGTTGATTTCGAGCATGGGATCGCCGAGCCCGGCCCATTGCGTGTAGCCCGCGCCAATCGGCGCGTCGGCCGGCAGCTCCATGATGCCGTCGTGATCTTCGGATATCTGCAATTCGGCCGCCGAGCACAGCATGCCGCGGCTCTCGACGCCCCGGATGGTGCCGACGCCGAGCGTGATGTTCTTGCCGGGGATGAAGGTGCCGGGCGGCGAGAACACGCTGATAAGGCCTGCACGCGCGTTCGGCGCGCCGCACACGACCTGCACCGGCGCGCCCCCGTCGCCGGTATCGACCATGCAGACACGCAGGCGATCCGCATTGGGATGCTGCTCGGCCGAAATCACCCGCGCGATGGTGAACGGCGCCAGCGCCCTTGCCTTGTCCTCGATGTTCTCGACCTCAAGCCCGATCATGGTGAGCTTGTCGGCGAGCTTTTCCAGGGGCTCGTCGGTGTCGAGATGCTCCTTCAGCCAGGAGAGCGTGAATTTCATGATGCCACTCTGTGGTCTGCAAGGATCTCGACCAGACGAAAACGTTCGCACATCAGCATCATGCCTTCGCTGAATTTTCCCTGCCGTCCGAAATATCGGCGATGCGCCTCGCGCCAGTAGGCGAGGCTGCGGTCGCCTTCTCCCTCGTCATGGGCAAAGGCCGCGTCGACATCGTCGAAGCGGCGATAGGTGACCTCGGTCGATTCGATCACGCATCGGGGCAGTCCGCGCCCGTCGAGCACGATCCAGCGTTCGCCTTGTGTCGAGGTGTTCGGCTCATCCGCGGTGCTGCAAGTCGCGGTCTTGACGCCCTTGAGGACGAGGTCGAGCAGTTCGTCGGCCAGCGCAGGGCTGTCGCCGAACGCGAACGAACGCAGGCTGCGGTATTTTTCGGGAACGACGCTCAGGGTCACGAACTCAGCCCTCCGGCCAGCGTCGGGACGTCGAGCGGCTTGAAGCCGTAATGGCTGAGCCAGCGCACGTCGCTCTCGAACAGCTGGCGCAAGTCAGACATGCCGTATTTCAGCATCGCGATGCGGTCGATGCCCATGCCCCAGGCAAAGCCCTGATAGACGTCGGGATCGATGTTGCAGGCGCGCAGCACGTTCGGATGCACCATGCCGCAGCCGAGAATCTCCAGCCAGTCCTCGCCTTCGCCGAAGCGGATCTCGCCCTTGTCGCGCCGGCACTGGATGTCGACCTCGAGCGACGGCTCGGTGAACGGGAAGAACGACGGCCGGAA
>NZ_JADGRI010000109.1 GCF_017881085.1 Bradyrhizobium sp.
GCGCCCTGCCCGCCGGCGGCGACGTCGGCGGCGCGGAAATCGTGCATGACCGGGATATGGATGGCCTTGGCGAGCGCGGCGGCGTCGCCGATCTGCACGGTCATTTTCTGCGCGGGGCGGTGCAGCACAGTCTGGCCGTGAAAACCGACGATATCGATATCCCCCGACGAGATCCGGTTCTGCGCGGTAAAGGCGGCAACGGCTTCCGCATGCGCGACGGTGACGGCGCGCTCGGCCTCGCGGAGGATGCCCGGCCGCGCGTCGCGCTGGCCCAGGTCGACGGCCTCCGTCAGGGCCTGGCGCAGCAGGCTGCGTTCTTTATCGGTATAAGGCCGGTAGCCGGAGGGGCCGAACGCGTTGACCCGCCTGCCGTCGGTCTCGATCAAGGCGACGTCGACCCCGTCGAGCGAGGTGCCGCTCATCAGACCGATTGCCGTCAACATTGTCGCCATGGTGCCTTCGCAAGCTTCCTGCTGCCCTGACGCCCTGCTTGTGTCAAACAAGCACATCTTATAATGCCACAACGCCCCGGCCGGCGGCAGCCCGTCCCTTCAGGGTTCCGCAAATCCCTGAAAATAACGTAAAATTAGCATGATCAGAGTCGCACACAGATGACTGCATTTAAATCAGACTTTCTCAAGGTGCTGCAGGAACGCGGCTTCATCCATCAGATTTCGGACCCCGATTCGCTGGACGCGCTGGCGGCGCGGCGTGAGCTGACGGCCTATATCGGCTTCGACTGCACCGCACCTTCGCTGCACGTCGGCTCGATGGTGCAGATCATGTGCCTCTATTGGCTGCAGCAGACCGGCAACAAGCCGATCGCGCTAATGGGCGGCGGCACCACCCGCGTCGGCGATCCCTCCGGCAAGGACGAGACCCGCAAGATCCTGTCGATCGAGGACATCGAGCGCAACAAGGACGGCATCAAGCAGGTGTTCTCGCAGTTCCTGAAGTTCGGCGACGGCAAGTCCGACGCCGTGATGCCCGACAACGCCGAATGGCTGACCAAGCTCAACTGGATCGAAATGCTGCGCGATATCGGCCGGCATTTCTCGGTCAATCGCATGCTGGCGATGGACTCGGTCAAGCTCAGGCTCGAGCGCGACCAGGAGATGAGTTTCATCGAGTTCAACTACATGATCCTGCAGGCCTACGATTTCGTAGTGCTCAACCAGCGCTACGACTGCCGCTTGCAGATGGGCGGCTCCGACCAGTGGGGCAACATCGTCAACGGCATCGACCTCGGCCGCCGCATGGGCGCGCCGCAGCTGCACGCGCTGACGACACCGCTGATCACGACGTCGTCGGGCGAGAAGATGGGCAAGACCGCGAGCGGCGCGGTCTGGCTCAACGCCGACATGAAAAGCCCCTACGAATACTGGCAATTCTGGCGCAATACCGACGACGCCGACGTGGCGCGCTTCCTGAAACTGTTCACGACGCTGCCGCTCGACGAGATCGCACGGCTGGCGACGCTGCAGGGCGCCGAGATCAACGAGGCCAAAAAGGCGCTCGCGGACTCCGCAACTACGCTGCTGCACGGCGTCGATGCGGCGCGCACGGCGGCGGAAACCGCCCGCCAGACCTTCGAGGAAGGCACCGTCGCTGAAAATCTCCCCTCGGTTGAAATTCCGCGCGCCGAACTCGATGCCGGCATCGGCGTGCTGGCGGGGTTCGTCAGAGCCGGCCTTGTCGCTTCGAACGGCGAGGCACGGCGGCAGATCAGGGGCGGCGGCCTGCGCGTCAACGACGTTGCCGTGACCGACGAGAAGATGCTTCTCACGCCAGCCGATCTGACGCCCGAAGGCGTGATCAAGCTGTCGCTCGGCAAGAAGCGCCACATCCTGCTCAAGCCTGCATAGGCGCATTCGCTTTTGACCCTTGCTCCAGGACGCGGAAATGCGCTCCTTGGGAGCGCGGTCAGCAAAAGTTGGAATCCGGTTTTGCGTCCGACCGCGCTCAAACGAGCAAGGCATGGATAAGAACACGCCACGGGAGGAAACCTTAGCGAAGCTGGCAAAGCCGGCGCGCGTGGCGCTCAACGTGCTGGCGCTGTGTTTCACCCTGTCGGTGTTCGGCCGCGGGCTCGGCGAGAGTTTTACCGTATTCCTGAAGCCGATCTCGGAGAGTTTCGGCTGGGACCGCGCAGAGGTCGTCTCGGTCTATTCGCTGACCGCCCTGGCCGGCGGCCTCGCCGCGCCGCTGATCGGCCGGCTGTTCGACCGCTCGGGGCCTCGGGCCGTCTATTCGCTCGGACTGTTGCTGCTTGGCGGCGCATTCCTGGTCGCGGCCCATTCGCAATATCTCTGGCAGTTCCAGCTCAGCCTCGGGCTTTGCGTCGGCACCGGCATCGCCTTCATCGGCAATGTGCCGAATTCGATCCTGCTCGGCCGCTGGTTCGGCCCGCGATTGCCGACCGCAATGGCCGTGGTCTATTCCGCCACCGGTGCGGGCGTCCTGATCCTGCTGCCGGCGTCGCAGATCCTGATCGACCATATCGGCTGGCGCGACGCCTATCAGATTTTCGGCATCGCCTCGCTGCTCCTCATGGTGCCATTGTTGCTGTTGCCGTGGCGGTTGTTCTCCACCGGCTCGCCGCATCTGGCCAAGAGCGCCGCCGCCGAATTGGTCGACGAAGGCTGGACGCTGGTGAGCGCGATGCGCCACCACGCGTTCTGGGCGCTGTTCTCGACCTTCTTCTTCACCGCCATCGGCATGTATGCGATCTCGCCGCAGGTCGTGGCCTATCTGATCGACGCCGGGTTCCCGCCTTTGCAGGCGGCGACCGCCTGGGGTTTTTCCGGCATCGTGCTGCTGTTCGGGATGCTCGGCGTGTCCTGGCTCGACGGCATCATCGGCCGCAGGCCATCGGTGCTGTTCAGCTATGCTATCTCGATTGCCGGCATCGTGATGCTGTGGCTTCTGCAGTGGTATCCGAACTTCTGGCTGCTGTCTGGCTTTGTCGTTTGTTTCGGCAGCATGATCGGCTCGCGCGGACCGCTCCTGAGCGCAACCGCCATGAAGATCTTTCGCGGCAAACGCGTCGGCACCATCTACGGCGCCATCTCGTTCGGCAGCGGGCTGGGATCGGCATTCGGATCCTGGGGCGGCGGCCTGATCCACGACTGGACCCACAGCTATAATCCGCTGCTCGCGTTTGCGCTGGTCAGCGTGCTCCTGGGGATGATTCCGTTCCTGGTGGTGCCGGCGCTGCGGCGCTAGATTCGCTCTCCGCCATCAGGCGCAAAGTGCCGCATTCGGCGCCAGATCAGCCGACAGATGCAACGCTGAGTTGCCGCTCGCGCAGGGCTGCCTGATTCATCTTCACCATTGATAAAAAGGTTCCTGATATTCCCTCTGCAAACAAGTCTGCGGGGGCCACTAAATGAACGTGCTTAGCCGATTGAAGATCCGTACCAAGCTGGCGAGCATGGTGGTCCTGGCGGCGCTGGCGGTTTGTGCGATCGTCGCGCTCGCGGCTTCCCTGAGCCAGAACCGCATGCGCGAGGACCGGCTCGCACAGCTCCACACCGCGGTCGATCTTCTGTTCGGCCTGGCACAGTCGGAACAGGACGAGGTCACGGCCGGAAAGATGACGCTCCCCGAGGCGCAGGCTCAATTTCGCGCGCGCGCCCGCAAGATGATCTTCGGCAACGGCCAAGCCTACCCCGTCGTCTACAACGCAGACACCTCCCTCTTGCTGAATGGAGCCAATCCCCAACTCGAGGGCAAAATCACCGGCGCGGTCGACTCCAACGGCGTCGTGATCGCCGACGCGCAGGTCAAAGCCGCGCGAAGCAGCCCGGAGGGCGGAACCACCTCTTATCTGTACCCCCGCCCCGGCCAGACCGTCCCGATCCCGAAAGTGGTGTTTGTACGCCACTTTGCGCCATGGAACGTCATCATGAGCTATGGGCTCTATGTCGATGATCTCGATGCCGACGTGAATGCATTGCTGATCCGCCTCGGCACGATCGGCGCTGTCGTCCTGGCGCTGATGGCGCTGCTGTCATGGTTGATCGCCCGGGACATCCTGGGAGCGCTCGACCGGCAAAAGAACCGGATGGAAAGCATTGCCGGCGGATCCCTGGACCAGGTAGTCGAGGAGACCGGGCGCGGCGACGAGATCGGACGCATGGCGGAAACGCTGGAGATGCTGCGGCAGACGGCGCGGACGGCGCGGGCGCTCGAAGCGGAGCAGGTCGCCAGCAAGCAGCAGGCCGAAAGCGAGAAGCGCGAAGCCCTGATCGCGCTGGCCAACCGGTTTGACGCTTCCGTGGGCCGGCTGGTCGGACTGATGGCGTCGGGATCGACCGAACTGGAATCGACCGCGCAATCCATGACCGGCACGGCGGAGCGCACCAACCAGCAGGCCACGATCGTCAGCACGGCGGCAACGGAAGCCAGCGACCGCGTGCAGACGGTCGCCGCAGCCGCGGAAGAATTGTCCTCGTCGATCTCCGAGATCAGCCGCCAGGTCGCGCAATCCGCCGAGATCACCACCCGTGCCGTCGACAATGCGCGCCGCACCGACACCATCGTGCGGGCGCTCGCCGACGGTGCCAAACAGATCGAGGACGTGGCAGAGCTGATTTCGAGTATCGCGGGACAGACCAACCTGCTCGCGCTCAATGCCACCATCGAAGCCGCGCGCGCGGGCGAGGCCGGACGGGGCTTCGCCGTGGTCGCAGCCGAGGTCAAGGATCTGGCAAGCCAGACCGCGGACGCCACCAAGGAAATCGGCACCCGCATCAGCCAGATCCAGAGCGCCACCAAGGAAGCCGTCGAGGCGATCCAGGGCATCACCGCCACGATCGAGGAAGTCAGCGTAATCGCAACCGCGATCGGCTCGGCGATCGAGGAACAGGGCGCGGCGACCGCAGAGATCGCGCGCAACGTCACGCAGACGGCGAAGGCGACGCAGGATGTGACGACGAATATTGGCGGGGTCAGCGCCGCGGCCAATGAGACCGGCGGCGCCGCCAGCCTCGTTCTCACCGCGGCCTCCAATCTCTCCAAGCAGGCCGAACAACTGTCAGGCGAGGTCAACGTCTTCCTGGCCGGCGTACGCGCCGCCTAGCTCCTGTCCGGAAATTACGCTGCAGACAAATGACGACCGCAGCGTCCGGATTCACCGTTGTCGAATCCCGATGCTCGCAGGGTCTTCACGCAAAGCCGAGCGTCACCCCTGTGCGTTACCAGGGTATCCGATCCACAACAACGCCGAGCGCAATCAGGATCACAAAAGGCAGGTAAGAGCCAAACCGCGAACCCTCGCCGGACGTGGGGATCGCGCCAACCGGATTGTTGCTGAAACCCTGGCGTCGACGCTCAATCAAAACAACCATTGCCACAGTGGCACATGCCATCGCCGTGAACATCCCTGATCCTTCCCCGATCTCGCTCGACCGTCTTGGCGCGGTCGATGCAGCGGGCATTTTCTCACAGCACGGCGCAAATGCAAGGCGAATGCAAGAAAGAAGAACGGCTGCACGGGAGTGGACCGAATCAGCGCGATGTTTAACCATGGCTGCCTTGTTGCGTCCTGAGTCCTCATCCAATGTCGCACGCTGAATACTTCTCAAGACCGTTCCCGCTTGTTGCGAAACTTGCGACGATGCTGCGCAATAATGCGGCGGTGCAGTTCGTTTTCGCCCGATTTGCGGGATTGCTGCGCAGCAACAAAAACCGCGAAGAACCGCGCGCCAGCCCGTTTCTTGGCGAAATTCCCGCCGCTGGTGATATGCCCGGCGCTGGAAGCGCCGACACGCCGTTGGCTCACTCGGAGATATCGGGCGAACCCACGATTGCGTCTGATTCCGACCTGACAGATAGAGAAAGACTCATTCGGCGCCGCTGGGCGGAGACCGGGATCAAGATGTGGAGTCCGGATGTCGGCGGTGCCGGACATGCGGCGCTGAACATTCAAGGGTGCGCGGACTTGCTGCCGGTGAAGCCCGGCGAGACGCGACGCGAATACGACCGGCTCGAATTCAAGCTGATCGCAGGACAAATCGTTTGCGAAGGCGTTGTCGTCGATCCGCCAAAGCGTTGGAAATAGCCCGCCGGCCGCAGATCAGTTGTTGTTGTTGGTTGGGAATTCGATCGGGGGCTTGCCGGTGCCGAACTCAAAGATCTTCCTGAGCACGCCGGGCGCCATTGCCGAAATCGGATTGACGTTCAGCACCGGCTGGCCGGGCGTCCCGACGATCTCGTAGGTGACCCCGATCAGCCCCTCGTTGCTGCCGCCGCCCAGAAACAGCCCGACGATCGGAATCTGGCCGAACATGTTGTTCAGGCCGTACATCGGAACGAAGGTGCCGCTCATGCGCACCTGGTTGCCGGGATAATCGATGCTGCCTCCGATGGTCCCGCCGATCATCGGTCCTTTGACGACGCCATCCCGGATTGTGAGCTGGCCGTTTTGCCGGGTGAATTCCGCGCGCAGCCGCGAAAAGGCGACGCCGTTCTGCAGTCCGGCCTGTCCACCGGCGGCGATGCGGTCGAGCGACGCCTCCCCCTTGACCGAGAAATCGCGGACGCTGATCAGGCCCTCTTTCGTGCTGGGCTCGACCGTCGGAGGGTCCATGGCCAATTGAAGCTGGCCGCCAACCGCCCTGGAATAGGTATCGGTGAGGCGGAAGAATGCGCCGGCGTCGTTGGTCTCGAGATAGATCACGTCGTGGCCCTGCGGGCCGCCGCGCAAATCCGCCGTCAGGGGGGCATCGCGTCCAAGCTTGCCGGAGAGCGCGAAGCTTTTGATCAAGCCGTTGCGCCTTGAGAGCTTGCAGTCGACGCTGCGCAGCGCCTCGCCAAAATAGCCGGCAACCGCTCCCAACTTGAGGTCGACATCGAAATCGATGCTCTTGGCCTTGCTCTTGCTGTCGCTTTCCTTGCCCGAAATGGCCGACTTGAGAAAACCACGCCCGTCGAACACGTCGCCGCGCATCGTCACCTTCACCACTCCGTCGGAGCCCCGTTCGGCTTTCAGCGCGGTCTTGTCGCCGTCGGATGGCGAGTAGGTCGGGAAGTTCGCGTTGACGAGGTCGCCGTTCTGGTCGACCTCGAGCGATCCCTTGATCGATACCCCGCCGCCGTCGATGACGATATCCTCGAAACGGGTCGATTGCGGCTTCTGCACCACGTTGAAAACGGCGCGGCTCGTCTTGCCCGGCAATTTGACCCAGCCCGGCAGAATATTGTCGAGCTTGAGGGCGGTCAGGTCGGCTTCAACGCCGAGGCGGCCGTCGGAGCCGATCTTGCCGCTCAGCTTGACCGGCAGCGCGCCGCTGACGGCGGACCCAAGATCGAGTCCCAGCTTGGCCCGGCTGGCGTCATCGAGCGTCGCCTGCAGCTTGATATCCGCATCGCCCTCGGCTGGCTTGCGGTAGTCCAGCGAGGCCGGCTGTCCGTTGATCTTGACGTCGCCCTTGACCTGATAGCCTGCGTTGTTGGCAACAATCTTGAGCGCGTTGGCTTCGAGCTTTTGATTCATCACCAGCTTGTCGGCGGCAAATCCGTTGAGATCCGCTGACACGGCATAGGTGGTGTCGGCCTTCGTCAGTTCGCCCTTGACCGGCAGGCCGAGCGTGACGAAAGCCGAAATCGTCCCCTTGCTCGAATTGGGATCGATCAGGGTCCCGGAGAGGTCGCTGAGACGGTCGGAGGCGAGAATTTCAGCCGCCGCCGGCACCGGACCGTCGATCCGGAACCGGATCTTGGCTGGCGAAGGCTTCGGCGCCATGTCCGGGACCTCGAACACGAAGTCCGAGATGTTGAGCTTGCGCCCTGCCGGCGTATCGGACACCGCCTGCCCGATCGTCACGGTCGCCGTGCGGCCGGTAACGTGCGCCTTCAGATCCGCGTCGTGCACCGACGGCATTTCGTCCACGGGGTGCACGGTGACGCCGCTCGCGACGATGTTGACGGCGAGGCCGTCATCGGGGATCGGCGGGCCCCGCCGCGAGAGGTTGCGGACCGGCGAGTTGACGCCGATCTCGATGCGCTGAAGCGAGCCGCGTTCGATGCGCTCGATGACCCATTGGCGCACCTCCGGGACGATCAGGATCGGCCACATCCGCTTCAGCGCGGACGCCGTCATCGGCGTGCCCGCGAAACCGAGCGTCAGGCGCGGCTCTGCCGAATAATCGATGCTGCCGGTTCCGGCGATGCCGATCTCGCCGTTGCTGATGTCGGCCTGGGTCAGCAGCACCCGCCGCCTGTCGGTGTCGAAGCGCATGCCGATGGCGATGCGGTTGAAAATCAGAGGGGGCTGGTCGGAGTCGATTTCGGCGAGCACGATGGTGCCGCCGGAAAAGCCGAGCTGCCAGTCGGAAACGCTGTCATTGGGTGGCTCCAGATGAGCCAGTAACGTGATCCGGTTAGCGCCGGAAATGATCTTGAACGGCGCCACCAGAACCCGCCGTCCGGCGTCCCAATCGACGCTGATTTCCGCCGAATCGATCGCCATCGGATAATTGGGCGTGTCGCTGTCGATGATGCTGCCCGCGCCCGCGGTGAGTTTGCCGCTGAAATAGGTCGGCAGGCCGTCCCGCCCCAGTTCACCCTTCAACTCGCCGGTGAGCGGCAAATCCGCGCTGTAGGTCAGGTCCTTCAACCGCAGCGCCAGCAGGATATTGCTGGTCGAGACCTTGTCGGCGCGAATGTCGACCGATCGCACGCCGTTCTCGGGACGTCCCACCGCAACGCGAAGCGACCAGGCACGGCTGCCCTCTTCGCCGAGGCTCAGCGCTACGCCGCCGGCGCTCGGCCTGCGAAGGCTCAAGGAGATGTTTTCGAAATTCCATTTATTGCCGCGCTGCTGATCGTCGATGACCAGGCTTCCATTCTTCAGACCGATCTCGTTGAGGTTCTGTCCGTCAAGCCCGGTCAGGCTCAGGCTGTCGAGCCAATCGAGGCCGGCCAGCAGTCCGCTTTGCGCACTGTCCGGAATGCTCGCGCCGGGAGCGGATTGGGCAGCGGGTGAAGACGGAGCAGCGGCTCCGGTCGGCGGCGTCCCGGGGATTTGACGTGGAAAGGTGGGCGCGATGCCAGCCTGTTTTTTCGAGGCAACGCCGGTGGCGAGCGGCTTGGCGTTGTCGCCTGCGGAAACGGTCACATAGCCATCCGGCGTGATGCGCACCGCGAGCTCCGCATCCACCAGATTGAGGCTTTCGGCGCGAAGCCGTCCCATCAACAGCGCGGCGCCCGACAGCTTCACCTCGGCTTTCGGCGCGCTGGCCACGATCGCATGGTCGCGATCCCTGACAATGATGTCGCGGATGCGCACGGCGATACGGATTCGCCCCGCCCGCTCGATTTGCGTGCCGCCCACCTCGACCGTGTTGCCGTGGCCGATATTTTCCTCGATCGCCGCCGCCAGCCAGGGCGTGGCCATATCAAGATTGATCGGGCCGGCGCCGAGCCGCCACCATAGCGCGCCGAAGGAACCTGCAAAGATCACCACCAAGGCGGCGATCACGATAGCGAGGCGCTTCACCCAGCGTTCGCTCACCAGCCAAAGGCGCAGCGCTGCGAGGCGGTCACCGAGCCGGTGCAAGCCGGAGTTCGATCGCGACAGCAGCCGGCGCGCGCGATGACCGGCCGCCTCGTCATGGTCCTGATCCCAATCGGCATCATCCCATTGCGGAGGCTGGACGTCAGCACGCGGACTTAACCCCTGGGGCGACGTATTCCTTGCCATTGCCTCTCGGTGCTGGCGCTGGTTGTGAGATTGATCGCCGCCAAGGCCGCGCCCGTCGATACGTAGCGGGCGCTCCTGTGCCGACATCGCTGCCAATCCTCGATTAGTACTGTTACCCGTCATCCCGCCCAAGCAGTACGGTCAACGAGCGGACGGGTGGTGCGTCGAGTTCCTTGTAACCATACTCCGAGGCCATCAGACTTGCCCAGCGACCGGCTTGATTCCGACCTTCCGGGACAAGACCCGCGATAGCTCATGATTGATCCGCCGAAAGCGACGAAAGGAAGGCGTATGTCCAAGAAAACGCGCAAGAAATTCCCAAAGAAATCCCCCAAGAAATCCCCAAAGCCGGCCTCTCGAAAGACGGTTTCCCGCAAACCGGCCCCCACTCAACTGGTGAAATCGGCGAAGAAGCGGCGAACCAGGACCCCGGCCGAGGCGAGCGAATCGGCCAAGCACGCAACAGAGAGGGCTACAAAGAAAACCGCCAACGCTACCCGGAAAGCATCGCAGAAGGCCCCCTCAAAAGCGTTAAAGTCCACAGGCCCGAAGGCTCCCGCGCGATCGAAGACGGCAGCGGTCAAGGCCGAGGCCGCCAATCCGGCCGCGAGCAAGCCGCCGACACGACCGACCGACACGCCGGCCGCCGGCAAGACCGGCCTGACCGAGGGAACCAAGGCGCCCGCTTTCCATCTGCCGCGCGACGGCGGCGGCACGGTCTCACTGTCCGACTATGCCGGCAAGAACCTCGTGCTGTTTTTCTACCCCCGCGCGGACACTCCGGGCTGCACCAAGGAGGCCATCGACTTCACCCGTCTGTGGGGGGCCTTTGCCGAAAGCGGGACCGCCTTGCTCGGCGTTTCCGCCGACCCGCCGAAGGCGCAGGAGGCGTTCCGGGACAAGCACGAGCTCGTCACGCCTCTTGCGTCGGATGAACAACATCAGATGCTGGATGCGTACGGGGTCTGGGGCGAAAAATCCATGTACGGCAGGACTTTCCTGGGCATTCTTCGCACCACGGTTCTGGTCGGCGCGGATGGCAGGATCGTCAAAGTCTGGCGCAATGTCAGGGTTGACGGGCACGCGGACGAAGTGCTCGCGGCGGCGCGCGCGCTATAATTTGAAGGGTTCCATTCGCTAAAAATTAACCATGAGAAGGTCAAATCACCCCCGCAAATGAGGCCGTACGGAACCGATCTCCGACCGGCGCGGGAGTGCCGATGTCGTACCGTTCCGGTCATTATTCCGAGTACCCTCACCACCATTCCCATGACCATGGAAGGGCATCCGCTCGCCGGCCCGCGGCGAGCCCGGCCGCCGCGGCCGGGCCTGCGCGGGACGGCTACACCCTGGTCCACGCCGGCAAACAGGTCCGGTTTGGACCGGTCGTGTTCTGGATCGTGGTCGGCACCGTGACCGTGCTCGGGATGTGGTCGGCGGCGACCGCGACCTATTTTGCCTTTCGCGATGACGTGCTGACGCGGTTGATCGCACGCCAGGCGGAGATGCAATACGCCTACGAGGACCGCATCGCCGAATTGCGCGCCAAGGTCGATCGCACCACCAGCCGCCAGCTGCTCGACCAGGAACAGTTCGACCAGAAGCTCGACCAGATCATGCGCCGCCAGACCGCGCTCGAATCGCGGGCTACGGCGCTCGGCGCCATCCCCGATGTCGGAGTCACCGGTTCGATCAGGCCACCGGCGCGAGGCGCCGCAGCCGGCGATTCGGCACCTTCGGGCACGCCGAAACCGTCGCCGATCAGCGATACTGTGATCTTCGTGGCGCCGCCGGATCGCGAAGCACGGCTGGAATCGCGTGCGCCCATTGCCCCCGCGGTCCAGCCGAACCAGTTTGCCAAGGTCCAGGGCGTGGATAACGTTCTGGTTCGCCTGCAGAGTTCGCTCGATAAGATCGAGAGCCGACAGATCGCAGCGCTCAACGCGGTCGAAGACGGCATGGATTCGCGAATGCGCCGGATGCGCGGCGTCTTCAGCGATCTCGGCCTCGACATGGCGCAACTGGAAGCCGCGACGCCGCGCGCGCCGATGGGTGGCCCCTTCGTTCCTGTAAAACTTCCGCCGAACGCCGGCGCGTTCGAGCGCCAGCTCTACCGGATCAACGTCACCCGAGCCCAGGTCGAGCGTCTCAACCGGACGCTAGCGCTGGTGCCCTATCGCAAGCCGGTGATCGGAGAAGTCGAATTCACCAGCGGATTCGGGGTCCGCAGCGATCCCTTCCTCGGCCGCCCGGCCATGCACACCGGTCTCGATTTTCGCGCTGCCTCGGGCGATCCGGTGCGGGCCACGGCGAACGGAAAAGTGGCGTCGGCCGGATGGGCCGGCGGCTACGGCCGCATGGTGGAAATCGACCACGGCAACGGCCTGTCGACCCGCTACGGCCATTTGTCCGAGATCGGCGTCAAGGTCGGCGACCAGATCAAGATCGGACAGGTGATCGGCGAAGTCGGCTCAACCGGACGGTCGACCGGACCGCATCTGCACTACGAAACAAGGATCGACGGCGAAGCGGTCGACCCGCAGAAATTCCTGCGCGCCGGCGTGCGGCTGGCCGCGGGCTGAAGCAAACGCGCTAGTGTCCCACCTCGCCGGTGATGACGTCGCCGAACAGCCGCCATGCCTCGCCGTCGAACCGCATCAGCTGCATCTGCTCGATCGGGAAGAAGTCGTCCGGGCCGGTATTGACCTTGATGCCCGGCAGCATCACGTCGCTGGAAAAGTTCTTGATGCTGGCGGCCTGCTTCATGACGTTTTCGCGCGTCAGATCGTCGCCGCACTGTTTGATCACCTGAACCATGGTCTGCGCGACCGCATAACCGTAGACATTGTTGCTGTTGGTCTTGTCGCCATCAGGATAATATTTGTCCATGAAGGCTCGCCATGTCTGCACGCCCGGATCGTCCTTGCAGGCCGGATCGGTGGGATCCTTCAGATAGGCCGTCGAGATGATGCCCTTGGCGAATTCGAGACTAGCCGGCTTCAGCACGCCGGCCACCGATGTCGAGACGTTCGCGAGGAAGAATTTCGGTTTCCAGCCGAGTTCGCCGACCTTGCGGATCGCCTGCGCCGATCCCTTCGGCGCGGCTCATGAGAAGAAAATATCCGCGCCGGAATCGTGCAGCGCGACAATCTGCGAATCGATTGAGGGGTCGCTGACCTCATAGGATTTGTCGGCGACGATCATGTTGGCCTTGTCGCCGAGCCCTTCCCGCAGCCCTTTGACCTGATCCCGGCCGGCGTCGTCGTTCTGCCAGAACACGGCGATCTTGCCGCTCGGAAAGTGGTCGAGGACGTACTTGGCGTAGATGCGCCCCTCGCTCTGGTAGTTGGGCTGCCAGCCCATGGTCCACGGAAAATTCTTCGGATCACCCCATTTGGTCGCGCCGGTAGCGACGAAAAGCTGCGGCACCTTCTTGGCGTTCATGTATTTCTGAATCGCCGAGTTGGACGGCGTTCCCAGCGGCTGGAAGATCAGCAACACCTCGTCGCCTTCCACCAGCTTGCGTGCCTGTTCGATCGCCTTGGGCGGACTATAGGCGTCGTCATAGGTGATGAATTTGATCTTGCGGCCGTTGATGCCGCCTTCGGCGTTGACCTTGTCGAAGTACGCCGCTTCAGTCTTGCCGATCACGCCGTAGGAGGAAGCCGGACCGCTATAGGGCATGATATTGCCGATTTTGATCTCGGTATCGCTGGCGCCCGGATCGTATTTCTTTTCCGCGCTCGCGGCGGTCGTGGTCATTATGGTGGCGGTGGCAACCGCCGCCATCGCCATCAGGCCTCGCATGCGAGCTGGCATCATTTCCTCCCTTGCCGTCTTATTTTCTGCAAGTTTCGCAAGTCGCGGCCGGGCTTGCAAGCACCGGCTTATGCCGCGACGCGAAACGGCATTGTTGCCTGCAGCCAATTATGATTGATGCATGGCAGCACCCGTCACGTACAAGGCGCTGTCACTTGGAAGGTCCAGTCACTTAGAAGGCGCAAGGCTTGGCACCGAACCGACGAATTGGCGCGCGACACCCGAGACTTGGCGAAGCCGGATTTCGCGCGGCGCGATGGCTCGCGACGCGCTTGATGGGGCTCGCGGGCTTTCATCGGCTGGGGTCGGAGTTTGCGAAAGCGCGGATCGCACTCGTCCGCGACAAACTCAATCGCGGGGAAACGGTTTATCTCGCGGGGCTGGCGCCTCCTGGCACCCATAATTCAGGCGTTGCGCTGATCGAGGTGACCAAGGCCAATGGGCCGCGCCTGATCGTCAACAATGAGGAAGAACGCTTCTCCGGCAACAAGCATACGACGGAATATCCGCGAGCCTCGATCGATGCGATGGTGGCGACGCTGCGCGGCGTGGGCCGGGACATCGGCGACATCGACGCCTGGCTGACGAGCTGGGATTACCCTGATCTGGCCGGCACGATTGCCCGCTCGGTGCTGGAGGAAGTGCCGCAAAGTCTGAAGCTGTTGCGCACCACGGAAGCCGCGGGTTTTGACGGCCGCAGGCTCGACCAGATGACCCGCACGCCGAAAATTCTTGGCCGGCAGCTTGGCCTCGCCGAGCGGGTGCCGCTGATCTGCATGCCGCATCACGACAACCATGCCTGGTTTTCGTATGCCGCCTCCCCATTCGCCGATAATGACGAAGCGACAGCCGTCGCGGTGCTCGACGGCACCGGCGACAGAGGGTCGATCTCGCTCTATGCCGTCGAGAATCGGGTCATGCGCCAGCTATATTGCAACGACAGCATGTTCGACTCGCTCGGCGCCTTCTACAGCGTGATCTCATCGACGCAGGGCGGCTGGACCTGGCTGTCCAGCGAGGGCCGCTACATGGGCGCCGCCGCATGGGGCGACATGGACCGCGCCAGCAATCCCTATTACGCGCGACTGAAAAACGTTCTGGATTTCGGCGGCGGCGGCGAGGTCCGGATCAACCGCGCATTGGCCAACTGGTACTGCGACCCCTTCGATCATCCCTACAAGGCCGCGCTGATCGAGATCCTGGGTGAGCCGCTCAAACCCGGCCAGCTCTGGAATCCCGACGCGGTGCTGCGCGTCGAGGATATCCACCACCGGCCCGACACAAAAGATCGTCTCGACAAGGCGGCGGCGACGCAACTGGTGTTCGAAGATGCGATGATCCATGTCGTGGATCATCTCTTGCGGACGACCGGCTCAAGCCGGCTGGTGCTCACGGGCGGCGTGGCGTTGAACGCGGTCGGCAATATGCGACTGCTCGAACATTTCGACGAGGCGTGGTTTTCGAACGCGCAACAGCGCAAGGCCCGCCTGCATCTGTGGGTGCCGCCGACGCCCGGCGACCCCGGCGTGCCCATCGGCGCCGCGTGGCTGTTCGC
>NZ_JADGRI010000110.1 GCF_017881085.1 Bradyrhizobium sp.
GGCGACGACTGGATCATCAACGGCCAGAAGATATGGACCTCGGGCGCGCATTATTCCGACTACGGCATCCTGATCACCCGCACCGATCCCAACGTGCCCAAACACAAGGGCCTGACCATGTTCTGGATCGACATGAAGAGCCCGGGCGTGTCGGTCAAGCCGATCAAGCAGGCCAACGGCATGCAGGAATTCAATGAGGTGTTCTTCACCGATCTGCGCGTGCCGGATTCGCAGCGGCTGGGCGCGGTCGGCGACGGCTGGAACGTCTCGCTGACCACGCTGATGAACGAGCGGCTGACGATCGGTGCGCGGCTCGCGACCGGCTTCCCCGAACTGTTCGAGTTCTGCAGCAACCTGATGACCGAAGAAGGGCTCGCGATCGACGATCGCGCCACCCGCTCGAAACTCGCCAACTGGGCGGTGAAGAACTCCGGCCTGAAATACACCAGTTATCGTGCGGTCTCCGCACTCTCCAGGGGCGAACGCCCGGGACCGGAAAACTCCATCGGCAAGCTGGTCGCCGGCACCATGCTGCAGGACATCGCGATGTATGCGATGGATCTGCAGGGCGCGGCCGGCATGCTGAACGATCCCGAGACATCAGAGGCGGCCGGCCAGTTCCAGGCGATGATGATGTCGTCGCCGTCGACGCGTATCGCCGGCGGCACCGACGAGATCCTGCGCAACATCATCGCCGAACGCGTACTCGGGTTGCCCGGCGACATCCGCGTCGACAAGGACGTGCCGTTCAACAAGATTCCGACCAAGGGAAGATGATTTGATGGACCTCAAAACCGACACTGCGCCGATCGAGGTTCTGGAAGACCTGCTGGCGTCGCGATTTTCCTGCCGCGCCTTCAAACCCGATCCGGTGCCGCGCGCCAGCATCGAGCGGATCTTGACAGCGGCGCAGAAGACCGCCTCGTGGTGCAACAGCCAGCCGTGGCGGCTCGCGATCACCTCGGGTGCTGCGACGACGAAATTCCGCGATCTGATGTATGGGGTGGCTTCCAGCGGCAAACTGAACACCGGCGATTTTCCGTTTCCGCGCGAATATCGCGGCGTCTATCTGGAGCGCCGGCGCGAAAGCGGTTTCCAGCTCTACAATGCGCTCGGCATCGTCAGAGGCGACAAGATGGGTTACGCCAAGCAGGCGCTGGAGAATTTCAATTTCTTCGGCGCACCCCACGTCGCCATCGTTCACACCGACGAGGCGCTCGGCGTCTACGGCGCCATCGATTGCGGCGGCTATGTCACAAGCTTCATGCTGGCGGCGCAGGCGCTCGGCATCGCCACGATACCGCAGGCGGCGCTGGCGTTTCATTCCGAGGTGGTTCGCCAGCATTTCGGCCTCGGCGATGACCGCCGGGTGGTGTGCGGCATATCGTTCGGATATCCCGACCGCGAGCACAAGGCCAACAGCTACCGCACCACGCGGGCGAGTATCGCTGATACGGTCACCTTCGTCGACGAGTAGAGTTCGCAAGAGAAGGTCGTATTTCGAGGAGCGAAGCGACGAAGCAATCCAGACACCGCGTGACGCCTCATGGATTGCTTGCTGCGCTCGCAACGACGCCGACGATAAGGGAGCCACGCAACGTCGCTCATCAAAACTTCGGCGGCCGCTTTTCGGAAAACGCCTTGATGCCTTCCTTGATCTCGTCGCTACGCATGCTGTCGCGGTGGCGGCGGTCGGCGGCCTCTTCGTCGAGCTGGCCGCGGGCGAATTCATTGATGGCGCGCTTCATGCCGCGCATCGCGGCCGGGGCGTTGCCGGCGAGAACAGCCGCCAGGCGGTCGACCTCTTCGTCGAGCGCCTCCGGCGGCGCCATCGCGGTGAGATAGCCGATCCGCAGCATCTCCGCGGCGCCGATCTTCTCGGCGGTGAGGAACAACCGCTTGGCGTTGTCGACGCCGAGCCGCGTCACGTAGCGCCTGATGCCGCTCTTGTAATAATGCAGGCCCAGCCGCGCGGCCGGCATGAACATCTCGGCGGTGTCGACGCCGATGCGGAAATCGCAGGCCAGCGCCAGATCGGTGGAGCCGCCATAGACGCCGCCGTTTAGCCGGCAGATCGTCGGCACCGCGAGATCCTCGAGCCGGTTGACGACGACCTCGAAGGCGGATCCCGCGGTCTGCTCCTGCGCATTGGCGGCGCGTTCGGCGATCGAGCCGAGATCATAGCCGGCGGAGAAGGCGCGACCGGTGCCGGTCAGCACCAATACCCTGATCGACGCATCGGCCTCGATCCGGTCGAACAGTTTTAACAGCGCCTCGAGGTCGTCGGGCTGCAGCCGGTTCAAATGCTTCGGCCGGTTGAGACGGATGGTGGCGCGCGCGCCGCTGATATCGAGGAGGGGAGTGCTCGCCGGATCAGCGGCAACGGTGGAATGGTCCTGTATCATTTGTTCTCCAGCGCGCGCCGCCTGGCTTCGGCGTCGATGGTCTCGGCCAGATCGGGATGCCGCGCCATCAGCAGGCGGAAATCCACGAGGTCGAGCACCAGCAGCCGCGACACCCGCGTGGTGGTGATATTGGCGGAACGCAGATTATTGCCGAGCAGCGCCATCTCGCCGAAGAACGCACCTTCGCCGAGCCGCACCTTCTTGCCCGGCAAATCCACCTCGACCTCGCCGGAGGCGATGAAATACATGCAGTCGCCGGCCTGACCCTTGCGGATGATCATGGTGCGCGCCGGCAGGTCCATGGTACGCAGCATGTGCGTCACGTCGGCGATCGCCGCAGGTCCCAGCGCGGCGAAGAACGGGACCTTGCTCACCGATTCCCAGGTCTTCAGGAAATTGTCTCGGCGGGTCTCGGCGGCAAATCCGGTGGCGAGAATGCCGGTCCACAGCCCGAACACGCCGAGCCCGCAGATCATCACGAAGGCCGCGACCAGGCGGCCGAGCAGTGTGATCGGCACCACGTCGCCATACCCCACGGTAGTCAGGGTGACGACGGCCCACCACAACGCCGCGGGCACGCTGCCGAAGGTGGCCGCCTGGACGTCGTGCTCCAGGTAATATTCCGCCACCGAGGCAAGGGACAGTACCATCAGGAAGATCACCAGCACGCTCAGGAGCGGCCCGGATTCCAGCAGCAGCACCCGCCGCAATTGCCGCAGCCCGGGTACCCCGGGGACCACCTTGAGCACCCACAACGCGCCCAGCAGCCACGCCGATTTCGGCTCGGCGCCCACCAGTAGCGCGAGCGGTACGGCTATGGCCGCTACGGCGTCCACCAGTCCGCGCCCAGACAGCGCGTAAGCCCAACCGCGTTGCGACGTGAAGGCGTGGCGAAGCCGCACCATCCATTCGAACACGAAGAAGGCCAGACACGCCCACAGTGTCGCATCGACCCAATAGTGAGCTGCCTCATAGGCGGGGGCGACGGTCAGCATCAACATCATGACGAAGCCGATGGCGATCGCCACATAGGCCACCTTGGTCATGTTGCGGCCGGCGGTGGCGGCCGCAAATTGCGCCAGAGCGGGGAAGAAGAGCGGCTTGGACATCGGGCGGCGGCGGCCTGTTGCTGGAAGAAACCTTAACGGTCATGGCTTGCGCGGGGACCGGTCCCCAAAGTGCCCAAGCGGGAGGAGGTCGTCAACGAGATGCGGAAAACAGCGTTATCGCCCGCTGCCGGTTGTAAGCCGCGGTGCGGCCCGGCGGGCTCTCGAGAAAGCTGGGCGGACGGGGAATTTTTTGGCCGGGATTAGATATAATCCGCGACAAAACGCAGCTTTTTCGCCGTATATCAGAGGTTCTCGCGGGCACTATGATGCCGGGAGCGCACTGCAGCACGGCCCGCGAAACCATTCACTCTGGAAAGATGGTTGGCCCCCGATGGATACCTCACATCTCGCAGAACACGCCGGCACGGCCGGGCAACTGTTCGCGTCTGTCTTCGTCGTTGCGACGATCTCGATGCGGACGATGATCCCTTTGCGGGTTTTCGCCATTCTCACCAACATCGTCCTGATCTCGACGGCGATTCCGAGCCATAACTATCTGGTAATCCTGGTGCAGTCGGTGGTGCTGGTGCTCAATTCGTACCGGCTGCACCAGATGCTGCAACTGATCCGCGACGTGAAGAAATCCGTCAACAGCGACCTGTCGATGGAATGGCTGAAGCCGTTCATGACCGAACGCAAATGTACCGTCGGCGAAATGCTGTTCTACAAGGACGAGAAGGCCGAGGAGATGCTCTACATCGTCAGCGGCCGGTTCAGGCTGGTCGAATCCGGTATGGAACTGCCGGTCGGCGCCATCGTCGGCGAACTCGGCATGCTGTCGCCGTCGAACGTGCGGACGCAATCGCTGGAATGCATTGAGGCCGGTATGATCCTCAGCGTCAGCTATAGCAAGGTCGAGGAACTCTACGTGCAGAATCCCGCCTTCGGCTTCTACTTCCTGCGGCTGGCCAGCGCCCGGCTGTTCGAGAACATCGGAAAGCTCGAAGACCGGCTGGCGCAGCAGGCGGCGCCGGCCTCGGCCGCGCCGAAGCCCGCCTGACAGACTGGAAAAGCCCAAGATGGCAAGCGTCCTTTCCTCGCTCCGCTATCTGCTCGCCGATTTCATCGGCGACGACGACGCGCCGACGCCATTCTTGCCCGAAGGATTGCCCGACAGCGCGGTCGCCGTTGTCAGCGACGGCATTCATCGGTTGACCGACTATCAGGGCCCGAGCTATGCGCAGCTTTACGTGGACCGGGTGCGGCGCTTCGTCGGCAGAAATGGCGTTGACGAGACGATGCTCGGCGAAATTGCCCGGCTCATGGCGCTGCGCATGAGCTATGAAGATCCGATCCGGATCGCGCAGCTGAAACTCGCAGAGCTGGCAGCGGCTGGCGATCCGCGTCTTGCGCCGGAGGACATGATCGGGAAATTCCGGCTTGACGAGTTGATCGGCGCACTTCCCGCGGCGGTCGCCGAACCCGTGCTCGATACACTGGAATGGGTAGGCTGGAGCCACATGCCGGTCTCGATCCGCTTCAGCGCCAAAAGCCGCTGGGGCATTCGCCGGTTGAAGATCGAGGCGTCGTTGCGGCGATGGCGGCTGTTCTCGGTGCGCTACGTCAAGGAGCGCGCCTGGGTCGAACGCTGGCTGCACATGATCAGCCGCAGCCTCGACAAGCAGCCCAGCGCCGCCTCCGCCATAGTACAGACCGCGACCATGATCCAGGGTTATGGCGCACCCTATCGCCACGGCCTCGCCGACTGGCACGCGATCATCGATGGCCTCGCCAAGCCGACCTTCGATGGTGTGCTGCCCTTGACCGATCTCGCCGGCGCCGTGACCGAGGCGCGCGCCGCCGTTGTGCGCGATCCGCGACAGGTCGCGCTCAGGCGCACCATCGCGGAGATCCGGGCGCGGGCGCTAAGCGCTGGAACCAACGTCGCGGCGGAGTGAGAGCCTCACGCGCTCTGCGCTGTCTTGACCACCACGACATTGTCCTCGTGGCCCGCGTGCCGCTTCAGGTGATCGCGGCGCATGCCGATCTCGTCGCGCACGAATTCATAGCCGAGCTTGAAGGTTTCCAGCCCGTCGGTCGAGATGCTGCCGTCGCGCAAACCTATCACCGCGCCGCGAAGGATGGTTTCCAGTTCGTCTTGCAGCGCTTCCAGCGCATCCAGCGAATCGGCTTGTTCGATCCGTTCGCCGATGTCGAGGATGGCGGTCGCCAGTTCGCCGGCCTTCTCCGGCGCGACGCGGGTGATCTTGGTGTAGATCGCGGCGAAGATCGAGCCGATGATGCTGAGCGCGCCGGCGCCGAGATACATGGCGTCGCTGTAGCGGTCCATGAACGACTTGGTTTCGTCGTTGATGTATTCGGCGGCGCCCTGGTGGGCGATGATGAAGGCGTCCTTGTCGGTATCCGCCGGTTCGATTCGGGAGGCAAAACCGTCGTCCAGCGCCAGTTCGGCCTTGTTTTCGTAGATCGCGCGCGCGAGGTCTCCGGCGGTTGTCGTCGACATCCGCGATTGCGCGACCAGCAGCCATTGCAGTCCGATGGTATCGATATCGTCGTCGGGTATGGCGGGCGAGGAGGCCAGCATGCCCGTCGCCAGTGTTTCCTCGGATATTCCGGGATTGCGCCGCGCCAGCGCTTTGGCCTCATCGATCGCGTTGACGGTGAACCCGCCGCGCCTGGCGTACTGCGCATAGCGCTTGTCCTTCACCAGCGTCGAGGCGTGCGCGATGGCGATGACCGCGCCGTAACCGCCAGGCGCGAACAGTTTGTCGAGCGTCGAATTCGGCGGCGCCGTCTGGACTCGCGAGTTGGCGTCGGAGCCGTCGGGGATTTCCAGCGCACTGCGGACGAAGGCGGTGCTGCTGTCGCCGTCGGCCAGCACCGCGATCTTCCTTTTCCGGAGTTCGGCGAGCGACTTTATCTTTTTGCTGCCGGGGCTGATCAGCAGCACCAGATCGTGCTCCAGCACGGCAAGCGCCCGGGCGCGCGGCGGGACCTTGGCGTCGGTGCGCAGCACCGCGAGGTCCGCCTGCCTGCGATCGAACGCGGTGAGCGCCCTGGCGCTGTCACCGTTGGTCATGATCTTCAGCCGCAGCCGCGAGTTGCTGTTCTTGAGCACCGCGGCCAGCCTGGCTGCAAAACGGGCCTCCAGGCTGTTGCCGTCGCCGACGGAGAAGACCAGCGTTTCCGAATTCTTCAGCCAGATGCGGCCGCCCCATGCGACGACGGCTACCGTAAGAACCAACGTCAGAACGGCAAACAGCAGCACCTGCTGGCGGTTGGTTTTGACAACCTGTGAGCGTGGTTTTCCCGCATTCGGCGTTGGGACTTCAGCGCTCATGGCCTGTATCCGCGACCCGCAAGGGCGATTTCCCTGCCGCGCCGCCAAACCCCCGACGCGGTCGTAAATATCTAAAAAGGATCAATAATTTTCTATTTGGCGATGATATCCGCCCCGGGGCGGATTGCAAATCGGCCGCTCCGGTAACGTTACCCTTGGCGGGCACCGATTCGGCGGCCTATCGCCGGAAGGCCACACTTGGCGTTTTTCGAGTTCCCCAAGGTGCATTCCGGTCTGGGAGATGTCATAAAAGGCAAAATACCGGCCGAATTGTCCGGACTTAAGAAGAAGTTGCGCTGAGGCCGCCCGTTCTGTCCGTGCCTTTTTGAAGTCAGTCCAAGCGAGGGCGTCAGCTTTGTTGTTTCCCCCCATGTCGTCATCGGTCCCGGTAGGCGCGCTGATCGGATGGATGCTGCTGCTTACCGTCAAGCACGTCATCGCCGATTTCGTCCTGCAGACTTCCTGGATGGCGATCGGCAAGGACCAGAAGCACGGCTGGGCGCTGCCGCTGCTGGCCCATTGCCTCGTGCACCTTGCGGTTGCAATGGTGTTTATCCTGATCGTCGCGCCGCGGTTCTGGTTCGTCGCATTGATCGATTTCGCCATCCACATCACGGTCGACCGCGCCAAGGGATTTTGCGCCGCGAACTTCGGCGTGACCCAGGAGAACAAGCACCCGTGGTTCTGGACGCTGATCGGCGTCGACCAGGCGCTGCACCATCTCACCGGCTTTGGACTTTCGATCTTCATGGCAGCGAACGGCTGAGGCTGCCGGCTTGACGCGACGACGGGTGTCGTTGCGCACGCGCAGACTCCGCGTCGAAAGGCAGAGAGCACGAGCGCGGCCGCGCTGTCTGATTCGGCTGATCCCCTCAAGTACCCGCGGGGGAATACTGGGGGCTTTGGTTAACCTTTCATTAGAGAGTTGCACTGCATCCTAAGGGCTGGGGGATTATCCAGATGTTTTCCAGCCGTGACGCCTTCGAGAACGATTTTTGCCCGGTCCAGGACGAATTGCTTGGCGAAATGTACCGCGCCAGCGAACATGGCCTGCCGCGACTGGTGGAGAGCGTTTCCTCCGAGGTTCGGGCCATGCTGGCGCTGTTCTGCTATCGCAGAAACCATCTGCACTCGCTGGCGCTCTCGATCGCTGCAAGCTGCAGCGAACGTGACCTGATCCAGCTGGGCGGACGCGTCGGCTCGACGCTTTACGCGCTGTCGCGCGAACCTTCCGCGCGTCCCGCGCCGTCGGCCTACGGCAACCGCAAGCCGATCACGCTCTCGACCAAGCCGCTCAGCGCGTTCTCTCCGATCGAGGACGAGCTTGACGAGGACGAGTTCGCCGAAGCGGTGACGGCGTAAGTCCCATAGCCGTCGTCCCTGCGAACGGGCTAAGCCAGCACCGCTAGTCCGTGACGCCGCCGCGCCATGTCGCATTCGGCGTCGCCGGGCATGCAGGTCCGGCACACTTCGGGCCGCAGCGCGTAGATGGTGCACGCGGTCGCTATCCCGATCCGGCCTGACAGTGCCGAACAGCGGTCGCCGTCGCAGCGCATGCCCGACAGTCTTTCGTTGACGAATTTCTCCGGGATCAAATCGAGCGCGGTGTCGTCCTCGGTGGTGAAGCGCGGCCAGTTTGCCGAATAGGAACAACAGGCGCCGCAGGCCTGGCACGGGCTTTCGGCGACCGCGGCTGAATCCTTGTTGTCCATGGCGTCCGTTTAGCGCGGAATGAAGCGGACGGCCATCGGATATCCGCCGTCAGACATCCGCCGTCAAACATCCGCTCTCAGGCATCCGCTGTCAGATTTCCTTGGGCGCCTCCCAGACCAGGCTTCTGCGCCATCGCGCCCGCAGCAGGTCGCGCCGCTCCGGATATTTTTCGTCGTGATACACCGCGTCGACGACACGGTCGGTCCTGAAGCTGCGGAAATCCTTGCGCAGTTCGCACCACGCCGCCAGAATCCGCACCGCTTCGTGATAACCAACGGCGATCGGCCAGATGGTGCGTTCGCTGCCCCGGCCGTGTTCGTCGCGATAGTTCAGCGTGATCTTCTTGCCCTCGTGGATCTGCGCCCGCGTCCGCACCATGTCGATGCGGTCGGGTTCCCTGTTCCAGGCGCTTCGCGCCCGGCTCGCGGGTTCGAGCACGAACGGCCTCAATCGCTCGGGGACGGTGTCGGCGATCTTCGCCATCAGGTCCTGCGCGGCGCGCGCCAGCACTTCGTCGGCATGGCCGGCGACCCATTGCGCGCCGAGCACCGCCGCCTCGATCTCGTCAGGCGTGAGCATCAGGGGCGGCAGGTCAAATCCCTTCTCCAGGATATAGCCCATGCCGGCTTCGCCGCGAATCGGCACGCGCTGTTCGATCAGGGTCGCGATGTCGCGGTAGACCGTGCGCTTCGAGGTTTCCAGTTCGGCGGCGATCGCATCGGCCGTCAGCGGTTTGCCGGTGCGCCGGAGCACCTGGATGATCTGGAACAGCCGGTCGGCGCGTCTCATGGGATGTCTCGTTTCGTCTTTATCAGACTCTATTGGCGGGCCGCCGTCCGATGCTGACAGCATGTTGGCAGCAGGGGGTCAGTATAACCGGGACAACACTCCAAACATGAGGATTTTGTCCATGATGATTCTTTACGGCCTCGACCTCTGGACGACGATGTCGCCACTGCTGACACCACGGTGGCAGCAGGGGATGGCTAGCCTGAAGCGTATGCTTAGGAAATCGGGAGCGCTCAATTGATCATCCTTCATGGCTTCGGCCCAGGTTTCGGCTTGCCGGAAAAAAGCCCGTTTGTGACCAAGACCGAGGTCCAGCTGAAGATGGCCGGTCTCGCCTATCGCAAGGAAAAGGCGATGCCGCCCGCTTCGCCGAAGGGGCAATTGCCCTACATCGTCGACGACGCCGAGCGTGTCGCCGATTCCACCTTCATTCGTGCGCATATCGAGGGCAAATACGGCTTCGATTTGGACGCGCCGCTCAGCTTGCAGGCGCGGGCGCAGGCCTGGGCGTTCGAGCGGATGATCGAGCACCATATCTATTGGGCGCTGGTCGGCGCACGCTGGGTCGATCCCGAAAATTTTGCGAAGGGGCCTGCGCATTTCTTCGATGGGGCGCCCGAACACATGCGGGAAAAACTTCGCGAGGACGCCCAGCTCCGCGTGGCCGAGAACTACTTGCTGAGCGGTCTCGGTCGCCACGCCCCCGACGAGGACGTCGACCTCGCGGTCCGCTCGCTGTTTGCGCTGTCGGTCCAACTCGGCGACAAGCCCTACCTGATGGGGGATACGCCTTGCGGCACCGATGCCACCGCTTTCGGCGCGCTGGCCGGAATCCTGACGCCCTTCTTTACCTCGCCATTGCGCGAACGCACCGAGCAGTTTCCAAATCTCACCGACTATGTCGACCGGATGATGCTGCAATACTATCCGGATTTCGCGTGGATCCCGCTGCGACAGGCCGCCTGAATTCAGCCCGCGGCCGAGGCAAGCTCGCCCTTCAACGCCGCCAGCTCTGCCTCCAGTTCCGCGATCCGCGCGTCGCGCGCAGCCAGCGCCGCCGCTACGTCGGCGGCGTCGAATTTCTGCGGGATGTGCTGCGGGCAGTTGGTGTCCCAGGCGGATATCCTGAACAGGATCACCTGCTCCGGACGCGCCTTGTAGCCTTGCGGCATCAGCGATTGCAGCAGTGCCGGATCGTCGTCGACCACGCGCGCCTCGCCCCAGATCTTCACGCGGCGTCGATGCGCGTAGTCCATCAGGAAGAGTTGCGCCTTGTTGTTTTCGGACAGGTTGCCTTGGGTGATGTATTGCCGGTTGCCGCTGTAATCGGCGAACGCCAGCGTGTTTTTGTCCAAAACCCTGATGAACCCCTTGGGCCCCCCGCGATGCTGGATGTAGGGCTGACCGTCCGCCGAGGCGGTCGCGAGATACATGCTGTTGGCGTCAGCCACGAACGCCGCGAGGTTGTCGTCGATCTCGGTTCGCCAGCCGCCGCGCTCCTCGACATGGGCGTAGGCGGCGCGCGATCCCTTGGCTGTCTGGATCGCTTTCACCGCCGGGGTAAATGCGACATCGCTGGAAAAAATGTGAATGCCTGACATCGGGGAATCTCCTGAAGTCAAATTTACTGAAGTCTCGGCGGCGACGAGCCGTCTCTCCGTCCCCTCCAAAATGGCCCTTTTCGATATTTAAACAATCTGGCGGATTGACACTTCATAATTGCAATATATGAAACAATCCCATGGATCGCCTCGACGCCATGCAGGCCTTCGTCGCGGTGGCCGACCTCCAGGGGTTTGCGCCGGCGGCGCGCAAGCTCGGGCTGTCGCCATCCGCGGTGACGCGGCTGATCGCGGCGCTGGAGGAGCGCCTTGGCGCGCGGCTGTTGCAGCGGACCACGCGGCAGGTCGCGCTGACCGACGTCGGCACGCGCTATCTGCAGCGGGTGCGGCGCATTCTCGGCGATGTCGAGGAAGCCGAAGGCGCGGCGGAGGGCGAGCGCACCCGGCCGCGCGGCCGGCTGGTGATCTCCGCGCCGGTCGGCTTCGGGCGCCTCCATGTCAGCCCGGTGATGTCGGCTTATCTGAAGCGCTATCCCGAGGTCTCCGCCGAATTGCTGCTATCGGATCAACTCATCAACCTGGTGGAAGACGGCGTCGATCTCGCGGTGCGGATCGGCCACCTCGCCGATTCTACCCTCGTCGCGCGGCACGTTGGCGAGATGCGGCGGATCGTGGTTGCCTCTCGGGCCTATCTCAAGGCACGCGGCGAGCCGAAGACGCCCGCTTCCATCGCCGCGCATGACACCATCCAGTTCGGCGCCATGACCGCCTCGCCGGACTGGCGCTTTGTCGAGGACGGACGCGAGGTCCGCGTCGCCCACGCGCCGCGCTTTGCCACCAACAGCGCCGACGCCGCGATCCAGTATGCGGAAGCGGACGGCGGCCTGACGCGCGTGATGTTCTACCAGGCCGCCGACGCGCTCCGGGCCGGCCGGCTCAAAATCGTGCTGGCGAAATTCGAGCAGAAGCCGCTGCCGATCCATCTGGTCTATCCGACCTCGCGGCTGCTGTCGGCCAAGGTGCGGGCGTTCATCGATCTCGTCGCCGAGACAGCCGACTGGCATTTTGGCGACTGAGGCTCGGACTGGAAAACCAAATACTCGTCATGGCCGGGTTGTCCCGGCCATCCGCGTCTTTTTCGAGCCAGCCTAAAGACGTGGATGCCTGGCACAAAGACGAAGCTTCACCAGTGCGACCCATTCCATTGACCGCATTCTGAGTCATACTCTCGGGAGCTTTCTATTCCTCGTGTTGAGGAGCGCGGCAACGCTGCGCGTCCCGAACCATGAGCCCGTTGAAGGGGGATCATCACCATGGCCAGCCGGCGCGAAACCGAGAGCTTCGAGGCGGAGGTCGGGCGCGCCTTCGAGCAGATGATCCCGTTCAATCGCGTGCTCGGCCTCAAGATCGATTCGCTCGATCCCAAAGCGCCGCGGCTGCGGTTCGACATGCGGCCCGAACTGGTCGGCAATCCGGTCCGCCAGATCCTGCATGGCGGGGTGATCTCGGCGACGCTGGACGTGGTCGGCGGCCTCGCCATCGCGCTGGCTTCGCTCGCCAAGAATGCCGAGGAGAATACCGAAGAGGCGCCGTCGCGGCATTTCCCCGACATCGGCACCATCGACCTGCGTATCGACTATCTGCGGCCGGGACGCGGAAAATATTTCATCGCGACGGGGCGCGTCGTGCGGCTCGGGGGCCGCGTCGCGGTGGTCCATATGGAACTCGTCAATGATACCGACGAGCAGATCGCCACGGGTTCGGCGGCCTACATCGTCGGCTGACGGCAGCGCCTGCGGCTAACGCCCGGTCATTTCGGCGCGCGGAAATCGATCGCGCGCAGGATCACGCCGGGAGGATTACCCTCCAGTTCGACGTCGCTGAATTTCCGCGCCGCGCGTGCCTCGATCCGGTCGCGCAGGCGCAGGAACTGCTCCTCGCGCTGCGCTGGCGGCGTCCGCGAGGTGCCTTCAAGCTGGTCCATCGCGTCGGTGGAGATGGCGCAGGCCACATTGGCCTGGTCATTCTTCATCGTGAACACCACAACCATGCGGTTGAAGTCGTATTCCTGAAAACGGCTTTCGGTGAGCGCCATGTCGGAGCCTCCTCGCTTGAACGGACGGTCTGGCGGCGCGTACTCCGCTGAAGAATACGCGCCAGTGATGAACTAGCCCGCCACGAATTTCTTCTTGGCCGGCGGCGGATTGAGTTCGGCGATTTTCGAAAGGCAGTCTTCCTGCGTGATGTGAGGGCCGGTGACGAAGGTGCCGCTCACCTTGGTGGAGTACCAGCCCGACTCGACGCCGAGACGCAGCGACTCTTCGGATTTGACGTGACGCGCGGAAAGAATCTGCATGGAATTTCCTTGGATGTGAGGAGTGGGAATCGGTGCTGAACGGAAGGGAGCAATTTCGATTGTGGTCCAATGCGGGGTCAATGCGATGCGACCGCATCGGCCTGCTGCGCATCGGCGAGATCGACTGAGCTGATGGAAAGCATCTCGGTGGAATGATGGTGCGGCGGCGCGCCGGGAACCATGATCATGGTGGCGACGCGGCGGAAGCACGGAAACGACAGGCCTTCGATCATCTCCTCGTCGGTTACGACCTCGTAGGCTCCAGCCGGCAACTGGCGCTCGATACCCTTGATCCGAAACGGATGATTGAATGTCACCGTTTCGCGTCGCGACCTCGTCAAGATGATCTTTCTGCGTTGGCGCGGGCGGCGGCCGATTCAATGAAAATTGAACCGCTTTCGCGCATCTTCGCCCGCTTTTGATGTAAATCGTTTGTTCGGACTCGAAACACAGCCCTGCATACGGCTCGAACGACCGTCACCATGCGCCTTTCAAGCCCAAATAGCCATTATTTTCTTTTCAGGCGGAGGTCCGCGCCCGTCGGCCCTCGATCGGATACGCCGGATCGTTGTAGCCCGGCGTCGACGGATGGCCTGACGCGACGAGGCGGTCGATCAGCGCTTCGTCCTCGGCGGTGAAGCGATAGTCGAGCGCGCGCAAATAATCGTCCCATTGCTCCTCGGTGCGGGGACCCGCGATGACCGCGCTGACGAACGCGGAGTTCAGCACCCAGGATACCGCGAACTGCCCGGCGGTGATGCCTCTTGCTTCCGCATGGTGCTTGATCTCCTGCGCCAGCTTGAGCGATTCCGGCCGCCACTCCGTCTGCATCATGCGGGTGTCTTTACGGCCCGCGCGCGTCCCCTTTTCGGGCTCGGCGCCGGGTGCGTATTTGCCGGTGAGCACGCCGCGCGCTAGCGGGCTATAGGGCACGATGCCGAGGCCATAGAAGTTGCAGGCCGGGAAATGCTCGACCTCGGGCATGCGGTTCATCGCATTGTAATAAGGCTGGCTGACCACCGGGCGGTCGATGCCAAGTCGGTCGCAGATGTTGCAGATTTCGGCGACCCGCCAGGCGCGATAGTTCGAGACGCCGAAATAGCGCACCTTGCCCTGCCGGACCAGTTCACCCATCGCGCGCACGGTTTCCTCCAGCGGCGTCGAATGGTCTTCCTTATGCAGATAGTAGATATCGATATGGTCGGTGCCGAGCCGCTTCAGGCTTTCTTCCGCCGCCTGCAGCACCCAGCGCCGCGACAGCCCGCTGCGGTTGGGATCGTCGCCCATGGGATTGGCGAGTTTGGTCGCGACGACCCAATTGTTCCGGCTGTTGGAAATAGCGCGGCCGACCACCTGCTCGGAATTGCCGCCATTATAGGCGTCCGCGGTATCGACGAAATTGATGCCGGCCTCGCGCGCCTTCGCGACGATCCGCGTCGAGGTCGCTTCGTCGGTCGGGCCGCCGAACATCATGGTGCCCAGACAGATCGGCGAAATCTTCAGGCCGCTGCGGCCGAGTGGGCGGTATTGCATCGGTATTCCTTTCAGTCGATCGTCATTCCGGGGCGATGCGAAGCATCGAACTACGATGTGCAATTGCACATCGGAGAATCTCGAGATTCCGGGTCTGGTGCTGGCGCACCATCCCGGAATGACGGAGCCTGCTTCGTCGCTTCGCTCCTCGCTATGACGAGGTAAGGCAACGCCCCCTCACTCGTTCTTCAATATCTTAAACACGCCGCTGGCCATGGCGATACAGCGTTTGTCGACGGTGATTTCCGTGGTGATGAAGATCAGGCTGCG
>NZ_JADGRI010000349.1 GCF_017881085.1 Bradyrhizobium sp.
ATGCGCATCTACGGACCGAACGGAACCACCCTCGGCTCGCCGGCGGGGAACACCAAGCGGACCTCATCGACCGGCTTTTCCTTGCCGGACGATGCGGCGGCTGCGCCCGAGACCCGCGCCGCCGCTGCGCCCAAGGCTGCCGGAAGCATCGATGCGTTGCTGGCACTGCAGGGGATCGAGGAAGATCCCACCGAGCGCAGAAAGCGCTCGGTGCAGCGCGGCAAGGGCGCGCTCGACGTGCTGGACGACCTCAAGATCGGGCTTCTGTCGGGCAATTTCGACGCCTCGACGGTCAGCCGGCTGCGGGACGCCGCCGCCAACCTGAAATCCTCCTCCGGCGACCCCGGGCTGGACGCGGTATTGTCCGAGATCGAACTGCGGGTCGAGGTCGAATTGGCCAAAGCCGGGCAATACTGAGCCCGGAAAGGGCCGGCCGGCTAACGCCTTCAGGTTGCTCACAGGTTCCTGCCGGGGAAACCCCGCAGTGCACAGTTTGCTGGCGGTCGTCGATATTGTCTGTCACATGACGCCGCTATATAAGGCGCGCGCGGACCGACGCTTTCGGACCGCCTTGCACGTACAGATGGGCTGGCCTTGGAAAAGTTGAAGAACTATCGACCCTCCGAAAAAGAGCCTTTCATGAACGACCGCCAGCGCGATTATTTTCGCGCGAAGCTTTTGGCGTGGAAGGACGAAATCCTGAGGGAATCGCGAATCACCCTGCAGACCCTGCAGGAAGAGAACGTCAATCACCCCGATCTCGCCGACCGCGCCTCGTCGGAAACCGACCGCGCGATCGAGCTGCGTGCCCGCGACCGCCAGCGCAAGCTGATCTCCAAGATCGACGCGGCGCTGCAGCGCATCGAGGACAACACCTACGGCTATTGCGAGGAGACCGGCGAGCCGATCTCGCTGAAGCGGCTGGAGGCGCGCCCCATTGCGACGCTCTCGGTGGAGGCGCAGGAGCGCCACGAGAAACGCGAGAAAGTCTATCGCGACGAATAGGATCTGGCCGCCGCGTGCGGTCATTTTGTTTTTTGGCGTAGCGTCTTCGGGCGAAGCGGATTCCGGTTCGCGCAAGCAAGACGCGTCAAAACAACAGCGTGGAGGCCGCCGATGACCGACATTCGCGCGGCTGCCGAGGCCATCGCCGCGGCCCGCCGCAGCCGCACGCCGCTTGCCCCGCTTGCCGCCGATGCAGCGCCGCGCGACGAGGCGGAAGGGTATCGCATTCAGGATGCGGTTCACGATCTCCTCGCAGCCGATGTCGGCGCCCGCGTCGGCTACAAGATCGGCTGCACCAGCGCGGTGATGCAGCAATATCTTGATATCCCTCACCCCTGCGGGGGCGGCGTGTTTGCAAAGGGCGTTCACGACAGCGGCGTATCGCTGAACGCAAAGGATTTCGTCCGCGTCGGCGTCGAATGCGAAATCGCGGTGCGGCTCGCGCGCGACCTTACGCCGACCGAGGCGCCGTTCACCGCCGAGTGGGTCGCCGAGGCGATCGACGCCTATTATCCGGCGATCGAGATCGTCGACGACCGCTACGTCAAATGGGAAACGATGGGTGCGCCGACGCTTGTCGCGGATGATTTCTTCGCCGCCGGCTGCGTGCTCGGCCAGGGCGTGCCGCGATCCGCCGCGCCTGATCTGTCCAAGGTGATCGGCCGGGCGCTGATCAATGGCGTGGAAGTGGGGCAGGGCACCGGCGCCGACGTGCTCGGCCACCCCCACAACGCGCTCGCCTGGCTCGCCAACCAACTCGCCGCCGACGGCAAGGGTCTGCGCGTCGGCGAGATCGTGCTCACTGGCAGCCTGGTCAAGACGGTGTGGCTCAACGCCGGCGACCGCGTGGTGATGCAGCTGGAGGGGCTGGGGAGTGTGGCGGCGGATTTTCGAGGCTGAAGCCGGGCGCGCATTCGCTCGCGCCTTCAAATTGTCGTCGGCGGAACGCGTGTGACACGAAGCTGTCATCGAGGCGTGCTCGATCAAGGGGCGCGGCTCAAGGCGGATTGCTGTGGGATGAAGGCGTTGGATTCGTTGACGGCCGGCGGCACCGCGCTCGAGCGTCCCCTCGATATCATCGTGCGTGCCTCGACCGAGGACGATGTGCCGGCCATGCTGGCCATCTACGCCCACCACATCCAGCGCGGCCTCGGCGAAATGGATGTCGAACCGCTCAACGGCGAGGACATCAAGCGCCGGCGCAAGAACATGCTCAAGCACCGGCTGCCCCATTTGGTCGCCGAATATCTCGGCGCGGTGATCGGCTACGCCTATGCGGTGCCGTTCAGAAAGCGTCCGGCCTACCGCTATACGGTCAAGCACTCGATCTACGTCCATCCGGATCATCTCAATGCCGGTGTCGGCCGGCGCCTGCTGCCGGTCCTGATCGACGCCTGCTCCGCCGCCGGCTGCCGCCAGATGATCGCCTATATCGACACCGCCAACGTGCCGTCGCAACGCCTGCACCAGACGTTCGGCTTCGAGCACGCCGGTTTGCTCAAGGCGGTCGGCTTCAAATACGGTCGCTGGACCGACAGCATGCTGATGCAGCGTGCGCTTGGGCCGGGCGCGGCGAGCCCGCCGGACGATGACAACGGAACCTTGAAGCTGAAGATCGATCGAAAGCACAGGTAACAGGGATTATTCGTGCACCACATAGGTGTAGAATCTGACCGCGCCATCCTTTTCGGTTTCCCGATAGATTCCCTGGATCTCGACATCAAAGCCCGGAAACAGATTCGCGCTCCGCTCGAACATTTTCAGATAATCCAGCATCGGGCGCGCGCGTTCGTCGAGCCGCTCGCCCGGCACGATGGTGGCGATGCCGGGCGGATAGACCACGAACATCGTGGTGGCGATCCGCCCCGCGATCCGGTCGACCGGGATGTAGTCGACATTGTTGCGCACCATCTGGCGCACCGCTTCGTGCGGCGGCATTGCCAGATCGGGCAGATGATCGGGCAGGAACTGCGCCTTCTGCAGGTTGCTGGTGGCGCTGTCGCGGAAAAAGCCGTGCATCTCGCCGCACAATTCGCGGATCCGCACGCCGGCATAGCGGGCAGGGCGCCGGCGCACGAATTCGCCGATGACGTCGTCGAGACGGGCATTGTCGTCGTGCAGCTTCTTGAAGGCGACCAGCGCGCTCAGCAGCGTGCCGGCCTTGCTCGACTCGACACCGGGCGTGAGCAGGAACAACAGCGAATTGAGGTCGTTCTTCTCCGCCACCACGCGATTCTCGCGCAGATATTGCGCGACCAGCGGCGCCGGTATGCCGTAATCGGCGTAAGCGCCGGTTTCGCGGTCGAAGCCCGGCGTCAGCAGCGTCAGCTTGTTGGGATCGGTCATGGCGTAGCCGGGCGCAACCTGGGTGAAGCCGTGCCAGCTTGCGCCCGGCGACAGCTCCCAGTAACGGGCGTTGGCGGCAAGCTCGTCGGTCGGCACATCCTCCCAGGCGACCTCGCGCCGCGCTCCACCGTCGCCGTCCGTGACGGTGACGCGATCGGGAACGAAGGCCTCGAAGAACCAGCGTCGCGCCGGGTCCTTCTCCTTGTCCTCGAATTCGCGCCGGATCGCACGGATTTTCTTGCGCAACTCGATTCCGAGCCGGATGGTGTCGTCCCACAACACCTCGCCGGAACGCCCCTTCATCATCTGCGCGCCGACGTCAAGCGAAGCGAACAGCGGATAGAACGGCGAGGTCGATGCATGCAGCATGAAGAATTCGTTGAAGCGGCGATGCTCGACGCGGCGGCGCTGCCCCTTGATGTGACGATCGCGGACGTGGATCTGCGAGGCCTGGGAGAAGCCCGCGAGCTGCTTGTGGGTGGATTGGGTAGCGATGATGCCGGGCTGCTCCGGGCCGAGGCAATCGAGCCCCATGGCGAAGCGCCCGGCGAACAGCGGGTGGAACTTCATGAAGCCGGCCCAGGCCTCGTCGAACAGGATGTAGTCGCACAAATGGCCGATCTTCTGGACGATCATGCGCGCGTCGTAGATCGTGCCGTCATAGGTGCACTGCTCGATCACGGCGACGCGAAACGGCCGCTCGCGCCGCCAGGCCTCCTTGTCGGCGATCAGTGGATGGCGGCGGATTTTCTCGCGGATGCGCGCCTCGTCGAAGGCCTGATGGAAGATCGGGCCGATCAACCCGTAGGCGTTGCGGTCGGTCTCGAGAAAGACCGGAATGGCGCCGCCGATGAACAGCGCGCCGTGATGCGCCGCCTTGTGGTTGTTGCGGTCGAACAGCACGAGGTCGCCCTCGGCGACCAGCGCGGACAGCACGATCTTGTTCGACGACGAGGTGCCGTTGAGCACGAAATAGGTCTTCTCGGCGCCGAAGATCGCCGCGGCCTCCTGCTGCGCCTTCAGGGCAGGACCCTCGTGGACCAGGAGGTCGCCGAGTTCGAGCACGGAATTGTCGAGGTCGTCGCGGAAGATTTCCTGGCCGAGATGCTCGACGAAGATCCGGCCGATCGGGCTGCGGTTGTAGAAAATGCCGCCGTTGTGGCCCGGACAGGTCCACAGCTGATTGCCGCGCTCGGCATAGTCCACCAGCGCGCCGAAGAACGGGGTTTTCAGCGTCTCCGCATACTGCTTGAGCCGGCTGACCAGGTTGGTGGCGATGAAGTCAGGGGTTTCCTCGGAGAGGAAGATGTAGCCGTCGATATAGTCGAGCACCTCGATCGGGATGTCCTCCAGGCGCTTGCGCCGCACCAGAATGACGATCGGCATTTCGAGGCCGCGCCGTCGCATCAGGTTGATCAACTCGATGGCCTTGCCTTCGAGGCCCTTCTTGCCCCAATCCACCACCATGCAGCCGATGGCGGCATCGGTCTGCACCGCCATCTCGGCGTCCTCGACCCGCCGCGCCCGCACCACCTCGAAGCCGAGCTTCTCGATCTCGACCGTGATCTGCGCGAGCCGCAGCCCCTCCAGATCGTCGGCGTTGAAGGCCGGCGCGCAGATCAGTATCGTGAAATGCCTGAAGAAATCCATCCGGCCATCCCTCCCTTTCGGGTCGCAGCTGCAATGGCGTCCGCCATACGCGCATGAATGGATAGCAGAACCAGATGACAGTTGCGATTTCAGACGCGTCCCATTTCGGGCGCGCCTTCGCGATCCCGCGGCGCGATGCGCCCGAGTTTTGCAAAACCTTCCGCCCCCAAGGAGGGCGTGGGGAATGCCGGGTGCCCAGTGCACCCGCAGCCTCGTGTGCGCTGGGGTAGTTCAGAATGCACACGAGTATTCACAGCGGTCGCACCGGAAATCACCCGGCATCCCCGCACGC
>NZ_JADGRI010000350.1 GCF_017881085.1 Bradyrhizobium sp.
CCGAGGAATTCGCCGTGCGGCCCGGCAATCTTGCGCGCGATCACGGTGGTCCAGAGGCCGGTGATCCGGCTGTAGACCGGCTCGATCAGCATGTCGGGCGATCGCGGGTCATTCTTGAAGGTCTTGAAATAGGGCCGGTCCGCGACGCTGATCGGCGGGACAGGCCATGCCGACGACGAGTTGATCAGCACGCCGTCGGAATCGAAAACGTTGATGCCACCGACATAGGACAAGGCGCTCAGCTTGGCGCGGAGCATCAAGTGGATGTCGGGGCTGGACATCCGGCGTTTGTAATGTTCGACGCTGTCGATTCCGTTCGCACGCACATACGCGATCAGGTCGTTCTGAACGGCGCCGAAGTCCTCGAGTTGCTGATCGAAGTGGCGGGAAAGCAGCAGCACGGTGTTTTCCAGCTCGCGCTTGCTGTTGTCCAGCGCGCGCTCGCGGAAATTTCCAACCATGACCGTGGCGCCGATGGCGATTGTCGCGACCAGCAGCACGCCGCCGGCAACCAGCCAGCGGATCGGATTGTCGCTGAAGGAGGCCTTGACGTTGAAGGAAGCGGTACCGTTTACCGTCATTGGTCTTGATCGCTGTCAGAGCCGGATGCCGGGCACAGTTTCGCAATGCCCCGGCCCCGCACATAGGTACGATGCGCAAATGGAAGTCGGGTTAGGAAGTTGGGTTAATGACCGATTAACGGGCATCCCGCTCCCTCGTGAGAGCGCGCGCCATGCCTATGCGCTGGCGCCTGTTTTCGCTGCAGGAAACGCCGCCCTCGAGGTTGCCGCAACGATCGCGGCGGCGACGATGTTGGCGCAGGGATCATTGCGGGAAGTTCAACCGGCGGCGCGATAATGCCCGGACTTGCCGCCTTTTTTTTCAACGAGATGAATGGCTTCGATGCGAACGCCGCGTTCCGCCGCCTTGATCATGTCGTAGATCGTCAGGCATGCCACCGATACTGCGGTCAACGCTTCCATCTCGACCCCGGTCGGGCCGGTGACCTTCACGGTGGCGCGCACGATACAGCCGGGCAGCTTGCTGTCCGGCGCAATATCCACGGTAACTTTCGACAGCGCCAGCGGGTGGCACAGCGGGATCAGATCCGAGGTGCGCTTGGCCGCCATGATGCCCGCGAGCCGCGCGGTGCCCAGTACGTCCCCTTTTTTGGCATTGCCGGACACAATAAGATCGAGCGTCGCCTGGCTCATGACGACGCGGCCTTCCGCGACCGCTATACGCTCGGTGGCCGGTTTGGCCGAGACGTCGACCATCCGCGCCTCGCCCTTGGCATCGATATGGGTGAGGGTGGACGTTTGCTTTGAGGTCTTGCGCGCCATGATCAGCGCGTACCCGTCGCGCGCGGCGCGTCGTCGCGTTTGAGCAGCGCGCGGGTTGCCGCCGTCACATCGGCCTGCCGCATCAGGCTTTCGCCGACCAGGAATGTCGATATCCCCACGCGCGCCAGCCGTGCCAGATCGGCTGACGCCAAGATGCCGCTTTCGCCGACCATCACGTGATCCCCGGGGATCAGCGGCGCCAACGCCTCGCTGGTTGCCAGCGTGGTCTCGAAGGTCCGCAGATTTCGGTTGTTGATGCCGATCATCGGCGAACGAAGTTTTAAGGCGCGATCGAGCTCTGCGCGTTCATGAATTTCGATCAGCACATCCATGCCATGGGCCAGGGCCGCGTCCTCGATATCGCGCGCCGCGCCGTCATCGACCGCCGCCATGATGATCAGGATGCAGTCCGCGCCGTGGGCGCGCGCTTCGACCACCTGGTAGGTATCGAACATGAAATCCTTGCGTAGCACCGGCAGTCTGGTGGCCGCGCGTGCCGCCACCATGAAATCGAGATGCCCCTGAAACGACGGCTGATCGGTCAGTACCGAGAGGCAGGCAGCACCGCCGGCTTCATAGGCCTTCGCCAGAGCCGGTGGATCGAAATCGGCGCGGATCAGCCCCTTGGAGGGCGAGGCCTTCTTCACTTCGGCAATCAGCGCGTATTCGCCTTGAGCGAGCTTCTGGCGGATCGCGCTGACAAAACCGCGCGGCGGCGGCGCGGCCCTCGCCAGCGCTTCGACGCTTGCAACCGGATGGGCGCGCTTGGCGGCGGCGATCTCCTCGCGCTTGTAAGCTTCGATCCTGGTCAGGATATCTGACATCGCGAAATCCCTGCGGTCAGCCGTTGGAGACCGCGATCAGACGTTTCAGCCGCTCCAGCGCCGCACCCGAGTCGAGCGACTTGGTGCCGAGCGCCACGCCCTCCTTCAGATTTGTGGCGCGCCCGGCGACGATCAAGGCCGCCGCGGCGTTCAACAATGCGACATCGCGAAAAGGGCTCGGCATCCCGTCGAGCACGCTTTGCAGCGCAATCGCATTGGCATCGGCATCGCCCCCTTTCAGGGCCTCGCCACCGACGCGGGCAAGACCGGCATCCTCCGGCGTCACCTCGAAGGTGCGGATATTGCCGTTCTCGAGGGCTGCGACGAAGGTCGGGCCGGTGAGGGTGATTTCATCGAGGCCGTCGGAGCCATGCACGACCCAGACTGACTTGGCGCCGAGATTCTTCAGCACCTGCGCCAGCGGCTGCACCCATTGTCTTGAAAAGACCCCCACCATCTGGCGGGTGACGCCGGCCGGGTTGGATAGCGGTCCCAGCAGATTGAAGATCGTGCGCGTCGCCAGCTCGACCCTTGTCGGGCCGACGTTCTTCATCGCGGGATGGTGCGTCGGCGCGAACATGAAGCCGATACCGGCCTCCAGGACGCAGCGGCCGACCTGCTCGGGCCTGAGGTCGATCTTCACCCCGAGCGAAGACAGCACATCCGCCGCGCCCGAGCGCGACGACAATGCGCGATTGCCGTGCTTGGCAACGGGGACGCCTGCGCCGGCGACGATGAAGGAGGCGCAGGTCGAAACGTTGACCGAGCCGGAGCCGTCGCCGCCGGTGCCGACCACGTCGACGGCGTCGGCGGGAGCCTCGACCCGCAGCATCTTGGCACGCATGGCCGATACCGCGCCGGTGATCTCGTCGACGGTCTCGCCGCGGACCCGAAGCGCCATCAACAGTCCGCCCATCTGCGAGGGCGTGGCCTCGCCAGACATCATGCTGTCGAACGCGGATGCAGCCTCGTCGCGCGACAAGGCCGCGCCAGTGGCGACTTTTCCGATGATTGATTTGAGGTCGTCCATCGCGAGCTTTCGAAATGCTTACCTATTGGAGCATGATCTTTTCGGAAAACCGGTGCCCCAATTTTCCGGATCATCCTCAGTTATTTGCGCCCGTCACCTGCGCGAAGGCGGCCTGATTGATTGTCGTGCCGATGTCGGATTCAAGCTTGGTGACGTATTGCGCGACCTGTTCGTCAGTCAGGCTGCGCTGAACGCTTTCCTTCAGTTTCTTGATGTCGTCCGAGGTAACGTCGACCGGCGGGACGGTGATGTCGGTGACGCGGAAGACGATCCACTCGTTGTTGGCGGCGCCGGCGGTTTGTCCGACGCCGTCCTTGGCGGTGCGAAATGCCGCCGCGATCACGCCGGCGGGCACGCCGGGCAGCGAGGCATCGCGCTTGAATGCTGCGGCGGTTTCGACCTTCACCCCCGCGGTTGCCGCCTCGTCCGCAAGCTTGCCGCCCTGATCGAGCTTCTGGACCATCTCGGTCGACTTGGTCCTGAGCCGGCTCATGATCTGGTCGTCATGCCAGCGCGCTTCGACCTGGTCCTTGACCTCATCGAGGTTACGCTCGCGCGAGGGCGTGATGCCGAGCACGTCGTACCAGACATAGCCGCCCTTGAACGAGATCGGATCATTGTCGACGCCGACATCGCTGTTGAAGGCCTGCGAGACGACATCGAGACCGAGCGGAATATTGGCTGCCGGCTGGCCGTTGGCCAGGCGGCCGGAGCGATCGACGCCGTCGACGGTGACGGCGGCAAGGCCCAGTTTCTGCGCGGCTTCGGTGACGCCGGCGCCGCCGCCGCGCTCGTCCTCCATCTTGTCGCGCAGCTCGGCGACCTTGGCGCGCGAGCGTTCAATGGCGACTTCCTTCTTCAAGTTGGCGGCAACGCTTTCATAGGTCGGTTGCGCGCCGGCCTCGATCTTGCCGATCTTGACCAAGGCGACGCCGAACTTGCCTTGCACCGGCTGGCTCACCTCGCCGGAATTGAGCGAAAAGGCTGCGTCCGCCACCGCGGGATCGATGATTTCGGACTTCGCGACCATCCCGAGATTGACATCGGCAGCGCCAAGTCCGCGTTCCTTGGCGAGATCGTCGAACGACGATCCCGACGCGATACGACTGCGCGCCGCGGCGGCTTCGTCCGCATTCGGGAAAACCATCTGCGAGACCTCGCGTTTGTCCGGCGTTCCCAGCCGGTCGCGGCGCTGTTCGAACAGCTTCTTGGCATCGTCGTCCGACACATCGGTCCATTTGCCGATCTCTTCCGGCGTGATCGCGACAAAGGCGATCTTGCGATATTCGGGAGCTCGGAACTGGGCCTTGTGGTCATCGAAATAGGCGGCCAGCGCTTCGGGCGACGGCGGATCGATGGTACCGGCCTGCGCGGCGTCGAGTTTGACGTATTCGACGGCGCGCTGCTCGTTCTGGAAGCGGCTGAGCGCCTCGATCATCGATTTCGACGGTTCGAGCCCGGCGGAAATGGTGCCGGCGATTTGACGCCGCAGAGATACCTTGCGCTGGTCGGCGATATACCGCTGTTCGGTGAAGCCGAACTGCCGGATCACGGCCTGGAAGCGCTGCGGATCGAAGTTGCCGTTGACGCCCTTGAAGTTGGGATCGTTGAAGATCACGCGCATAGTCTCGGCGTCGGACTGTCCGAGCCCGAGCCGGCGCGCTTCCTCGTCGAGGGCGGCTTCCGCGATGGTTTGCTGCAGCACCTGGCGGTCGATGCCGAAGGCGCGGGCCTGATCCGCCGTCAGCGGGCGGCCGAACTGGCGGCCGATCTGCTGCAGCTTGTCGGTGTAGACCTGGCGGAATTCATTGATCGAGATCTCGGTGTGGCCGACCGTGGCCACGGTCGACTGGCCGAAACCCCTGAAAATGTCAGCGATGCCCCACACCCCGAAGCTGATGATCAATACGCCCATCACCACGGCCATAATTGTCTTGCCGAGCCAGTTTGATGAGGCTTTCCGCATTCCTCGAAGCATGGGTCCAACTTGTTTGCAGGAGGGAACCAGGTCGTGCCCCAGGGAAATTCGGGATCGAATTCCGCAAACGGGCATCACCGGGTTGATAAAGCATCAT
>NZ_JADGRI010000351.1 GCF_017881085.1 Bradyrhizobium sp.
GGCATGCGCCGCGCTGGGTCGGTGAATCCCACGACGACACGGTCGGTCCGCAGGGCGCGGCGCTGATTCTCGAATTGCAGCGTCTCCGGCAGGCGTTCGAGCGGGAAGACGCCGATGAGCCGCACCCGCAAACGCGTCGTCCGGCTCGCGAGGAGTTACGTTCCCCGGCATCTGCGCGATCGCGTCAGCCGAAGCGGCAGCGCAAGGGCAAGATGAGTCGGGCCTTCGACATTTGCCTGGAGCAATTGGGACTCACGGCCGCCGCGCCTGCCGCACGCAGGAGCGAACCTGCGCCCGAGCCGGCCGCCGCACCAGCCTGGCGTCGAAGCGAACCTGCACCCGACCCGGCTGCCGGCCCGAGCTGGCGCCGAAGCGGGCCTGGACCTGAGCCGGCCGTCGCGCCGGCCAGGCGCAGAAGCGAGCATGCGCGCGACCCGGCAGTCACCCCGGTCAAGCATCCGCGCAAGGAGGGTGTCGCGCCTACCGCGCGAAAACGCGAAGCTGAACGTGAGTCGACGATCGCGCCGCCGCCGGACCGGCACGGTCCGATTATCGCGCCCGACGACCCGTCGCTGATCAACGCGGTGAGGCCCGGGCCGGAATTTCCCGGCGCGGATCCCAAGCATCAATCGATGCATATCGAGAGCCCTCGACTGGCGCTGCCGCCTCCGGCTGCCGACGCCAAGCCGGCAACGGCCGTCGGACAGTTGATCGAGAGCTGCCGCGTCGGTCTCACCGCGGGCGTTGCCTTCCTCGTCAATCGCGAGGGCCTTGCCGATAACGATAATGTGCCGGGCGACAATCTGGCGGTGCGGGCCGGGCGAGCCTTCGAGAACGAATTGCGGACCGGTCTTCGGGTGTTGCTCGCCGTCGTCCTCGTGGCCGGCGGCATGGCTGTGCTGATGCCGATCGCGGGCGCCGTCGTCGTTCCCGGCAACCTTGTGGTTCAATCGAACGTCAAGGCCATCCAGCATCCGACAGGCGGCGTGGTTGCGGAAATCCCGGTCCACAACGGCCAGCGGGTGGGTACGGGCGATCTGTTGCTGCGGCTCGACGCCACCCAGGCGCAGGCCAGTCTGCAGATGGTGAGCAAGCAGCTCGACGAGGTGCGGGCGCGGATCGCCCGGCTGGTGGCCGAGCGCGACGGCGTGGCGAAGATTGAAGTGCCGCCCGAACTGGCGGCGCGCTCGGGCGGGGTCACCGTCAAGGCGCTGCTGGCCTCGGAGGAGTCGCTGTTCAAGGCCCGCGCCAATGCGCGCCGAAGCCAGATCGACCTTCTGCAAAGCCGGGTCTCGCAGCTCGGCGAGGAGATTGCAGGCCTCGATGCCCAGGTCGAATCCAAGTCCAAGCAACTGGAACTGATCGGCGGTGAGCTCACGGGCGTCCAGGATCTCTACGACAAGCGGCTGGTGCCGCTGACCCGGCTCACCACCCTGCAGCGCGAGAGCGCGCGGATCGAGGGCGAGCGCGGGCAATTGACGTCGGCGATCGCCGAGACGAAATCCAAGATCGGGGAGGCCCAGCTTCAGATCGTCCGCCTCGATCAGGATTTCCGCACCGATGTCGTCAAGGAACTCGGCGAGAACCAGGGCAAGGAAGCCGAGCTCGTGGAGCGCGGCGTCGCCGCGCGCGACCTCCTCGAGCGGATCGAAATCCGCGCGCCGACGTCGGGGGTGATCAACCAGCTTTCCGCCCACACCATCGGCGGCGTGATCCGCGCCGGCGACACCATCATGGAAGTGGTGCCGGATCTGGATGATCTGCAGATCGAGGCGCGGCTACAGCCCAACGATATCGACCAGGTGCGGATGGGCCAGAAGGCGTTCGTCCGCTTCTCGGCCTTCAACCAGCGCGTGACGCCGCAGCTCGACGGCATCGTGTCTTACGTGTCGGCCGATACCAGCCGGGACCAGCAGAGCAACGCACCCTATTTCACCGTCCGGGTGACGCTTCCAGAGGAGCAGCGCCGCCGGCTGGTCAGCCAGCAACTCGTCTCGGGCATGCCCGCGGAAGTCTTCATGCAGACCGGCAGCCGGACCATGATGAGCTACTTGCTGAAGCCGATCACCGATCAGCTCCAGCGCGCCTTCGTCGAGCGGTGAGACCGCGGCCGATCCTTGGCTGAGGTCGTCAATTGTTGGACGCGGAACGGGGATGTCCGATGACACCCGCCACGCCGTGTTGCCGAGATCGCCTACCAAGGCGCCGCTGCGCCCCACTAAAGATGTGTGACGGCTGGCTGGCTGCTGGTCTGCGTCAGCACGAACTGACCAAGGATCCTGAATCGGGAATCGGCCGCGTCCTGACGGCATATCGCGATCCTGTCGATATCGAGTGTTTGCAGGCCGAGCGCCGCAAAACGATCCCGCAGCATCGTCAGGATCGGCCGGCGGCGCTCGGCGTCAAGCCGCCCCGTCAGCGTCATGTGGAAGCGGAAGTCTTCCAGCACGTAAGGATATCCAAAGCGATCGAGATAGTCGCACTGCCTCGGCGTCAGGGCGGAGGGGTTGCGGCGCGCCCGGTCTTCCGGCGCGAGCGGTGCGCGGAATGAATCGAATTCACGCACGCAGTCCGCGGCAAGCCGCTCCAGTTCAGCCGATGGCTCGGCGGGCACCACCGCAATAAAACCGCTGATGGAATCGACGACCGGCCGGATCACCGGAATCGGCCGGGGCGCGGCGGCAAAGATTTCGCAGGCCGCAAGAAGCCCGGCTTCGGTCTTGCCGGATGCCAGCGCCAGCGGCGCCTTCAGCGTGGCATGAAAGCCGTATTTGCGGGGATCGCGCGTCAATTCGCGCCAATCCGGCACCGACTGCGGAATGCCATCCGGAAAGGGCAGGTCGCTGCCGCTCGCGGCGTCATAGCCCAGCAGTGCCGCGCCGAAGCGATCGAGATCGCTGCCGGGCGCGGCCACGTAATAGATCGCGTAACGGGGAAAAGAGGTCATACCGCCAGCATAAAGCCCGCTCACGCGGCTGCAACCGCCTCGCGCCTTGCGGCCGGTGCATGGATCAGGCGGCTCGAATCGGTCAGATGAACCAGGCGGCCCGCGGCGATGACGGCGACGATACGCGGCCGCAGCGGCACTTCGTCGTCGACGAGGATGATGTCGGCGCGATAGCCCTCGGCCAGAATGCCGCGGTCCGAAAGCCCGGCAGCCCGGGCCGGTGCCGCCGAGATCAAGTCCCACGCGCGGGCCAGCGGCAGCACGCCATCGGCGGCGAGGCGGAACGCGGCCAGCAGCTGCGCCGGATAATAATAGTCGGAAGCCAGCACCGAGCACAGGCCCCTGGCGATCATGTCGGATGCCCGGGTCCATCCGGTATGGCTGCCGCCGCGCACGACATTGGGCGCGCCGAACACGATGGCGTCGCCGGCGTCGGCCGCGGCGCGCGCGGTTTCCTCGTTGACCGGGAATTCGGCGATATTCACGCCCATGCCCCGAAATGCCTCGCGCATCTGCGGGCTGTCGTCGTCATGCGACAGCATCCGCACCTTGGCGTTGCGTGCCGCTTGCGCCAGCCGCGCGATCGAGGCCGGGACCTCGTTGGCGCGGGCGACGACGCGCGCCACCAGTTCGTCGAACGCCTCGCCGGAGAGCCCGGTGCGTTCGACCATGCGGCTCCGCTTTTGCGGTTTTGCAAGACCGGCCACCGTCGAGTCCATGTGGTCGTTGAAGGCGAACAGATCGATGCGTCCGTCGGACAGCCACTGGCTGATTTCGGCCTCGGCATCGAGATTGTAGGTCTCGTGCCGCAAATGGAAGCGGGTATCCGCCGCCAGTTGCGGCCGCATGGTTTCGATCGCCTCCAGCAAGAGCCGCGCGTTGTCGGCGCTGCGCAGGCCCGGCTCCCACGACCAGGTCGTGGCGTGAAACACCGTGGTGATGCCGTTGCCGATGGCCTGCCGGTCGCTGTCGGCCAGCGCCACGTCGGCGGGGAAATCGACGCCGGGGCGCGGCATCATCTGCCGCTCGAAGGCATCGCCATGCAGGTCGATGATGCCCGGCAACACCTGCAGGCCGCTGGCGTCGAGGCCCAGTGAGCCGCGGCCGTGGCGAGAGCCGGACGCGCCGATCTCGCCGTCCTCGATCCGCAACGGGGCGTCGGCGAATTCGCCGCCGAGCAGCGCCCGGCCGCCTTCGATAAAGATGTCGGTCACAATGCTGCGCTTCGTTTCGGGGTGGGCGATCGGCTGACGGTGGCGGCTTCTTCATATTTTGCGAGAAAGTCCTCGACCGTCAGTTTGCGGAAATCGGGCAGGGCGCGGCGGAGCGTTTCATGGCTCCAGTCCCACCACGAAAGCTCGGCCAGCCGGTTGGTCACCGCTTCGGAAAATCGCCGTCGGATCGTCCGCGCCGGATTGCCCGCGACAATGGTGTAGGCCGGAACGTCCTTGGTGACGATGGCGCCGGCGGCGATCACGGCGCCGCTGCCGATGCTGCGGCCCGGCAGCACGATGGCGCCGTGCCCGATCCAGACGTCGTGACCGATCTGGACGCGATGTCCGCGCCGCCATTCGAAGAACTCCGCTTCGTCGCTTTCCTCCGGAAAATACGCGCTGGCGCGATAGGTGAAATGCGCTTGCGTTGCGCGGTGCATCGGGTGATTGCCCGGGTTGATCCGCGTCATCGCCGCGATCGAGCAGAACTTTCCGATCGTCGCATAGGTGATCTGCGCGTCGTTCACGACGTAGGAATAATCGTCCATCGTCACTTCCTGCAGGATCGTGCGCGCGCCGACTTCGCAATAGGCGCCGAGCTTGACGTCATGCAGTTTCGCGCTTGGGTCCACCGTCGGATCGACTGAAAGCATCTTGCCGGCCATGCGGGCTTCTCGCGAGCAATCAATGTCAGGGCTGCACGTCATCGGTGGGCTTGATGACGTTGTCATGACGAAGACATGACGGCGCACGCGGGTGTGGATGAATGCCGCACCGCAGCGCAATTGTCACATAGCTGTTGAATCCAGACGCTAGCGATGGTGGCAACAAGGCGCTCTGGAGCATCGCATGCTGGTGGTGGATGGTTTGACGTGCCGTTTCGGCACAAAGACCGCGGTCGACAATGCGTCATTCTCCGTTGCGCCCGGCGGTTTCATCGGCGTGATCGGCCGTTCCGGCGCCGGCAAGTCGACCCTGCTGCGCATGATCAACCGCCTCGCCGAGCCGACCTCGGGACGAATCCTGTTCGACGGCGTCGATGTCACGGCGCTGCGCGGCAGGGAGCTGCGGCAATGGCGTGCCCGCTCGGCGA
>NZ_JADGRI010000111.1 GCF_017881085.1 Bradyrhizobium sp.
CTGCGCGGGTCGCTCCGCAACCCGGCTACGCGAAGATCACATGGCCATTTCCGGTTCGACCGGCCGTTCTTTCTTCGTCTCCGGAATTTCCGTCATCGTTGCTTCGGTGAGCAGCAGCACGCTGGCGACCGAGACGGCGTTTTCCAGCGCGGTGCGAACCACTTTCGCCGGATCGACGATGCCGGCTTCGACCAGATCCACATATTCCTTGCGTGCGGCGTCGAAACCGAAATTGCCCTGGCCGCTCATCATCCGTGCAACGACCACACCGCCGTCGACGGCCGAATTTTCCGCGATCTGGCGCGCCGGCGCTTCGAGCGCGCGTTTCAAAATCTGCACGCCGGTCCGCTCATCGCCTTCGCAAGCCGCTTCTTCGCGGGCGACCGCCTCGATGCATTTCAAGAGCGCCAGACCGCCGCCCGGCACGATGCCCTCGGCCACCGCGGCCTTGGTGGAACTGATGGCGTCGTCGAGCGCTTCCTTCTTCGCCTTCATCTCGGCTTCGGTCGGGGCGCCGACGCGGATCACCGCGACGCCGCCGGACAATTTGGCGAGCCGCTCCTCGAGCTTTTCCCGGTCGTAGTCGCTGGTGGTCTTTTCGATCTCGCGCCGGATCTGCGCAATGCGGCCGTCGATCCGGGCCCGGTCGCCGCCGCTGCCGATCAGCGTGGTATTTTCCTTGTCCGCGACCACCCGCGCGGCGCGCCCGAGCTGTTGCAGCGTCATGCTCTCCAGCTTCAATCCCAATTCTTCGGAGATCACCTGCGCGCCGGTCAATATCGCGATGTCTTCCAGCATCGCCTTGCGCCGGTCCCCGAAGCCGGGCGCCTTGACCGCGCAGCCCTTGAGTACCCCGCGAAGCTGGTTGACGATCAACGTCGCCAGCGCTTCGCCTTCGATATCTTCGGCCACGATCAGCAATGGACGGCCCGATTTGGCGACCTGTTCGAGCACCGGGATCAGGTCGCGCAGCGCGCCGATCTTGTGGTCGCAAAGCAGCACGAAGGGATCTTCCAGTACGGCCTCCATGCGCTCCGCGTCGGTGACGAAGTAGGGGGATATGAAGCCGCGGTCGAATTTCATGCCCTCGACGACGTCCAGCGTGGTTTCCGTGGTCTTGGATTCCTCGACCGAAATCACGCCTTCGCTGCCGACCTTCTCGATGGCGTCGGCAACGAGAGCGCCGATTGATGGATCATTGTGGGCCGATAAGGTTGCGACCTGGGCCTTCTCTGCTTTCGTCTTGACCGGACGAGACATGGCACGCAGCGTCTCGATCGCCACGCGTGTGGCCCGGTCCAGTCCGCGCTTGAGATCGATGGCGCTGGCGCCCGCCACGACATTGCGCACGCCGTCGGCAAGGATCGCATGGGCGAGGATGGTCGATGTGCTGGTGCCGTCACCGACAACGTCCCCGGTTCTCTCCGCTGCTTGACGAAGAATCTGGGCTCCAAGATTCTCTTCTGGATCCTTGAGATCGATTTCCTTGGCGATGGTGACGCCGTCATTGCAGACGATCGGCGCGCCCCAACTCTTCTGGATCAAAACCGATTTCGACTTCGGGCCCAGCGTGACGCGCACCGCATCGGCAAGCAGTGTTGCGCCCCGCAGGATCTTCTCGCGGGCGGCGGAATGAAACAGGATTTGCTTGTGAGCCATTCGCTGCTTCTCCATAGGGTCGAAATTGCGCGCGTCCCCGCCGATCAAAATATCTTGATGCGGCGGGGCCGTGAGGCCCGCCTATTTCACGGCTACCGGAATCGTCTTCTCTTTCTTCTGCGCTTCCGGAGATTTCGGCAGCGTGACGGTGAGGACGCCGCTCTTGTAGCTCGCCTCGATCTTCTCGGCGTCGACGCTGCCGGGAACCTGCAGCGTGCGGCGGAAGGAACCGTAGCGCCGCTCGGAGACGTAGCGGTCTTTGGTCTTCTCTTCCTTCTCTTCCCGCTTTTCGCCCTTGATGGTCAGCATGCCGTTAGAAAGCTGAACTTCGACGTCCTTGGCATCGAGCCCCGGCAGTTCGGCCGTGACCTCGAATGCCCCGTCCTTCTCGACGATGTCCAGGGCAGGCGTGACATTGAAGCCAAAGTCACGGCGCCAGAACGACTCTATGTCGGGAAGCGGACGAAAGAACGGGGCCTGCAGAAATCCAGTCTGGAAGTCGTGAAACAACCGATCGACCTGATTGCGCAGGACTTCAAAGGGTTGCCAGTCCGCGGCCTTGGCCGGCGTAGCAGGAGATGATTCAGTCTTGATGGGCAGTTTTGTTGCAGCTTCCGCCATGACAAATACTCCTCGGAGGTTGACTAGTATTAACGGTACGCTTGCGCAACATGACTTCTTTGATCCTCGTCAAACACGGAACAAAAGGTTGAACCGGCGGGGGACGCAGCCAGCCTGAGCGTTGTCGCAACGCCTGACCGAAAGGCCGATGTGGCAAGACTATTGTGCCGTTTGCGCGGTTGCGTGCCGGAATCGGAACAGGGCGAGGCCGAGAAAAATCCCGCCGATCAAGCCGATCGCAAGAAACTGCGGCCACACGACGCTTAGTCCCGCGCCTCGACACAGAATGGCCTGGGCAAAAGCGACAAAATGCGTGGTGGGTGAGCCCTGCAGGACCATGCGCAGGGATGCCGGCATGGCCTCCTGCGGCGTGTGGCTGCCCGAAAGGATCATCAGCGGAATCGCAACGAGCATGTAGAGCAGGCCGAACTGGGGCATCGAGCGCGCGACGGTGCCGAGAAATATTCCGATCGCGGTACCGAAGAACAGATAGATCGCCACGCCGGCGAGGAAGAGCGGAACCGAGCCCTGGATCGGAAAGCCGAGCAGCCCGCGGACGACAACTGTCAGTGCGAAGGCGACAGCGACCGAAATTACCAGTCCATTCGCCCAGATTTTCGACATCGCGATTTCGAACGGCGTCAGCGGCATGACCAACAGGTGATCCAGCGTACCGTGTTCCCGCTCGCGAATGATGGCCGCGCCGGAAAGAATGATGGCGAGCATCGTCACGTTGTTGACGATTTCCATCAAGCCAGTGAACCAGCCTGCCGTGAGATTGGGATTGAATGCAATGCGAACCGCGAGCTCGACCGGCGAGGCCGGCGGCGCATCGGTATGCGCCAGCGTCCTGCTGATCTCGGTGGAGATGATCTGCTGGATATAGCCGGCGCCGATTCCGGCCTGCATCATCGCGGTCGCATCGACGTCCACCTGGATCGTGGGTTGCCGACCTCCTAGGAGATCACGCTGGAAGTTCGGCGGAATATCGACCGCGAACGTCATCCTGCCGTCGTTCATCAGGGCATCGACGTCGTGCTCGCCGATCCATTGCGGCGGATTGAAATAGGGGGGCAGGAAGGCACCGGCGATACGAAGCGACAAGGCGGATCGATCCTCATCGATGATTCCGATCGAGGCGTTGTGCAGGTCCTCAACGCCGCTCCTTGCCACGTTGACGATCGAGAATGAAAACGCCCAGATTACGAGGGCGACCAGGACAACGTCATGGCCAAAGGCGCGAAGCTCCTTGGTTCCCAGCCAGAAGATATTTGCGATCGTTCTGCGCATGACCGATACTCGCTAGGCCTCCTGCTTGCGCAGCAACAAGAGGCTCAACAGCGTCAGTGCCGGAATAGTAACGGCGAGCACGGCCAAATCCATGCCGAGATCGGCAAATCCCAGCCCCTTCGTGAGCGTGCCCACGCTGATCCTCAGGAAGTAGGTCATCGGGAACAAGTGTCCGATAACGGCGCCGGCGCCGGACAGCGAGGATACCGGCGTCAGCATGCCGGCAAACTGGGTCGCGGGTATCACGGAAAGGATTGCCGTGCCAAACAGCGCTGCAATTTGCGTTCGCGCAAACGACGAGATCAGCATGCCGTAGCCGGTCGTCGTCGTCACGTAGAGCAACGCGCCGAGTAGCAGCGCGGGAAGGCTTCCCTTCAGCGGCACGCGGAACAGCAGCAGGGTCATCGCGAACAGGATGAGGAAGCTGACGAACGCTACCGCGATATAGGGAAGTTGCTTGCCGACCAGGAATTCCAGACGGGTTACCGGGGTAACGTAGAAATTCGTGATCGACCCGAGCTCCTTTTCCCGCACGATCGCCAGCGCCATCAGGATGGCGGGGATCAGGACCAGAAGCATCGCCATGGTTGCCGGCACCATGGAGTAGATGCTCCTGAAATCCTGATTGTAGCGAAACCGGGTCTCGATATTGACTGCTGCGGGAGCGGCGACACCCTGGCCGGTCGCGAGGTCGACCAGATATTGCGAGTGGACGCCTTGCAGGTATCCGCGGATCGTTTCTGCCCGGAACGGCATCGCGCCGTCGATCCATGCGCCGACCGAGACGGGAGTACCTTTCTTGATGTCTCGGCCGAAGCCCGGGGCGATCTCGATGGTCGCCATGACGTCGCTGCTCCTCAGCCGCTTTTCCAGATCGGCATCGTCGGCAATGGGCGGCTTCTCGACGAAATACCGCGAGCCCCTGAGCTCGCTGATGTAGGTGCGGCTCGCCGGGCTCTGATCGCGATCGAGCACCGCGAAGGAGAGGTTTTCGACATCCGTGGTAATGCCGAAACCGAAAATGATCATGAGAAACGCGGTACCAAGCAGCGCGAAGGACAGCCGTATCGGATCCCGGATCAGCTCCAGGGTTTCGCGCGTGGTGAAGGCGAGCATTCGCCGCAGGTTGAATGAGCGTTGCCTTCTCCTCGACAGAGCGGGAGACTCCGGCGCGTCATCCGCAGCCGCGGCATCGATTCGCTCGCCGTCGGGAATGACCAACTGCTTGCCACCTGCCTCTTCAAGATAGCTGATGAAGGCCGCTTCGAGATTCGCGACCCCTCGCGCCCGGATCAGCCCCTCCGGGGTGTCCGTGGCCAGCACCCGCCCATCGTTCATCAGGGCAATTCGGTCGCAACGGGCCGCTTCGTTCATGAAGTGGGTGGAAACGAAGATGGTGACATTGCGGTTTCGCGACAGATCCAGCAGAATTTGCCAGAATTCGTCCCGCGCCAGTGGATCAACCCCGGAAGTCGGCTCGTCGAGGATCAGCATCTCGGGCTCGTGCACGATCGCGACCGCCAGCGATAGCCGTTGGCGGATGCCGAGCGGCAATTGCGAGGCGAGCTCATCGAGGTAGCGGCCAAGACCGAAATCCTGCACGAGTTCGGCGATGCGTTCTCTCGCTCTGCCGGGCGGCAGATGAAACAGCCGGGCATGAAGCGAGAGGTTTTGCTGAACCGTCAGCTCCATGTAGAGCGAAAACGATTGCGACATGTAACCGACGCGATTGCGGGAGTTCATGTCGGCGGCGTCGATCGCCTTGCCCAGCAGGAATGCCTCGCCCTCGGTCGCCGGCAGCAACCCGGTGAGCATCTTCATGGTCGTGGTCTTGCCGCAGCCGTTGGGTCCGAGAAAGCCGAAAATTTCGCCGCGCTCGATCTCGAAGGAGACGCGATCGACCGCGGTAAAATCGCCGAAGCGGCAGGTCAGATCGCGCGCCCTGATGGTAACCTCGCGATGAACCGGGTCGCGGGACGGAATCGCAAGCGAAGCTTGCTCCCGCCGCTGATCCGGCAACAGCGCTGCAAAGGCGTTCTCAAGCGACGTTGTGCGGGTCGATGCCTTGAATTCCTCCGGCGAACCGACGGCGAGGATCTTGCCCGCATCCATGGCGATCAGCCGATCGAAACGCTCGGCCTCCTCCATATAGGCCGTGGCGATGATGACGCTCATGCCGGAATGCTGCCGGCGCATCCTGCCGATCAGGTCCCAGAACTGGCGGCGCGACAGTGGATCGACCCCGGTGGTGGGCTCGTCGAGAATCAACAGATCGGGGTCGTGGATCAGCGCGCAACAGAGGCCGAGCTTCTGGCGCATGCCGCCGGAGAGCTTCTTGGCCGGGCGATCCGGAAAGGGCGCGAGACCCGTGCTTTCGAGCAACTCGCCGATGCGCCGCCGGCGCTCGGCACGCGACAGGCCGAACAGCCGGCTGAAGAATTCGATATTTTCCCGCACACTTAGATCGGGATACAGGTTCTTGCCGAGGCCCTGCGGCATATAGGCAATGCGCGCGCAGACATCATTGCGGTGCGCGGTATCAGCCATATCGCCGTCGAGGACGTCGACCTGGCCTGATTGGATCCGGCGGGCGCCTGCGATCAGGCCGAGCAGCGATGATTTGCCAACGCCGTCGGATCCAATCAATCCGACCATGCAGCCGGACGGGATATCGAGCGTGATCGAATCGAGCGCGAGTTTGTTGCGATAGGTCAGGGTGACATTGCTCAGCCTGGCGATCGGGTGATCGTGCTGGTTCATAAGCCCTTCATCTGCTGCAAGCGGACGGGCCATTGCACGTCTGGATCGAGACGCAGATAGGCGACGCCCGGAAGGCCGCTGCGTACGGCCTGCGCGTGGGCCTTGAGCAGCTCGGGATCGATGCGTACCCGGATTCGAAACATCAGCCGGTCGCGCTCGGTTTGCGTTTCGACCGTCTTCGGCGTGAACTGCGACTGGACCGCGATGAACGACACCTTCGCAGGTATGGCGATGGCGGGATAAGCATCGAGCACGATGCGCGCATCGGTGCCGACCTTGACCCGGCCCGCTTCCAGCGTCGGCAAATAGATATCCATGTAGACCGACGCGATATCGATCATGGTGACGACCTTGCCGCCGGCCGGCAGCACCTCGCCAATATTGGCGATACGGTATTGCGCTCGGCCATCGCGCGGCGCGATCAGCGTGTTGTCCGCAATGTTGATCTTGTAGAGATTGACTTCATGCTGCGCGGCGGCGAGGCCGTGGTCGGCCTGGGCGACCCGCGCGGTCGCCGCATTGAGTATAGCGGTAGAGCCATCCAGTTGCTGTTGCCGCTGATCGAGCAGCTCCTGCGTCGCGTTGCCCCGCTGTACCAGGTAGCTCGTCCGGTCGAGCTGCTGCTTTGCCAGGGCGACCTGGCTGCGTTGTTGTTCCTGGGTGGCCCGCGCCTCGTCGACGGCCTTCTGCGCCTGCTGCAACTGGGCTTCGGCTCGCATCAGCGAAGCCTCGAGATCCCTGGTGTCCATTCTCGCGACGACTTCGCCAGCACTGAGCATGTCGCCCTCCTGGACCAGCAGCTGCGCCAGTCGGCCGGCGAATTTGGTCGAGATGTCGATCTCGTCGGCCTCGATGCGGCCGTTGCCCTGGACGATGCCGACAGGCAGTTTGGCCTGGTTCAGCTGCCACCAATACGCACCGCCGCCCGCTCCCAGAACGACCACGACAAGCGCGACCGCGATCGAGGTCCACCGCCAGCGCCGGCGCTGACGATAAGGCACCGGAAGCGCGGGAAAGAGGTTCGCGGAGCCATTGGCGGTCGTCGCCCGAACTTCCTCGCGAGGAGCACCCGACGGGCGCGCCGGTGCAGCCTCGTCATGAGGGCGTTGTTGATCTTCTACGTTCACTGTCCTGCTCCGTTTCGCTCAGAAGCGGCCGGTCGGCATGCACGAAGAACTGCCGACCGGCGACGCAAAGGTAGAGCAAACGGCCGCCGTGCTGGTTGAGCGATATCAACCGGTGGCCAAACGCCTTGAATTGCAACGGAAAATCATCTTCGCATCTTATTCGCAGATACAGCGTGATGCTTTGATGACGAGCCTCGATCTGCATCGACGCCCGGTTCCCGGGAAGGGAACGGCCTGCCTAAATTGGCGGCGGATTCGAAGGCGACATCTTGGCCGCGCCGGCGAGCCGATTGGAATTTGCGCGGCCCTCAGCAGCCCGGCGCGCTGAGTCACAGCCTCTCAAGACGATCGAGAAACGGCCGTTGGCCCGCGAGAATCTTCTCGCGCGCCAGGGGAATAGTGAACCATTCGGCGCGATCGATTTCGGGAACGGATATCATACGGCCGCTCCGCGGCGGCCATTCGATCGGGATTTGGTTGCTGCGCACGGTGCCGACATCGAGGGTGCCTTCCAGCGCATAGGCCAGAACGATCTTGCCGCCGCGCTGGCGTACCTGTCCGAGCGGCCGCAGCGGACCTGTCGCGGCGATGCCGATTTCCTCCGCGAATTCGCGGCGGGCTGCCGTTTCCCGGTCTTCGCCGCCGTCCAATTCCCCCTTTGGGATGGACCAGGCGCCGAGATCGCGGTTTCGCCAAAAAGGTCCGCCTGGATGGACGAGTAGGACAACAAGGCCGGCCTCGCCATGATGGTACATCAGGATGCCGGCGCTTATGGTTGCCATGCGGTGGGTCCGGATTGCAGGAATGACGGGCTAGATTGATCTGGCTCAAGTCGGTGGCGACAAGCGGGCATCCTTATAGCAAATGGTTCAGCGTCCCGGAGGTCAATTCCCATACGCGGCGTTCTTCTGGCCGGCGCTTGCCGCCGCCTCCGCGGTTGAAACGGCCTCATCGCTGGCGGCGCATCTTCTGGGGGGCGCTGACGACGCCGACCGCACCGCACAGGAGCCGGAAGGCGCTACGCCCAGCAAGATCGCGCTCGAGCTGAACACCGTTCGGCTGCGCGACTTTTCCTTGGTCGGCAGCGGCGTTCCGACGCTGCTGTGCACGCCACAGGCGCTGCATGGCGCTGTCGTGGCCGATCTTGCCGTGGGGCACAGCCTTGTTGCCGCCCTGCGGGACGCCGGAATTGAACGGCTGTTCATGGCCGATTGGCGCTCGGCCAGCGCGGGCATGCGATTTCTCGGCATCGATGATTATCTCGCCGCTCTCAACGTCCTTGTCGATCATCTCGGCGGCCTGGTCGATCTCATCGGGCTCTGCCAGGGAGGCTGGCTGTCGCTGGCCTATGCCGGCCGCTTCCCGGCCAAGGTGCGCAAGCTCGTGATGGTCGGCGCGCCGGTTGATATCGCCGCGCGGCAATCCGGATTGTCGGCCATGGCCGAGGCAACGCCTCTGAGCATGTTCCAGGGCCTGGTCGAATCAGGGAATGGCCGCGTGATCGGCCGCAATGTCGCGCGGTTCTGGGGAACCGAGACCGTTGAGCCCGACAATATTCGTGAATCGCTGCAGACGCTTGCGCCGGCCGGCTCGCCTGAATTCACGCGGCTCGAAGCCATCTTCAAGAAGTGGAATGCATGGACCATCGATGTTCCCGGGACCTACTACCTCGAAGTCATCGAGAAGCTATACAAGCGCAACGAGCTGGCTTCCGGAAACTTCGTCGCCCTGGGGCAAAGGATCGAACTCTCGCGCCTGCGGCTTCCGATGTATCTGCTGGCCGGGAGCGTCGACGAAGTGGTGGCTCCCGAACAATTGCTGGCGGTGGAGCGCCTGGTCGGAACGCCGCCGGAGCTTCTGCGCCACGAAGTCGCGCCCAGCAATCATCTCGGCCTCTTCATGGGCGAGCGGACGCTTGGGGAATACTGGCCGAAGATCGCGCGCTGGCTGAAACAGCCTCCCACCTGAGGGACCCTTGGCTGTTTGACCTGCATCAACGCCCGGGCCGGCGCGGGCGCGCAATCTAGCCGATACAGTCGAGCGTCAGGAGGCAGATCATGAATGAATTGAAACTGCGCGACGATATCCTGGATGAGCTGGACTATGAACCCATCGTCGATCCAGTCCATATCGGCGTAGCTGTCGATCAAAATGTCGTGACGCTGACCGGACATGTCGGCAGCTATGCGCAGAAGCTGGCGGCACTGTCTGCGGTGCGCCGGGTGAAGGGCGTGCATGGAATCGCCGACGAGATTGAAGTGCGCGCTTCTTCGGATGCAAAGATGTCCGACGATGAGATCGCCGGCCGCGCGTTCAATGTGCTGTCCTGGGACAGCGTCGTTCCCAGCGATGCCATCCAGGTCACGGTGCGGGACGGGCTGGTTACGCTGACCGGCAAAGTCCACTGGTACTATCAGAAGAGCAGCGCCGAGCGCGATGTCCGGAATTTGTCGGGTGTGCGCAGCGTGGTCAACAACATCGAAGTCGAGCCGCATGCGAAGGCCGACAACGTCAAGAAGAAGATCGAAGCGGCCCTGAAGCGGCACGCCGAAATCGAAGCCAAGGACGTCCGCGTCACCGTCCGGGACGATGAGGAGGTGTTGCTGGAAGGCAAGGTGCGTAATTGGGATGAGAAGTTCGCGGTCGAGAACGCGGCCTGGTCGGCGCCCGGCGTGAAGAACGTCAGGGATCGGCTAACGATAGGGTCTTAGCGACACGGGCTCCAGCGCGATGTCATTTCCCGTTCGCCTGTTCGATGAGGAGAGAGCCATGCAAACGCCAGTTGAAATAGAATTTCAGGATATGATTGCCAGTCCCGAGGTGGAGGAGCAGGTCGCGGACCACGTGAAGAAGCTTGAAAAGCGCTATGGCCGCATTACGGCCGGCAGGATCGTCATCAAGGATCCCGGCGACCGTCATCAAACCGGCGGCCTCTACGACATCAACATTCGTTTGGCGCTGCCGGATGGCCGTGAAGTCAATATTGGGCGCACGCCGAAGGCGGACGAGCGGCATTCCGATCTGGCGTTCGCCATCAACGATGCATTCAAGCGGGCACGCCGGCGCCTGCAGGATAATGCGCGGTTGATGGAGGGAAGGGTCAAAAGCCACGAAGAGCAACCGATCGGAACTGTGGTGCGATTGGATCCTGCCGGCGAGTTTGGTTTCCTTCGGTCAAGCGACGGCGCGGAGATCTATTTCCATCGCAACAGTATTCTTGACGGAGCGTTTTCCGAATTAACCGTTGGCTCCCGGGTCAGTTTCGCCGACGAGATCGGCGAAAAGGGCGCGCAGGCCACCACGGTGAAACTTCTGGGAAAGCACGGGTTGCGAATCTGACCCGTTCGGACGCGCATTGCGTCTCGTGCAGCGGCGGCGATCAATTCGCCGCCGGCTTTCAGGCTGTGATCCCGAGATAACCCGCGGCGCGCAGCACCCAGTTCACTCCCATGTGGCGACGGGCCGGATGACCAGATTGTCGTTGACCGCGGACACCCCAAGGGTGGACTCGGCGGCGACCTTGATTGCCTTGCGCTGGGCGGCGGATTCGGCGACGCCCCAGAGGTCCACCACGCCCCCATTGACGGTCACGTTCAGCAACGCAGTATGGGCCCACGGCTGCCTCTTCAGGTGGGACAGCACATTTTCGCGAACGGTGGTGTCGGAAAGCGGGATATCGAGCAGCTTGTGGGCCGTTGCCACCGCCTGAATGAGGTTTGCCCGGCTGACGATGCCGACCAGCTGGCCGTTCTCCAGAATAGGCACTCTCTTGATCGCGTTCTTCTCGAGCAAAGCCGCGACCTCATGAAGCGGTGTCTCGGGGGTGGCTGTAACGACCTTGCGGGTCATGACATCCGAAACCTTGAGGCCGTGGGATTTGACATATTCCGCTGCCAGCGTGTCGTCGCCGATCAATCCCCTGAGCCACCACGAGTGGTGCCGCTCTGTGCCGGCCTCCACACGGTGAAGGAGGTCACCCTCGCTGACAACGCCGACCAGTCTTTGGTCACTCTCGACCACCGGCGCAGCGCTGATCCGCTTTTCCAGGAATAGTTCTGCAACCTCTTTCACCGTGGTGGAAGGCTTCACCGTGATGACTGGCGCAACCATAACGTCACGAACAAGCATGGCAGACCTCCCTCACTAGCTGGCAAGGAGAAACCTTCGACGCGCAGTCGTCGTTGATTCAAATCAACAATGGGCGCGAACCGTAGCGTTCTCGCGCTGACCCTGATCTGGGTCAATTCAGGCCGTTGCGGCCCGCGATAATAGTAATTTCATACTGCCGTTTTTGTGGGGTCTTTCGAGATGCCCGTTCAGAACGCGGAAATCGCCGCGATGTTCGACCAGGCCGCGGAACTCCTCGAGATCGGGGGAGAGAACCAGTTTCGCGTCCGGGCCTACCGTCGCGCCGCGCGTGTCCTCGAGGGCCTGCCCAGGGCGGCCGGAAGCCTGCTGAAGTCCGGAAGCGATTTGTCGGAACTGCCCGGGATCGGCAAGGATCTGGCCGGCAAGATCGCCGATATCGTCAAGACCGGACATTTCGGTCTGCTCGATACGCTGAAGAAAAAGCTCCCGGGCGAACTCGGCGATATGGCGGCGCTTCCCGGATTAGGGCCCAAGCGCATCAAGTTGCTCTATGACAGGCTGAAAGTGCGCACCCTCGACGACCTTCGTAAGGTTATCAAGACCGGGCGGTTGCGCGAGCTTCGCGGGTTCGGCCCCGCGATCGAGAAAAAATTGCTCGGTGCGCTTGAAAAGCCGCAGCCGGCGAAGCGGTTCAAGCTCGCGGTCGCCGAAGCCGAGGCGGAAGCTTTGGTAGGCTTTCTCCGCAACAGCGGACGGGTCGTCGTCGCCGGCAGCTATCGTCGTCGCCGCGACACTGTCGGCGATCTCGATGTGCTGGTGACCGCGAAGAACGGCGCCGCGGTTGGCGACAGGCTGGTGAAATACGAGAATGTCGCAGAGGTCGCCGCTCACGGGCCGACGCGCACCACCGTGATGCTGCGTTCCGGCTTGCAGGTCGACGTGCGCGCGGTGCCGGAGGAAAGCTATGGCGCAGCGCTGCTGTATTTCACCGGCTCGAAAGCCCACAACATTGCGCTGCGCGCCCTCGCCAACCAGCACAGCTGGAAGCTCAACGAATACGGATTGTTCTCGGGGAAACGGCGGATCGCCGGCGCCACGGAGGAGGACGTCTACGAGAAGCTCGGGCTCGCCTATATCGCGCCGGAGTTGCGCGAAGACCGCGGGGAGATCGCGGCTTCCCTGGCCGGCAAGCTGCCCAGGCTGGTAAGACTTTCCGATGTCAGAGGCGACCTCCACGTGCACTCCGATTGGACCGACGGCACGGTCGCGATCGCCGGGATGGCAGAAGCGGCGCAGGCGCGCGGCTACGAATATATCGCCCTGACCGACCACAGCCGCCGCGTCGCCATGACCCACGGCCTCGATCCGGCGCATCTGGCACGCCAGATCCACGAAATCGACCGGCTCAATGACAAGCTGAAGAACTTCACCATCCTCAAAGGCATCGAAGTCGATATCCTGAAGGACGGCAGCCTCGACCTGCCGGATTCAAGCCTGGCGAAGCTGGATATCGTGGTGGCCGCCGTGCATTCGTTTTTCGATTTGCCGCGCAAGGCGCAGACCGACCGTGTCGTTCGCGCCCTGGAGAACCCTCATGTGTCCATTCTGGCGCATCCGACCGGGCGGTTGATCGGCGAGCGCGAGCCTTACGACATCGATATGGATGTCGTGATCTCCGCCGCGCGCAAGGCCGGCTGCTATCTCGAGATCAACGCGGAACCCGACCGGCTGGATCTGAACGACCTTCATGCGCACGCGGCGAAGCTCGCCGGCGTCAAGCTCGCGGTCTCGACGGACGCGCACTCGGTCGATGCATTCCAGTGCATGCGGTTCGGGATCGATCAGGCGCGGCGCGCCTGGCTCACCGCAAACGACGTGCTGAATACAAGGCCGCTCGCCGAGCTGCGCAAATTGCTGAAGCGGTGAGGGCAGGTCGAGTTGGTCATGCGCAAGCGCGCTAGCTGCCTTCGCCGGTATCGTCGACGAATACGCCCCTTGCTTTGATCATTCGCCAAAATAGCGGGTTCCAGCTATGGAAGACGGCTTCGACCCGATCTTGCAGGAATCCGGGCACGATCTCGGGCGCCGGCAGGAAGACTTCGGGAAGGACCGTCGAGAGATTGGTATCAGCGAGGATATTCCATCGGGAGTGTCCGCCCATCAGCGGCGATCGCAAGCCGTAGACGACTCGTCCGACCTGGGCCTCCCGAATGGCATAGGAACATTGCGCGCAGGGCTCGACGGTCGCATAGATCGTGCAATCGGATAGATTCGATCCCCGGATCGCCTGAGCCTTGGCAATGGCAACGATTTCCGCGTGACTGTTGACGTCGTGGTTTCGTTTCACCCGGTTGGCTGACTCGCACAGGAAGACGCCATTTCGCGCGATGACGGCTGCGAACGGATATTCTGCCGCGCGGACCGAGGTTTCGGCTAATTTTATGCAGCGCTGCATCATCTCCAGGTCAGGATCACTGTCGGTTTGAAGCATCTTGATATCTCTATTCTTTCGACCAAACCTACCGGCTTGTGAGCGAGGTCGATTGATCGGAATCAATAGGCCGCTGCTCGCACTCAGATGCCCGTCATTTGACGTGTTGACCCAGGTCAAAAGCGCATTCCGTTCGCTGGTCTAAGAGTAATTTTTCGCGTGAAGCGGTTCAAATCAGAGGCGCGCCGTGACGGAAAATCAGATTTGGTCGCCTTCCGCCGCAGGACCCGTCGCAAGCCGGCATCTGCGGCTGTTCGCCTTGAACGGAACCGACGATCTCGGGCGCGATATCAGCAAGGTACTGGCGCATCCTCTCAGCGCGCATGAAGAACGCGATTTCGAGGACGGCGAGCACAAGGCAAGACCGCTCGATCCCGTCGGCGGCGCCGACGTTTACGTGATCCATAGTCTCCACGGCGGTCCGGAGCAAAGCGCCAACGACAAGCTCTGCCGGCTGCTGTTTTTCGTCGCCGCGCTGAAGGACGCCGGCGCCCGGCGGGTAACTGCGGTAGCGCCCTATCTCAGTTATGCCCGAAAGGATCGCCGCACCAAGGCCAACGATCCCGTGACGACGCGTTATGTCGCCTCACTTTTCGAGGCGATCGGCTGCGATGCAGTCGTCACCCTCGAGGTTCACAACGAAGCTGCCTTCGAAAACGCGTTTCGCTGCCGCGCCGTGGCGCTGACGGCGGCGCCCTTGATGATCGATCGGATCAAGGCGATCGCCGGCGACGAGCGGCTTTGCGTCATCTCCCCGGATCTGGGAGGTGGCAAGCGGGCGGACCTGCTGCGCGAAGCGCTGGAAAAGGCGATGGGCCGTCCGATCGGCAAGGCCTT
>NZ_JADGRI010000352.1 GCF_017881085.1 Bradyrhizobium sp.
ATCCAGGGCGCGACGCAGGAATCGGTGAACGCCATCAAGGAAATCAGCGGAACGATCGAAAAACTGTCCGAGATTTCCTCGACGATTGCCGCAGCCGTGGAAGAGCAGGGTGCCGCGACCCAGGAGATCTCCCGCAACGTCCAGCAGGCCGCGCAGGGCACCCAGCAGGTCTCCTCCAACATCACCGACGTGCAGCGCGGCGCCAGCGAGACTGGCTCGGCGTCATCGCAGGTGCTCTCGGCGGCGCAGTCGCTATCCGGCGACAGCAACCGGCTCAAGCTCGAGGTCGGCAAGTTCCTCAACTCGGTAAGGGCGGCCTGACGGACACAGGTATCCGGCTCCGCATATCCGCGCGCAGAGGATAACGAATCGCTCGCGGATATGCGAGTTAGCGCGGCAGTCGGCCAAACTCCCGTAGTCTTGCGGTTCGCGAAATTAACTGCAAATTGGCGGGTTCCGCCGTTATCTCTCTAGCAGTGGCAGTGCGGACTCCGACGGTCGTGCGGCCGGATTATCGATTAAACTCTTCATCCGGGAGCACGGCCATGCGAACAAATCTTCCCGTCACCAATGTGGAGTATCCAATTGGTGACGATGTCCTGATCGTCTCGAAGACGGACATCAAGGGAAGGCTGGTCTATTTCAACGATCAGTTCGTCAAGGCCTCGGGCTTCACCGAAGCGGAGCTGATCAATCAGCCGCATAATATCGTGCGCCATCCCGACATGCCGCCTGAGGCCTACGAGGATCTCTGGAAGACATTGAAGGAAGGCAAGCCCTGGGCCGGCGCGGTGAAGAACCGCCGCAAGAACGGCGACTTCTACTGGGTGCTGGCAAGTGCCACCCCGATCTGGGAAAATGGCCAGGTCACCGGTTACATGTCGATCCGCTCGAAGCTGCCCGCCGATCAGCGGCGTGAAGCCGAACAGGTCTATGCGCTCTTGCGCGCGGGCAAGGCGCAGGCCTGGCGCGTTGACGCCGGAGTGATCCGCCGCCGCTCGCTGTCCGACCATTTTGCCATCTTCACCCGCACGCTGAAGGCGCGCCTGACGACGCTGATCGCGGTTCAGGCGATGTTTGTCGTCATCATGGGCGTGATTGGATTGCTGGCCACGCAGAACAGCAACGCCAGGATGAAATCGATTTACGAAGACCGCGCGCTGCCGCTGGCGCAGTTGTTCGAAATCAACGACCGCTCGAAGGAAGCCTCCATCATGCTGTATGAGGCCGCCGTCAACGGACGGGCCGGCAAATCGGTCGACGGCGTGGCCGACAAGGTCCTGAAAAATTCCGAGGTCATCAGCAAGGTCTGGTCGGAATACATGGCGACCTATCTCACCCTGGAAGAGAAGGGCGTGGCGGACTCGTATTTGGCTTCGCGAAAGAACTACCGCGAGAACGGAATCAATGCCGGCCTGCCATTGCTCGCCGCCGGCAAGTTTGAGGAATTGGCTATTCTCCAGGCCGGAAAGGCCAGGGAGCTGTTCGGCCCGGTGAAGTCCGACCTGGACAAGCTCGTCGCGATCCAGGTGAAGGAAGCAAAATCCGAATTCGAAACAGCGCAACGCGAATACACCATCGTCATCGGACTTGTGGTTGCCCTGCTGTGCATGGGCCTCTTGTTCGGAGGGGTGCTCGGACTGCAGACGATCCGCGCCATCAGCCGGCCGATGGGGCGGCTCAACGGGGCGATGGACCAAATCGCGCAAGGCAAGCTGAATAGCCGCGTGATCGTCGAGCGCGACGACGAAATCGGCATCGCGCTGCGCAATATCCAGGCGATGCAGTCCAAGCTCGGATTTGACATGGAAGAGCGCAGGGACCGGGCTCGGATTGCCGAAGAGGAAAAGACCAAGGCGCTGAACGATATGGCCGAAACCGTCGAGCGCGAGACCAATACCGCGGTAGGCGAGGTATCCGGACAAATGGAGCGGATGGCCAGCAACGCCGCGTTGATGAACGATAGCGCAGCCACCGTCGGAACCAACAGCGGCAGCGTCGCCGCTGCGGCGGAGGAGGCGCTGGCGAATGCGCAGACCTTGACCCATGCCGCCGCCCAGCTCAGTGCGTCGATCGCGGAAATTGCCGGCCAGGTCAACTCGTCGCGCACACTGACGATCGAGGCGGTCTCGACTTCCACCAAGGCCCAGGCCACCATCGGCAAGCTTTCGGAGGCCGCCAGCAAGGTCGGCGCCGTGACCAGCTTGATCAGCGAGATCGCCAGCCAGACCAACCTGCTGGCGCTCAATGCGACGATCGAGGCGGCGCGCGCGGGCGAGGCGGGCCGCGGCTTTGCCGTGGTCGCATCCGAGGTCAAGTCGCTCGCCGAGCAGACCGCGAAAGCCACCAGCGAGATCGCCCAGCAGATCAGCGAGATCCAGGAGGCGACCCGGGAATCCGTCACCTCGATCAGCGCGATCGGCGATGTCATCCGCAGCGTCGAAGAGGTTTCTTCGCAGATCGCATCCGCGATTGAAAAGCAGAACACGGTCACGCTGGAGATTTCGCGGACGGTGGAGGAATCCACGCAGGCCGCCCGCGAGGTCGCAACCCAGATCGTCAACGTCTCGAATGAGGCGATCGAGACCGGACGCCGGGCCGCGGAGATCCGCGACGGCTCCGCCGAAATCGCCGGCAAGGTCGACAGCCTTCGTGAAACGCTGGTGCGTGTGGTCCGCACCTCGACGGCCGACGTCGACCGTCGAACCTCGGCCCGGCTGGATGTCGAACGGCATGGCACGATGGAAGCCGGCGGTAGGCTGCACAAGGTCGTCATTCGCAACCTTTCCGAGGGCGGCGCCATGATCGTGGATACCGTGGCTGGCGCGGGTGTCGGCAATCCCGTGGTGCTGAAGATCGATGGAACAGCCCTCAGCCTGGACGGCGTCATCGCCCGAAACGACGAGAATGGCACCATCGTCAAATTCAAATTGACCGAAGCCGCCGGAAAGCTGGTCAAGGACATGATGGCGGGCCGCCGCGCCGCCTGATCGGACGCCGGTCCGGCCGGGGTTCGGCGCCTTTCCGCCCGCGGCGGGAAGCGCCGGCGGACGGCTGTCGAGGATGTGAAGGCCGATTCCGCGCCGGGCGTTGGCTATTTGCCGCGGTTCAGGTAAATCAGCGCGACCGGATCGGTCTTTTGGGACGCAAGTTCCCGCCCTTCCACCTGACTTGTACCTGACTTGGGGCCCCCCGTTTTATGATCGCACTGGTGCGCATCGCGCTAAGCCGGCCGTACACTTTCGTCGTGCTCGCGCTGCTTCTGTTGATTATCGGACCGCTCGCCGCGCTGCGCACGCCGACCGACATTTTTCCGGACATCCGCATCCCCGTCATCGGCGTGGTCTGGCAGTATACCGGCCTGCCGCCGGACCAGATGGCCGGGCGCATCACCACGCCGTTCCAGCGGGCGCTGACGACCACCGTCAACGATATCGAGCATATCGTTGCCAACTCCTATAACGGCTTCGGCATCGTCAAGATCTTCTTCCAGCCGAATGTCGATATCCGCACCGCCAATGCCCAGGTCACCGCGATTTCGCAAACCCTGATCAAGCAGATGCCGCCCGGCGCCACGCCGCCCTTGATCCTGAACTACAGCGCTTCCACCGTTCCGATCATCCAGGTCGCCCTGTCCGGCGAGGGGCTAACCGAACAGAACCTCGCCGACATCGGCATCAACCAGCTGCGCACGCCGCTGGTGACGGTGCCCGGCGCCGCGATTCCCTATCCGTTCGGCGGCAAGCAGCGCCAGGTGCAGATCGATCTCAATCCACAGGCATTGCAGGCGCGCGGCCTGTCGGGGCAGGACGTCGCCAATGCGCTTGCTGCACAAAATCTGATCACGCCGGTCGGCACCCAGAAGATCGGCGGCTTCGAATACAACATCCAGCTCAACAATTCGCCCCTGAAGATGGAAGACCTCGGCGGTCTGCCGATCAAGACCGTGAACGGCGCGATGGTCTATGTCCGCGACGTCGCCAGCGTGCGCGACGGCAATCCGCCGCAGACCAATATCGTCCACGTCGACGGCAACCGTTCGGTGCTGATGATGGTGCTGAAGGCGGGTTCGATATCGACTCTCGATATCATCGCCGGTATCAAGCAGAAGGTCATCGACGTCAAGGACCAGCTGCCCGATGCGCTCAAGATCGGGTTCATCGGCGACCAGTCGATCTTCGTCCGCGGCGCCATCACCGGCGTTGCCTATGAGGGCATCATTGCCGCGCTTTTGACCAGCGTGATGATCCTGCTGTTTCTGGGAAGCTGGCGCTCGACCATCATCATTGCCGTCTCGATTCCGCTCTCGGTGCTCGGCGCGATCATCATGCTCTCGGCGATCGGCGAAACCCTCAACATCATGACGCTCGGCGGCCTGGCGCTCGCGGTCGGCATCCTGGTCGACGATGCTACCGTCACCATCGAGAACATCAACTGGCATCTGGAGCACGGCAAGGGCGTCGAAACCTCGATCATGGACGGCGCCAACCAGATCGTGACGCCGGCCTTCGTGTCGCTGCTCTGCATCTGCATCGTGTTCGTGCCGATGTTCTTCCTGACCGGCGTGGCACGCTTTCTGTTCGTGCCGATGGCCGAAGCCGTGATGTTCGCGATGATCTGGTCGTTCATCCTGTCGCGCACGCTGGTGCCGACCATGGCGAAATATCTGCTCAAGCCGCACGTGCATCATGACGGTGAGCCGCCGCCCACGCGCAACCCGCTGGTCAAATTCCAGCGCGGCTTTGAGGCGCGGTTCGAACGCATCCGGAGCGGCTACCGCGACCTGCTGACGCTGGCGATGCGGCGGCGGCCGGTTTTCGTGCTCGGGTTCCTGGGGCTGGTCGTGGCTTCCTTCCTTTTGGTTCCGTTTCTGGGACGGAATTTCTTTCCCTCGGTCGATGCCGGCTCGATCCTGATGCATGTCCGCACCCAGGTCGGCACCCGCGTCGAGGAAAGCGCCAATCAATTCGCCGACGTGCAGAAGGCAATCCGCAAGATCATTCCGCCGTCCGAAATCGAGACACTCGCCGACAACATCGGTATGCCGATCTCCGGCATCAACCTGACCTACAACAACACCGGCGTGGTCGGTACGCAGGATGGCGATATCCAGATCAAGCTGAAGGAAGGTCACCGGCCGACCGATGAATATGTGCAGGCGCTTCGCGAGCAGCTGCCGCGCGCGTTTCCCGGCATGACGTTTGCCTTC
>NZ_JADGRI010000353.1 GCF_017881085.1 Bradyrhizobium sp.
CGGGACAGCGGCACCAGTTTCCTGCTGGTGACCCACAATCTCGATCTCGCCCGCCGCTGCGATCGGATCATCGAAGTGGTGGACGGCCGCATTCAACCTTAGCCGCATCCGCTGCCATCCTCCCGACACAAATTTTCGGGGGATATCAAGGGCTTGAACCTCGTTTTGAGGCCGGCCGGAGCCCCGTTCTTGCTTGCGTCGCTAGCCCGCTTCCTTTATCCCGTGGGCTGCCTCGCATGCGAGCGGCCCCGGCCGTGATTTGGGCTGGGCGCATGATCCGGAAAAGCAGGGCCCGCGGACATGATCCGGTGGGCGCGGTTTTCCGAACCGGTCATGCTCGTGTGAATTCAGTGGCAGAGGGAATACCCGCGAATGGCCAATGTTGTCGTCGTCGGCGCCCAGTGGGGCGACGAAGGGAAGGGCAAGATCGTCGACTGGTTGTCGGAGCAGGCCGACATCGTCGTGCGCTTCCAGGGCGGCCATAATGCCGGCCATACGCTGGTCATCAACGGCGAGACCTACAAGCTGGCGCTGTTGCCGTCCGGCGTGTTGCGGCCCTCGAAGCTGGCGGTAATCGGCAACGGCGTGGTGTTCGATCCGCAGGCCTTCCTCGACGAGGTGACGAAACTGAGGGGCCAGGGCGTCGCCGTCAGCCCGGAAAACCTGCGCGTCGCCGAAAACGTCACGCTGATCCTGCCTCTGCATCGCGAACTCGATGCGCTGCGCGAATCCGGCAACGCGGTCACCGCGATCGGCACCACGCGGCGCGGCATCGGCCCGGCCTATGAAGACAAGGTCGGGCGCCGCGCGATCAGGCTGATGGACCTCGCCGATCTCGACACGCTGCCGCACAAGATCGACCGCCTGCTGGCGCATCACAACGCGCTGCGCCGCGGGCTCAATCTGGAAGAGATCGACGGCGCAGGAATCCTCAAGGAATTGACCGCGCTGGCGCCGCAGCTCTTGCCTTACGCCGAAACGGTGTGGCGGCTGCTCGACATCAAGCGCCGCGAAGGCAAGCGCATTCTGTTCGAGGGCGCGCAGGGCGCGTTGCTCGACGTCGACCATGGCACCTATCCCTACGTCACCTCGTCCAACACCGTGGCGGCGCAGGCGGCGACCGGCACCGGGATGGGTCCGGGCTCGGTCGGTTACGTGCTCGGCATCTGCAAGGCCTATACGACACGGGTGGGCCAGGGGCCGTTCCCGACCGAGTTGCATGACGAGATCGGCGAGGAGATCGGTCGCCGCGGCAAGGAATTCGGCGTCAATACCGGGCGCAAGCGGCGCGTCGGCTGGTTCGACGCCGTGCTGGTGCGCCAGACTGTGCGGACCTGCGGCATCAACGGGCTGGCGCTGACCAAGCTCGATATTCTCGACGGGTTCGACTCAATAGAGGTCTGCGTCGGCTACACGCTGGACGGCAAGGAAATCGACCATTTGCCGGCCGGCGAGGGCGCGCAGGCCCGGGTGGTGCCGATCTACGAGACCATCGAGGGCTGGAAGGAGCCGACCGCCAATGCGCGTTCCTGGGCGGGTTTGCCGGCCCAGGCCATCAAATATGTCCGCAGGGTCGAGGAACTGGTGGGCTGCCCCATCGCGCTGCTTTCCACCAGCCCTGAACGCGAGGATACTATTCTGGTACAGAACCCGTTCGAGGCTTAACGAGATATTACCGGAAGGCCGACATTGTTGAGTAGAGATGGCTGATTACTACCCGCTGATCGCCCGCGCCATTGCCGGACTGGACCCCAGTGCTCCCGGCGAGAGCCGCCGCGCGCTTTATGAGCGGGCCCGCGCCGCGCTGATCGCGCAGCTGCGCGGCGTCGATCCGCCCCTGAGCGAATCCGAAATCACCCGCGAACGGCTGTCGCTGGAAGAGGCCGTGCGCAAGGTGGAGTCCGAGGCGGCCCAGCGTGCCCGGGACGCCTCGCGCTCCGGGGACGCTGCGCGCGCCGCGCCGGGAAGCGGCGGCCCTCGTGCCGGCGACGCGTTCCGCGCCACCACGCGGCCTCCGGCGCGGCCGGGCGAACCCGCGCCGGCGTCAGCATCGCCGCAAAACGGGACGCCGTCGCGCCCCCGTCCGCCTTCGCCGTCGTCAGCACCGTCGCCACCGCGCAACGAGCGTCCGCCGCTCGGGCAGGAAGACCGCCCGCCGCGTAACCTTCGCGGCGAGCCGCCACAGCCGCAGGTCGGAATGCAGGAGCCGTCGCTGCCGCCGACCCGCGAACGATCGGGCACGCCGCGCCGCGGCCCCGAGAACAATGCGCCGCAGGCGCCGGGCATGCGCGGCTTCCGCGATATCGCCGCCGACGCCGACGATCTCGGCCGCGCCGCGGCGCAGGCCAGCCGCGCGGCGCGGAAGACCTATGCCAACGTGCCCTCGCCCTCGCCGGAGTTCGACCGGCTCGAGCCGAGCATGGAGAACCGCGGCGCCGATCCCGACCAGCCCTATTCCTATGACGAATCCGCCGAGGAGGCCGAGCGCTTCCCGCCGGCGGCGTCGCGCCCGCGGATCTCGGCCGACCGCGAACCGAAGAAGCGCGCCCGGACCGGCGCGGTATTTCCGTTCAAGAGCGCGATCGTCGTCGGCGTGGTGCTGATCCTGGTTGGCGCCGGGATCCTGTGGGGCAAGTCGCTGGTGACGAGCGTCAGCGGCCTGTTCAAGCCCTCGACCACGGTGGTGGAAGCGCCGAAGGATACCTCGCCCCTGAACAAGCCGAAGATCGCCGATCGCGTCGGCCAGCCGTCGTCGTCGGAGGACCCGGTCGCGCCGGTGGCGCAGCGGGTGGTGCTGTATGACGAGGATCCCGGCGATCCCAAGGGCAAGCAATATGTCGGCACGGTGGTCTGGCGCACCGAGCCGGTCAAGGCCGCCGCCGGCCAGAAGGCCGACATCGCCGTTCGCGCCGACATCGACATCCCCGATCGCAAGTTCAAGATGACGATGTCGTTCCGCCGCAACACCGACTCGTCGCTGCCCGCCAGCCACACCGCCGAATTGACCTTCATCCTGCCGCCGGATTTTACCGGCGGCGGCGTCGGCAACGTGCCGGGCATCCTGATGAAGTCGAACGAGCAGGCGCGCGGCACGCCGCTCGCCGGCCTCGCGGTCAAGGTCACCGACGGCTTCTTCCTGGTCGGCCTGTCCAATGTCGATGCCGACCGCCAGCGCAACCTGCAGCTCCTGAAGGAGCGCTCGTGGTTCGACGTGCCGCTGGTCTATGTCAACCAGCGCCGCGCCATCATCGCCATCGAAAAGGGCGCCCCCGGCGAGCGCGCCTTCAACGACGCATTCGCGGCGTGGGGCGAGTAGGCCAGGCCTGCATCCGTCATTGCCCTGCAAAATTCGCGAGGTGGAGCATGAAGCGGTATCTGATCTTCGCGGCGCTCAGCCCGCTGCTCGGCGGATTCATCCTGCTGTTCGTGACCACCTACCAGTCCGGCTACTGGACGCAGACCAATGCCGCCGAAGTGGTGAAGCTGTTCGTGGTGTTCGCCAAGACGCTGCAATACAGCTATCTGTTCGGCCTGTTGCCGACGCTGATGATGGCGGCGGTGGACGACATCCTGTGGCATGTCAAACGCATCAGTCCGGTGCTGCGCATGCTGATCGTCGGCGTGCTGTCGTTCTTCGCCGCGGAATTGCTCTACGGCTCGCGGGGGCCGGACAGCGGCGTGGTCCAGTTCGTCCTCTACGGCCTGGTCGGCTTTATCCCTGCGGTGATCTGTTCATGGCTGGCGCATGAGGCGATCGACGAGCCGGCCACGGTGACACCGGAACAACCGGCCGTGGAAAGCAAATAGGCATTGCGATTTCCCATGGTCGTCCCCGGCGTTCGCCGGGACGACGCAGATGTGCTGCGGCATGACGCAACTTGCGCCCGCCTTGGGCGTTACCCATCTGATGGCAATGTCGAACGAAGAGATTCTGATCCCGGAACCGGCCCGCGCCCGGACGAAGTCTCGCGCCACGTTTGGCGGGGCGCAGCCGCGTGGCCCGGTCATCGATCAGGAGGGGCGCGAAATTCCGCAGGAATCGCTCGGTCCGCAGTTCCAGAGCTTCCGCTTCGACTTCGGCACCGCCAATCCGTTCGCCAATTTGACCCGCGAGCAGCGGCTGGCGCGGCTTGATGCGGTCGCCAGGCTTCTGGACATCGCCTTCATCCTGCCCGGCACCAACATCCGCTACGGCGTCGACGGCATCATCGGATTGATCCCGGTGGTCGGCGATCTCATCGCCACCGCGTTTTCGCTCTGGCTGGTGCGCGAGGCGCGCGCGCTCGGCGCGCCCTGGCACATCACCGCGCGGATGCTCGGCAATGTCGCGATCCAGGGCGTGGTCGGAGCGGTGCCGGTGGCCGGCGACGCGTTCGACGTGCTGTTCCGCGCCAACATCCGCAATGTGCGGATGCTGCGGCGTTGGATGGACAGGCAGGCGCGTTAAATCAAGCGGCCTCGGTGTCCGCCTTGTCGCTGGCAGGCACCGGCTCGGGCTTGCGCGGGCGGCGCGGCAGCGGAAACTCCTGGCTCTCATACAGCGTGCGGATGCCGCTCTGATCGAAGCGGGCTTCATCGACCTGCAGGTAGGCGCCGTTCAGCGAATCCGCCGGCAACTCCTCGATCGCGAAGCGAACCGCTTCGGCCGCGGTGCCAAATCGCCGATATGCGAATCCCGCCCGCTTTTTCTTGCGGATCGCGGCGGGAAACAATTCGGCAGCAGTATTGAAGCTGAAGGAAGCCATGGTCAGGGACCTCTGATCTTTTTAGTTAGAACGCGATCGCCAAATCGCGGACGGATCGCACGGGCACGCCAGGCGCGCCGGTACACGTCATTTCAGGACAGCCTTTAATATAGGCCCGTTTGACAGAAATGCGACTCCTGAAGAGCCTGATGATGAATCCGGGCGCTCCAAGCCCGAATTCAAAATAAGGCCTTTTATTTCAATGGCTTATTCCGGCTAAAGCTTGCCCAGGAGCAGCAAGATGATGAGCACGACCAGAATAAGGCCGCCGATGCCCATCCCGGAATGGCCCATGCCATAGCCGTAGCCGCCAAAACGGCCGCTGAAGCCGCCGAGAAGGTAAATGATCACGATGATGATGAGTATCAATCCGAGCGACATGGCACTCTCCCCGAGGGGCGGCCGGCGGATCACATCCGCCCAGCCCCGCCCCCTAAAGAAAAGCATATGTCGGCCTT
>NZ_JADGRI010000354.1 GCF_017881085.1 Bradyrhizobium sp.
GCGTCCGCCGGCGCGATCAGCCCTTTGACCACGAGCTTGCCCTTCCAGCGCTTGCGGATCAGCTCGACATGTTTCCAGGCGAGCTGATCGCGCTTGCCGATGTTGCGCATCAGGTTCTTGGCCAGCACCGGCGGCCCCCGCATGGCGTCCATGTTCTCGAAATGCGGCATGCCGTGATTCATCAGCGTGCGGGCCCAGATGCCGAACAGCCAGTGCGGATGGGTCAGGGTATCCCAGGCGATCTGCGGCGTGATCGCCAGCGGGACCTTAAAACCGTTGCGGATGTTGTTCTCGCGATTGGGCGGCACCGGCACGTCGGCGGTGACGACGAAGGTGTCGTAGCCGGCCTCCGCGACCCGGTCGACCAGGGGCTCGATGCGGGCGGGATCGCCGGCCAGATAGGCCTGATACCAGGCGGCCGGGTTTTCGCGCCGGACGTCTTCCAGCGTGATCAGGGACGAGGCGGAAAGGCACATCGGCACGTTCATGCCAGCGGCCGCGCGCGCCAGCACGATGTCGCCGCGATAGGCGCACAACGCCGCCGAGCCCATCGGCGGAATGCCGAACGGCGCCGCATAGGTCTTGCCGAACAGGGTCGTGGTCTGGTCGCGGCCGGAGACGTCGTTCAGCACCCGCGGCACAAAGCCGTATTCGTCGAACGCGCGGCGGTTGTCGCGAAGTGCGGCGTCGGTCTCGGCGGCACCGGAAATATAGCCAAAAAGAAATTTTGGCAGCCTGCGCCGGGCGGTCGCCTCGAAATCGTCGAGCGAGAGATAGCGCCGCAGATCGCGCGGCACGGCGCTTTCGGCGCGCTGCACGGTTGGCGGCGGGGGAGTGACGTTCGTCGTTCGATCGTGCATGGCGGCAGGCGGTCCGTGTTCAAAGGCGGCGGCGGCGATGGTCCGACACGGCGAAATCGCGGTCAACCTCCGCGTCAGCGCTTATTCGCGGAAACCGCGCTGGCCTGCTTGCGCGATGCAACAAAAACACCTGTCAGCACCAGCGCAAAGCCGATGATGTGGAACAACTGCGGACGCTCGCCGAGGAAGACGATCGCCATCACCGATCCGAACACCGGCACCACATGAAAGAACGGCGCGGCGCGGTTGGCGCCGATCAGCTGGATGCCGCGATTGAAGCAGAGATAGGCGATGGTGGAGGGGAACACCGCCACATAGAAAAGCATCAGGAGATTGCCGGTATCGAGCTGCATCACCGGGCGTGTCAGCAATTCCCGGATCAGGAAGGGAATGAGACACGCCGCGCCGCAGCCGAAGGTGAAGGCCACGAACGACAGCCCGTGAATCTCCGGCCGCTTCAGCGTCAGCACCGAATAGAGTCCGAAGATCAGCAGTGCGACGGTGAAGATGAGGTCGCCCTTGTTGAACTCGATGTTCTTGAGCGTGGTCAGGTCGCCGTGCAGCAGTATCACCAGCACGCCGGTCAGCGACACGATGATTCCGCAGGCCTGCGCCCATGTTAGCCGGACCCCGAGCAGGGCCAGCGACCATACCGCGACGAACAGCGGTCCGGCCGACTGCAAGAGCAGCGTGTTCAGCGCCTGGGTGTATTCGAGCGCCCAATATTGCAGGGTGTTGAAAATGCCGATGCCGGTGATGGAAAGCACGATCATGGTGCCGAGCTTGCCGCGGATCGCGGCCCGGTCGCGCTTCAGGTGGTTCCAGGCGATCGGAAGCACGATGAGAAACGCCAGCGACCAGCGCAGGAACGACAACGTCACCGGCGGAATGTGTCCGGCGGCGAGGCGGCCGACGATGGCGTTGCCGGCCCAGCACAACGCGGTGATGGAGAGCAGCAGATAGGGCTGGTTGGCGAGCCAGTTGCCCGAGGCGCCGGCGCCGGTGGTTTGATCGGAGGCAGACATGGAGCGGTGGTTTCTGGCCCGGGTTCAAAGACGCCGCGGCCGCCAGTCCGGCGTCACCCGCCGGACCGGTTACTGCCCCGGCCTGCTCACAGACACGGATTTTCGCCCGGGTTCAATGGCGCAGGATGCATCGCGACCATGCACAAGGCGACATTCCAGGGTTGCACCGCCCCGCAGTGCCGATTGGAAATCAATGGCGCCGCAACGGAGTGGTGCCGCGACGGCGCGCTGACGCCCCGGGGGAAACGTCGCCGACAGTGACGGCCTCGCCATCGCCGAGCGGGCCTATCACCTTTCGCTCGGCCGCTGCGCGGGCCCACGATCGATGGTTCTACCGGCGAGCAGCGCCGGTTCATCGCCTTCGCGCGCCAGGGAACAGCACTCGCTCGCCAACCCGCCACGGCGGATTCGCCGCGGCAGGTCTCGACGTCGCGCCAGTGCTGCAGGTCAGGCCGCCTTGGTCTCGATCTCGCGGACGTTGGAGGCGGGCGCGCCGTTGATTGCGATCCGGCGCGGTTTCATCGCTTCCGGAATCTCGCGGACCAGTTCGATCTGCAGCAACCCATTGTCGAATGTCGCGCCTCTGACCTGGACGTAGTCGGCCAGGTTGAACTGCCGCTTGAACGGCCGCGAAGAGATGCCCTGATAGAGGAACTCCCGCTGCGCCTGCGCGGCCTTGCGGCCTTCGACTGTCAGCACGTTCTGCTCGGCCGTAATGCCGATCTCGTCGGGAGCGAAGCCCGCGAGCGCCAGCGATATCTGATAGCGATCTTCGCCAAGCCGCTCGACGTTGCAGGGCGGGTAGTTGTCGTCGCTGCTGGGATGCTGCGCGGCGTCGACCAGATCGAAAAAGCGGTCAAAGCCGATCGTCGACCGCCAGAGGGGCGTGAAGTCGTAGGTTCCCATATCCAAATCCTCCATTGAGCAAGATGGGTACGAGCAGGCACCGGACACCGCCGGCGCCCGTCTCAGCCAGGCCCCCGAAAGGCGCCTGGGCCGCATGTCGCGGCGGACAAGAAATTAGCAAAGGCTCTTTTGGTTTCAAGAGGCCGCCGGATTTTTTGGTAAACCCGGAGTTGCCCCGGACGATGCCGGCCCAGCGAGTTGTTTCGCCGTTCGGGGACGCTCAAAAGAATTCCGGCTGGGGTCTTGAACCGAGCTCCGGCTTTTCTAATTCGATTTCCGTCCCGAAACGAAAGGAGTTTGAGGAGGACGACATGACCGGTCTTGACCGTAGCTCTGATGAAAATGTGTACGATCTGAACGCCATTTTGCATCCCGGTTCGGTTTTCGATCATCCCCGGGATGTGCTCGCCGACACCACGCTGTCGCGCGCGGAGAAAAGGGCCATTCTGGCCTCCTGGGCATCCGATGCCGCCGCGGTGACATCGTGTCCCGCCTTGCGCGCCATTCCGGGAACCAGGCGCGCGGTCTCCATCGACGAGATCCTCGAGGCGCTGTCCAGCCTCGACCATTCGCCGAGGAATCCGCCGGGCGGCAAGTCGGTCCGGCTCAAATCCAGCGAGCGGACTACGCTCGCGGCCTGACGGGCGGCGGCTTTATGCATGGATCGGGCCCCCCGACCGGGGCCGGTTTCGATCGGCCCCGACGGGCTAGCCGCCGTTTTCGCGGCGGTTGGTCTGGCGTTTGACGATCTGCTCGGCGAGGTGAACCAGCATCCGTTTGGTGCGATGGTCGCTCAGTTCGTTAAAAGCCCGCAGCAGGCGCAGTTCGAGCAACGATTGCAGCGAGCTGGTATTCTGCGCCCAAAATTCGTTCGGCTCTCTCGGTTCGATGCTGACGGCGTGGCTGCGAAGGAAGTCGAGTGCGTCGGCGACTTGCAACAGGCGATCGGCGTCGGCTCCGTTCGGTGCGTTGCCGTCGCCCTGTCCTTGCTGAAACGCGGCATCGAGTACTTCGGCGAGGTCGGATTGCGAAACCCCGATCGCGAGCCATCTTGCCTTCACGAGCCGATCGAGATGTCCGTCGGTGACGTTGCCCATCATCGGTCGGTCCCGTCCGCACGGTTGGGGAAGATCCGGACGACCTTCGGCCGCGATACTTTCTTGAACCCCGCAAACAGGTTCACCAGCGGCTCGGCTTCCTTGTAGGATTTCTGCAAGTCGTTCGGATGCACGAACTCGTCGCGAAACCACGGATATTTGCGCCCCTCGAATGACTGGACCACCCATTCGATCAGTTGCCTCACGCGCGGTATTTTTTTCGCATCCGGGTGATAGGCGAGCCAGATATCGAGTTCGAACTTGACGCCGACATCGAGCGGTATCAGCGGATCGCCGAGCGCGGGAACGTAAGTCGGTAACCAACCGATGCCGGCGCCTTTCGCGATCGACCACAAATGGGCGGTGCTGACATTGTTGCGCATCGCGACAAAGCCGACCTGCTCGCGGCCGGAATATCTGTCGTAGATTTCCTTGCCCTTGGTCTGCTCGGCGTCCTGGATGACGATGCGGTGGTTCTGCTTGAGATCGTCGAGATCCTTCGGCAGGCCATAGATTTCGACGTAGGACGGACTGACGAAGGGCATGACGTGGAGCCGTCCGATCTTGATTCTCTTGAGATCGGGATTGCCGGGCTCCTCGAGCTGCACCGCAACGTCCGCCTCAAGCCGAAGCAGATCGGCCGAGCGCATTTCGCATTTCAAGTCCACCAGGAGGCCGGGATAGGCCCGCTGAAATTCGACCAGCCTTGGCGCCAGCCAGAATGTGCCAAGCCCCTCGGTGACGGCGAGCCGAACCTCGCCACTCAGCGCAGGCGTGGCCTGGTTCAGCGCGAGGTCCATTGCAAAGGACGCCTCCTCCATGCGCTTGGCGGCCTCGAGGACCTTGAGGCCTTCCGGCGTCAGCCGGATCCCGTCGACATGCCGGGTCATGAGTGTGGCTTTGTAGGCGTTTTCCAGCGCCGAAATTCGCTTGCTGAGAAAATTCGCCGACATGTTCAGACGTTCGGCCGCGGCTCGAAAGCTGCCTATTCGGGCGACTTCGAGGAAAATCCGGACCAAGTCCCAGTCAGCCATTCGTCCGTGTCCGTGCGCACCGGTGTGCGCACCCCTGCGCTCAGGTGAGTGCATACAAAGGGCCTCCGTCTGACCATTCTATTAATGGCAGAAAGCTTCGTCCTGCACAATCAAGAGACGACCCATGAACGCACTCGACATCGATCTGATCCGCAAGTCCGCCAGGGAAAACGCCCCGGGCAGCCGGTCTACAGCCCACTCCCTTGACAGAATGACCTCACTGCAACTGGCCAGGCGCACGGTCATGTTGACCGTCGACGCCGCCGGTATCGCTTCGCT
>NZ_JADGRI010000355.1 GCF_017881085.1 Bradyrhizobium sp.
AAGGGAGAGCGTGACGGAATTCCCCCGCCTGTGCTACGGTGCGTTTCGCAACCCACTGATTCCACAAGACTTAACTCAAGCTTCGGGCGAAACCCCATGAGTGACCCGACAGCCGGGCCGGCCTCCCCTATCCAGTACGTGGTCGAAGGGGGACACCGGCTTTCTGGCACGATCACACCTGCCGGCAACAAGAACGCCGCGCTGCCGATCATTGCCGCGGCATTGCTCACCGAGCATCCGGTCACGCTGCAAAACGTTCCGCGGATTCGCGACACCGAAACGCTGGTGGAGCTGATCCGCTCGGTCGGCGCGTCGGCCGAATGGCGCGAGCGCAATACGCTTGATATCCACGCCAAAAACATTCGCGCCGCCGACCTCGATCCGGTGCTCTGCGCGCGGATCCGCGCCTCGATCCTGCTGGCGGGGCCGCTGCTGGCCCGCTGCGGCGAGGTGATGCTGCCGCCGCCCGGCGGCGACGTCATCGGCAGGCGGCGTCTCGACACCCATTTTCTGGCGTTCGAGCAGCTCGGCGCCAGCGTCACCGCGTCCGACCGGCTGCAATTCAGGGCGAAGCGCCTCAACGGCGCCGATGTCTTTCTCGACGAGCCGAGCGTGACCGCCACCGAAAACGCGCTGATGGCCGCGGTGGGCGCCCACGGCACCACCCATCTGCGCAACGTCGCGTCCGAGCCGCATGTGCAGGACCTCGCGCATTTCCTGGTCGCGCTCGGGGCCCGGATCGAGGGCATCGGCACCAACACCATGATCGTGCACGGACCGGCCACGCTTCGAGGCGCCAATTATTCGATCGGGCCCGATCACATCGAGGTCGGCTCGCTGATCGGGCTCGCCGCGGTGACGCGGTCGCCGCTGCGCATCGCGCGCGCCGGCGTCACACATCTGCGCTCGATCCGGATGGGGTTCGAGCGGCTCGGCGTGGTCTGCGAGGTCGACGGCGACGACCTCGTGGTGCCTGATCACCAGACGCTGAAGATCCGCGACGATTTCGGCGGCCATGTGCCGAAGCTCGAGGATCAGCCGTGGCCGGCCTTTCCCGCCGACCTGATGTCGATCGCCATCGTCACCGCGACCCAGTGCGACGGCGTGATCCTGATGTTCGAGAAGATGTTCGAGTCCCGGATGTTCTTCGTCGATAAACTCATAGCAATGGGCGGGCGCATCGTGCTGTGCGACCCGCACCGGGCGATCGTGGCGGGGCCGAGCCGGCTGCGCGGCGCGCTGATGACCTCTCCCGACATCCGCGCCGGCATGGCGATGCTGCTGGCCGCGGTCTGCGCCAAGGGCACCAGCACCATCAACAACGCCGACCAGATCGAACGCGGCTATGAGCGGATCGACGAGCGGCTGAACGCGCTGGGCGCGAGGATCACGCGGGTGCCGGCGCGGGCGGGTTAGTTTGAGTTGAGTCCAGGGCGTGGACTCATATATCCGGAACGGTCGACGGATGTGCCTGGTGCGCATTCCGGACTCAAGCCGGACATTACGGCACGCCCGAAATGTGCCATTTCCGCAATCACGTACCGCAGCGAGAAGCAACCATTCGATCACCTCGTCGGCGCGGTTGCGTAGAAGATCGCACCCCCACCCGATCAGCAGCATGGTGACGAAGATTTGCCACCATGCTGCTGTCGTCTACGTTAGGGCAGCACGTTGGTGAAGCCTCCGCCGACACCGACACCGATGTTGTTGGAGACACCACTCGTGATGGCCGCACCGTTGCCGATCGAGGCCGCGCCGCTCACGGCGTTGCTCTGACCCACAGACGCTCCGAGGCCGGTCGAGATGCCGCCGGCCGGGGAGGCCGCCGCGAAACCAGCACCGATGCTGGTGGTGGTCCCGTTGGCGAGCGAACCCGCCGCCGCGGTGCCGATCGAGGCGGCCCCCGTGGTGGTCTGGACGTGACCGAGGTTGAGGCCTCCCCCGACGGCGACCGTCGAGCCGGCGTCAGCCGGCACAATGCTTCCCGCCAGAGCGATGAACGCCACACTCATCAACAGCTTCTTCATCGTGACTTTTCCTTCTTTTCGGTTTCCGCCACGGCGGGTGCCGGGGCGGGTTGGCTTGCTGCCATGGTCGTCAGTCCACCACCCGCCGCCGCTTTCTTCTTCGGCGGAGACGCGTGGTGCTCGACGTAGGCCCAGACACGGCAGCGCTGGCCGGGCTCGTCGTAGTCGTTGCAAAGACGGATCTTGCCGGTCTCGCCCTCGACCAGCAGGATCGGGCCGCCCGCGTAGGGCTGCTCGTCCGTGGCCGTCGTGGCCGCCGATGCGTAGGCGGCCCGAGCGGGAGCGTGGATGGGACGCACGGGAGCCCGCGGCAGATAGATTGCGCAAACGTCCGGCATCGCGCGGTAGATGTCGGTGTTGAGGCAAAGCCGCGCCACCGCGGCCTTCTTCAGGCCCATGCTCCACAGCGTCCGCGCATCGAGCCGCGCCGCGCAGCTGGGATCAGGGATCGAGGTGCCGAAGCTGAATCCGGTCCCGACAAACGCGCCTCCGCCGGAAACCGACCCGAGGCACGTTTCGAGCCCGGCCGCGGCCAAGCCCGGTGCGAAAACGCTCGGCACGTTCTTGACCGTCTGATCGGCCGGCACGGTGCTGATGCTGGTGATCCTCGCCGAGCCGCCCTGCCCCGAGATCGCCTGCGAATTCGATGTCGATCCGGCAATGCCGACGCCCGACCCCGTCGATGATTGGGCCCATGCAGGGCCACTCGCCGCCATCGCAACGATGGCAGCCAACAAAAGACGCTCCATGTGTGGTTCTTTCTACCGCGCTGGTAGAATGAAAATTCGCAACACACGTCGACCCGCCGATTGATTCAATTTATCTTAAATTTTTGCATTTTCATCCGCAGATCTATTTCGTGGTTAACAGGCGCGGCCAGCTTGTCGCCTCGTCCAGGGCTTCGGCCAGATGAACCGTCAACTTTGCCTCGCGCGCCGATCGGCCGCGGAGCCAATCGAAAGCGACATTGGCCGCAATCCGGTGAAGCCACGTTGAAGTCCGAGCGTCGCCGCGAAACTGCGGCAAAGCTCTTGTCGCCTTCGCAAACTTGTCCGGTTTGCCGGTTGAAGTCGGCCGATTGGCGATGCTGCTGGCCGCGGTGTGCGCCAAGGGCACCAGCACCATCAACAATGCCGACCAGATCGAACGCGGCTATGAGCGGATCGACGAACGGCTCAATGCGCCGGGCGCCCGGATCACGCGTGTGCCGGAGCGGGCGCGGTAGCTAATACAAGGAGTATCGGCTACTTCTCCCTCTCCCCGCCCTTCGCGGGGTCGAGAAGCGTAGCTCGCTCTTAGAGGGTTGGAGTGATGGGCTCTTTCAACGAACGCGACTCGCGGAGAGCCCCCTCACCCGCCCGACTTCGCTGCGCTTCGCGACCTCTCCCCGCAAGCGGGGCGAGGTGATCGACTCGCAAAGCTTTGACCCAACTCGAAACCATCATGCGCTAGTCTCGGCCGATGACCGTTCTTGAAAAAACACAGCAGGCATCCATCGCGCCGCACGGAGCCGCTTCCCCTCGCGAGCGTCATCTCGCGGCCGAATTCGCCGATACGGTAAAACTGGCCGCGCCGATGGCGCTGATCCAGCTCGGACAGATCGCGATGATGACGACCGATCTCGCTTTGATCGGCCGGCTCGGCGAGGCGGCGGTTGCCGCGGCGGCACTGGCCAGCACCGTCTATTTCGTCAGCTTCACCCTGGGCCTCGGCGTGGTGTCCGCGGTGTCGCCGCTCGCAGCACAGGCCTTCGGCGCCCGCGACCTGCACCGGGTGCGGCGAAGCTTGCGCGTCGGGCTCTGGGCCGCGCTGCTGATCTCGCTGCCGATGATGACGTTTCCGCTCTACGGCGAACGGATCCTGCTGATGCTCGGGCAGGCGGAGCCGCCGGCCAAGCTCGCGCAGGATTATCTGCTCGGCCTGGTCTGGGGCGCGACGCCCGCGCTGTGGCTGATGGCCATCCGCGGCTTCATGGGCGCGCTCAACCGGCCCGAGCCCGTGCTCTGGATCACGCTGGCGGCGATCCCGGCCAACGGGCTTCTGGTCTATCTCCTGATTCACGGCGCGTGGGCGCTGCCGCCGCTCGGGCTGTTCGGCGCCGGCATCGCCACCACGATCGTCAATTTCGCCATGTTCCTGGCCGGGCTGTGGTTCGCCACCTCGCGCCGGCCGTTTTCGAAATACCATGTGCTCGGAAACATCTGGCGCATCGACTGGGCGATGATGCGTCAGCTGATCGCGATCGGTGCGCCGATCTCGATCGCCTTCATGATGGAATACGGCCTGTTCTCCTCGGCGGCGCTGCTGGCCGGCCTGATCGGCACGACCGCGCTCGCGGCCCACCAGATCGCCCTGCAGGTCACGGCCGTCCTGTTCATGGTGCCGCTCGGCATCGGCATGGCCGCCACGGTGCGGGTCGGCCACGCCGTCGGCCGCAACGACGCCGCCGGCGTCAGGCGTGCCGGTCTCGCCGCCCTGCTGCTGGGCCTCATGTTCGGAGCCGGCCTGACCTTGATGGTGATCGTTTGTCGTTTTGCGATCGCGCGGCTTTTCTTCGGCGATACGGCCGGGAACGCGGACGCCACGATCGACCTCGCCGCGACGTTGCTCGTGGTCGCCGCCACGCTGTTTCTCACGGACGGCGTTCAGACCATCATGGCCGGATCGCTGCGCGGCATGAAGGACACCCGCATCCCGCTGCTGTTCGCCGTGATCGGCTACTGGCTGATCGGCTTTCCCGCCGCATGGGCGCTGGCCTTCCAGGCGCATCTCGGGGCCGTCGGCGTCTGGATCGGCTTGTCGGTGGGGTCGCTGGCCTATGCCTCACTTCTGCTCTTGCGTTTCAGGCGGCTGGCGAACAGGCTTGCCTCCGCATGAAGGTCCAGGAGGTCGAGCCGGATGTTGATCGCGCCGCGTTGCTTGCCGGCGCGCAGTTCGTCGACGCTTTCCGGATCGCCGTCGAGGGCCGGGCGCTCGATGCACGACATGCCGCGCAGCGCATGATGGGCCGCTCGCCGCGCTGGGTGGAATCCCTGTTGTCGCTGCGAAATGCGCTGGTCGCGCCGTTCGGGCTCAAGACGTCAGGCGCCGGCGAAGCGGCCGCCGGAGGCGCCATCGGCATCTTTCCGGTTCTGAGCGAGACGCCGGAGCG
>NZ_JADGRI010000008.1 GCF_017881085.1 Bradyrhizobium sp.
CCTCACGGTAATGATCTCCGGCGAGTCCGGCACCGGCAAGGAACTGGTGGCGCGGGCGTTGCACGATTACGGCAAGCGGCGCAACGGCCCGTTCGTCGCTGTCAACATGGCCGCGATCCCGCGCGATCTCATCGAATCGGAATTATTTGGCCACGAGCGGGGCGCGTTCACAGGCGCCAATACCCGCGCTTCCGGCCGCTTCGAGCAGGCCGAAGGCGGGACACTGTTCCTCGACGAAATCGGCGACATGCCGATGGAGGCGCAGACCCGCCTGTTGCGGGTGCTGCAGCAGGGCGAATACACCACGGTCGGCGGCCGCACCCCGATCAAGACCGACGTGCGCATCGTCGCCGCCAGCAACAAGGATCTGCGTATCCTGATACAGCAGGGACTGTTCCGCGAGGATCTGTTCTTCCGCCTCAACGTGGTGCCGCTGCGCTTGCCTCCGCTGCGCGAGCGGATCGAGGATTTGCCCGATTTGATCCGGCATTTCTTCGCGCTGGCCGAGAAGGACGGACTGCCCCCGAAGAAGCTCGATGCGCTCGCGCTGGAGCGCATGAAGCAGCACCGCTGGCCGGGCAATGTGCGCGAACTCGAAAATCTCGCGCGGCGGCTGGCCGCGCTGTATCCGCAAGACGTGATCACGGGCTCGGTCATCGACGGCGAACTGGCGCCGCCGGCGGTCAGTTCGGGCGGCAGCGTCCAGCACGGCGTCGATAATCTCGGCGGCGCGGTTGAGGCCTACCTGTCGTCGCACTTTTCGGGGTTTCCCAACGGCGTTCCTCCGCCGGGCCTCTACCACAGGATCCTCAAGGAGATCGAGGTGCCGCTGCTGACCGCCGCGCTGGCGGCCACAAGGGGCAATCAGATTCGCGCCGCCGACCTGCTCGGGCTCAACCGGAACACGTTGCGCAAGAAGATTCGTGATCTGGATATTCAGGTCTACCGCAGCGGTAGCTGAGGGTTCCCGGTCCACCGGACGCATCGTTGGCGATCTATGCGGGAAGCCGCGGCATAAGCACGGTGGATGCAAGGATCACGCGCCGCGGAATTGTCGCAATTCGGCAACATTGTGATATGAATGCATCAGTCCGCTGCGGGCGGACGTCAGGCCATCAGCTCACCCCCTTGCCGGAATGACCAGCGCAGACACCTCCGCCGCATCCTTCGCTCCGTCGTTTGTCGAATCCAAGGGGCGGTCCCTCTGGAGGTTCGTGGCGCCGTTTGTGGTCGCCGTCGCGCTGCTGTCGGCGCTGCTGACCTTCGTGGTGCTCACGGGCCTGACCCGGATCGAGCCGACCCGTGACGTCGTCATTTCCTTCATGCTGATCAATGCAGCGATCATCCTGCTGCTGGTCGGCATCATCATCCGTGAACTCTGGCAGGTTGTGCAGGCCCGCCGCCGGGGCCGGGCGGCGGCGCGGTTGCACGTCCAGATTGTCGGCCTGTTCTCCGTGATTGCGGTGTTGCCGGCCGTGCTGGTGGCGATCGTCGCCAATGTGACCATCGACCGGGGCTTCGATCGGCTGTTTTCAGGGCCGACGCGCGAGGTGATCCAGAACTCGCTGATCGTTGCGCGCGCGTATCTTTACGAACACGCCGAGCTTATTCGCGGCGACATTCTGGGCATGGCCAACGACATCGCGCACGCCCGGCCCTTATACGACCAGGATCGCGGAACGTTCCGCGAGCTTCTGACGGCAAGTGCGGCCTCGCGCAACTTGCCGGGCGCGATGCTGATCGACAAGGATGGCCGTCCCCTGGAGAGGGCGCAGACCGTCATTCAGCAGACCTTCGCGACGCCAGCGCCGGAATTCCTGAGCAATGTCAAAGAAGACGAACCCGAGATATCGGTCTTCCCTGAAGGCAATTACGTCGCGGCGGTGATCCGGCTGCGCGCGTTCAACGACACGTTCCTCTACGTCGCCCGCCTGCTTGATCCGCACGTGGTTGCGCAGGTCAACGAGACGCAGGCGAGCGTCGCCGAATATGCGGAGTTGGAGTCGCGCCGGCTCGGCATGCAGGTGTCGCTCGCGCTGATGTTTGCCGTGATCGGACTGACCATCCTGATGGCCTCCGTTCTGATCGGCCTTAACTTCGCCAATTGGCTGGTCACGCCGATCCGGCGGCTGATGAGCGCCGCCAATATTGTCTCGACCGGCGACCTTCATGTCCAGGTGCCGGTGCACAAGTCGGAGGGTGATCTCGCGCAGCTCGGCGAGACCTTCAACAAGATGACGCAGGAATTGCGCACCCAGCGCGACGAACTGGTCAACGCCAGCGACCTGATTGACAGCCGCCGCCGCTTCATCGAGGCGGTGCTGTCGTCGGCGAGCGCCGGCATCATCGGCGTCGATGCCTCTGGCAGCGTCGGCATTCTCAACCGCTCCGCCGAAAAGCTGATCGGTCACGCCGAATCGGAGACGCTGGGCCATCCATTGTCGGACGTGCTGCCCGAGCTCGACGACATGATGAAGACCGCGCGCGAGGGCACGCAGCGGCTGGTGCAGGGCCAGATCACGATTCTGCGCGACGGCCACGAGCGCAACCTCTCGGTTCGCGTCAGCGCCGAGCAGACCAGCCAGTCGCGCGACAGCTACATCATCACGCTCGACGACATTACCGAACTAGTTTCCGCGCAGCGCACCTCGGCATGGGCCGACGTCGCCCGCCGCATTGCCCACGAAATCAAGAATCCGCTGACGCCGATCCAGCTTTCCGCAGAGCGAATTCGCCGCAAATTCGGCAAGGTCATCACCGAGGACAAGGCCGTCTTTGAACAATGTACCGATACGATCGTGCGGCAGGTCGATGATATCAGGCGGATGGTCGATGAATTCTCGCGCTTCGCGCGCATGCCCAAACCCGTGATTGAGGGCGAGGACGTCGCCGATACCGTACGCCAGGCGGTGTTCTTGATGCGGGTTGGGCATCCCGACATCGATATCGAAGCCGAAATCAAGCAAGATCCGTTGCGGGCGCAGTTCGACCGGCGGCTGATTTCGCAGGCGCTGACCAACATCATCAAGAACGCCGCGGAGGCCATTGAAGCGGTCCCGCCGGAGGAGTTGGGGAAGGGTCGTATCGAGGTCATCGCGGGGCGCGAGAACGATGACATCCTGATCGACGTCGTCGACAACGGGATTGGCTTGCCAAAGGTGAGCCGGGCGCGTCTGCTCGAACCCTACGTCACGACGCGCGAAAAGGGCACCGGCCTTGGACTGGCGATCGTCGGGCGCGTGCTGGAAGACCACGGCGGCCGGATCGAACTCCACGATGCCGCCGACATCAGGCCGGGCCAGCGCGGCGCCTGGATGCGGCTGCGGTTCGCGATATCGGGCCATGCAAAGGCCGAAGGCAAGGAGGCCTTGCCCGAAACAAAAGCGCCAGCTTCCGAAACCACCAGCCCCCCTGACGCGACTAATCCAGACGGGACTTCAGGCGCGACCAGCAACGAAACAAAAACCGAAGCCGCAACCGGCAACTGACAAGACAGGCGTGACCCATGGCAAGTGATATTCTGATTGTCGATGACGAAGCAGATATTCGCGATCTGGTCGCGGGGATTCTCGACGACGAGGGATTCACCACCAGGACCGCACGCGACAGCGATTCGGCGCTGGCGGAGATCGCCAATCGCCGCCCGCATCTGGTGTTTCTCGACATCTGGTTGCAGGGCAGCAAGCTCGATGGCCTGCAGTTGCTGGAGCAGATCAAGCGCGAACAGCCCGATCTGCCGGTCGTGATGATATCAGGACATGGCAATATCGAAACCGCGGTCGCCGCCATCAAGCGCGGCGCCTACGACTTCATCGAGAAGCCGTTCAAGGCCGACCGGCTGATTCTGGTGGCGACGCGGGCGCTGGAGACCTCGCGGCTGAAGCGGGAGGTGAAGGAACTCAAGCAACTCGCGCCGGCGGCGAGCACTCTCACCGGGCGCTCCGCCTGTATGAATCAGTTGCGCCAGACCATCGAGCGGGCCGCCAAGGCCAACAGCCGCATCCTGATCGTCGGCCCTTCCGGCTCCGGCAAGGAACTGGCGGCGCGAACGCTGCATAATCTTTCAGGCCGCGCCGAAGGACCCTTCGTCGTCATCAACGCCGCAGCGATCACGCCGGAGCGCATGGAGGTCGAACTGTTCGGCGTCGAGCAGTCCAATGGCGAGCATCAGCGCAAGGCCGGCGCGCTGGAAGAAGCTCATGGCGGCACCCTGTTCATCGACGAAATCGGCGACATGCCGCGCGAAACCCAGAACAAGATCCTGCGGGTGCTGGTCGATCAGACGTTCCAGCGATCGGGCGGCACCACCAAGGTCAATGTCGACGTTCGCATCGTCTCCTCGACGGCGCGCAACCTGGAAGAGGAGATCGCGGAAGGGCGGTTCCGCGAGGATCTCTATCACCGGCTGTCGGTGGTGCCGATTCGCGTGCCGCCGCTGTCGGAGCGCCGCGAGGACATTCCCGAGCTGATCGACTATTTCATGGATCAGATATCGGCCGCTACCGGGTTACCGAAACGCCAGATCGGGCAGGATGCGATGGCGGTATTGCAGTCCCATGTCTGGCCCGGAAATGTCCGGCAGCTGCGCAACAACGTCGAACGCGTCATGATTTTGGCCGGGGGCGGTCCGGAAGTGATCATCACTGCCGATATGTTGCCGCAGGATGTCGGCTCGATGGTGCCGGCGATGCCGACCAGCAACAATGGCGAGCATATTATGGGTTTGCCGCTGCGCGAGGCGCGGGAAGTATTCGAGCGCGACTATCTGATCGCCCAGATCAGCCGCTTCTCAGGCAACATCTCTCGCACGGCGGAATTCGTCGGCATGGAGCGCTCCGCGCTGCATCGCAAGCTCAAGGCCCTCGGGGTCGGTTGAGCCGGTGTCTTCTTGATATATTTGCCAGCTTTTGAGGCTTTTCGGGGAATTGCGCCCGTGTTTCCATGTCAAATGTGCGAACCGGCTTGCCTAAAAACCGCGCCTGCCTTCTAATCATGCCGTCGCGCCTCCCGGAGGGGGATCTCAGGGGGTTGCGGGCAACTGGGAGACGTTCCGAAAGAGAGCTGCTCCCGGTTCAACAAAAAGAAACCAACAAGAATGCGGGATAAAAACAATGGCGGCAGACCGCGCACAAAACCTACAGGACACCTTCCTTAATCACGTTCGCAAAACCAAAACGCCACTGACGATCTTTCTGGTCAATGGAGTGAAGCTGCAGGGGATTGTCACATGGTTCGACAATTTCTGTCTGCTGCTGCGGCGCGACGGTCATTCGCAGCTTGTATACAAGCACGCGATCTCGACCATCATGCCGGGCGCTCCGATCCAGTTGTTCGAAGGCGGCGAGGATGCTCCCGCTTGAGAGTGACCTGATTGGAACCCCGAGAGATCAACGGGGGTGCCGACCGTCCGCGGTCTGCAGGGGGTAAGGCCACCGGGCGGGTGATTGTCATCGGCCCTTATCTGCGCGTGCGCCGCGGCGATGCCGAGACGCAGACGGATCAGCGTGTCCTGCGCGATACCGAGGCGCGGCTCGAGGAAGCCGTGGGCTTGGCGCGCGCCGTCGATCTGACGATCGCGGACGCGTTGATCGCGCCGGTCAGTCAGATCAGGCCCGCGACCTACCTCGGCAAGGGCAAGGTCGAGGAGATCACAGGCATCATCACCGGCCACGACATCGAACTGGTGGTGATGGACTGCGCGCTGTCGCCGATCCAGCAGCGCAATCTCGAGAAGGCCTGGAACACCAAGGTGCTCGACCGCACCGGACTGATCCTCGAGATCTTCGGTCGCCGCGCCAAGACCAAGGAAGGCGCGCTGCAGGTCGAGTTGGCGCACCTGAATTATCAGCGCTCGCGCCTGGTGCGGTCATGGACCCATCTGGAGCGCCAGCGTGGCGGCTTCGGTTTCATGGGCGGCCCCGGCGAAACGCAAATTGAAGCAGACCGCCGCCTGATCGGCGAGCGCATCACGCGTCTCGAGAACGAAATCAAGAAGGTTCAGGCGACGCGGCGTCTGCATCGCGAAGGCCGGCAGCGCGTGCCGTACCGCGTGGTGGCGCTGGTCGGCTACACCAACGCCGGAAAGTCGACCCTGTTCAACCGGCTGACCCGCGCCGACGTGCAGGCCGCCGACATGCTGTTCGCAACGCTGGACCCGACCTTGCGCGCGCTAAAACTCCCGCATGGCGGCAAGGCGATGCTGTCCGACACGGTCGGCTTCATCTCCAACCTGCCGACCCAATTGGTCGCGGCATTTCGCGCGACGCTGGAGGAGGTGCTGGAGGCCGACGTCATTCTCCACGTTCGCGACATCTCGCATGAGGACACCGAAGCGCAGCAGCGCGACGTCGACACCGTGCTGCGCCAGCTCGGCATCGATCCCGATGCGGGAAACCGCATTCTCGAAGTCTGGAACAAGATCGACCGCTTTGATGCCGACGGGCGCGAGAACCTGGAGAATATCGCCGCGCGTCGCCCCCCGGAGCGCCCGTGTTTCCTGGTTTCCGCCGAGGCCGGCGAGGGCATCGACGCGCTGCTCGCCGCGATCGAGGCGCGGCTGGCGGCAACGCGCACGACGCTGGACCTTTCGATCGACGCTTCCGACGGCGCCGGCATCAGCTGGCTGCACCGCAATTCGGAAGTGCTGAACAAGCAGCTCCATGACGGCCGCTTCGACATGACCGTGCGCGTCGATGAAACCAAGCGCGACATCGTGGTCAACCGGTTCGATGCGGTGCCGCACGCGGTGTGAATGCCCGGCACAAGGCCGGACATGGCAAGAGCTACTTGCTCTCCCCGCCCTTCGCCTCGTTCCATAGCGCGTCCATTTCCGCGAGCGACGCTTCCTCGAGCGAGCGTCCCTGCGCGGTCAGGGCGCGCTCGATATAGCCGAACCGGCGCTCGAACTTGGCATTGGTGCCGCTCAGCGCGGTCTCCGGATCGACGCCGGCGTGGCGCGCCAGGTTGACCAGTGCGAACAGGAGATCGCCGGTTTCGCCGGCGAGTTCTTGCGCGTCGCCGCGGTCGAGCGCGGCCTCGATCTCGTCGGCTTCCTCGCGGATCTTGTGCAACACCGCGCGCGGATCGTTCCAGTCGAAGCCAACGCTGGAGGCCCTGCGCTGCAGCGCCATGGCGCGTGTCAGGGCGGGTTGCCCGGCCTTTACGCCCGACAGCAGCGATTTGTGCGCGGTTTCCTCTCGGGGACGCCGCGCGGCGCGTTCGGCCTTCTCCTCGGCCTTGATGCGGTCCCACGCTTCCTTAACGTGGCCGGGCGTCAACCGTCCGTCCTTGTCGGCGAACACATGCGGATGCCGCCGGATCATCTTGCGCGTGATCGCCTCGACCACGTCGCCGAACGCGAATGCGTTCCGCTCCTCGGCCATGCGGGCATGAAACACCACCTGCAGCAGAAGATCGCCGAGTTCCTCCCTGAGATCGTCGAGATCGCCGCGCGCGATGGCGTCGGTGACCTCGTAGGCTTCCTCGATGGTGTAGGGCGCAATGGTCGCAAAATCCTGCTCGAGATCCCAGGGGCAACCGGTGCCGGGCGTTCGCAACGCCGCCATGATTTCGAGCAGGCGTGAAATATCGCGGGAAGGGGTCATTCGGGCACCGAGCCTGAGGGAATTCAGACCTATATGCAGCAAGACAGGCGCCAATCCCAGCCAAACGAGCCGGACAGACAGGCATTTCCACCGATTGGCCCCGCGTTCGATGGATGCTAAGGGGCAGCTCATGAGCGATCAATTCCAATCCGAAACCGCGCTGGTGCTGTTCTCCGGGGGGCAAGATTCCGCCACCTGCCTTGCCTGGGCGCTGCAGCGCTTTGCGCGCGTCGAAATGCTCGGTTTTGACTACGGGCAGCGTCATGCCATCGAGCTTGAATGCCGCGATCGCCTGCTCGGCGGCATCAGATCGCTGCGCGGGGACTGGGCGGCAAAGCTCGGCGACAGCCACACCCTGAAGATTCCGACCCTGGCCGATATCTCCGACACCGCGCTGACGCGCGATGTCGCAATCGCGATGGGAACGGACGGCCTGCCCAACACGTTCGTGCCCGGCCGCAATCTGGTGTTTCTGACCTTTGCGGCCGCGCTGGCCTACCGGCGCGGCATCAGCCACATCATTGGCGGCATGTGCGAGACGGATTATTCCGGCTATCCGGACTGCCGCGACGAGACCATCAAGGCGCTGCAGACGGCGCTCAATCTCGGCATGAACAAGCAGTTCGAATTGCATACGCCGCTGATGTGGCTGGACAAGGCCTCGACATGGAAGCTCGCCAACGAACTCGGCGGGGCAGGGCTGGTCGATCTCATCCGCGAACACTCCCACACCTGTTATCTCGGCGAGCGCGGTGCGCGGCACGACTGGGGCTATGGGTGCGGCAAATGCCCGGCCTGCGCCTTGCGCGCGAAGGGCTGGCGGGAATATGCGGCGAAGACCGCCTAGAGCATGATCGGTTCTGGTTGAATCAGAACCGAAGCTCTAGATTCTTGTTTTGACGCGTCTTCTTCACGCGAACCGGTATCCACTTCGCTCGAAAACGCTCTAACTTGCAAAATCGTCCGGCTGTAACACGATCGGCGCGCCGTGCGGCGTGCGGTCGGCGGCGTGGTCCCAGGCGTCGCGGTAGCGGTGCAGGGTTTCGGAAGAAGCCACGCCTTTCGCGGCGACAAGCTTTTCAAGCGTTGCCAGCCAATGCCGGTAATAGGTCTCGCCGCAGTCGGGATCCCCGGCCGCCTGCGCACGCCTGATTTCATCGGCAAGTGAGGCTGCCCACTCGTTCCAGGTGAACAATCCGTGTGCGTGCAGCGCCAGCGCCATCGCAAAGGCCTGCGCTTCCCAGGGTTCGCGAAACACCGGCCCGTCGGCGTCACGGGGAATGCCGGGCACGGCGCGGGTCGCCGCGTTGGCGGCTTGCGGATCAAGCGACATCAGGCCGGCTCCAGATAGGGCTCCCAGGCGTCGACTGAAACCTTCAGTGTCGGATCGGACGCCTCGCCCCACAGTTCGCGGCCGCCGAACGTCACGGTGTAAAGCCATTGCGGGTTTTCGCCGGCGCCGGTGGAATTGCTGTCGGGAAAGACATGACAGCCGAGCACGCGTTCGACGCCGCCGCTATGGCCACGCACGTAGCGCGGCAGCCGCGTATGGGTCGGCGGATGGATCATTTTCGCCCGCACGCGATCGCCGGCAGCGAAGCGGGCAGGGCTCACCGCCTCGCGTTCGGTCGGTCCGCCCCGATGCAGCATGGCGGCTACTCCGTCACGCGTCAGCGTCTTCGTCACCGGCTTTGCCGGATGCAGCGGCTTTGCGGCCTCGATTTCATCCGATGCGACGAGGCCGCGCTCCAGCATCAGCCGCTCGAGGCCGGCGAGCCAGATCTGGTAATAGCTCATGGCGAGATAGTCCGCGGGCGGACGATCCTCGCGGGCGAAGCGCGACATGTCGATGTTCCAGCCGCCGGGCATCGCCATCGCCAGCGTGAGCGCAAAGGCGCGCCGTTCCCACTCGGCATGAAACACCGGCTCGTCCGGTTCCGGCTGCACCGGACCGGACCATGCCACGCCGCCCATGTCGTGCGCGCCATCCATCACGCGACCTCGTGGGGCTGCTTCGGCAATCCCGTGCCGATCATGCTGTCGCGGGTGACGAGGTCGGCGAGGCGCTCTTCGCTCCAGCCTTCGGTGCCGGCGGGGCGCATCGGCAGCACGAGATAACGGATTTCCGCGGTCGAGTCCCAGACCCGAATCTCCGTGCCCGCGGGCAGCTCAAAACCGAAATCGCGAAGCACGCCGCGCGGATCCTTCACCGCCTTGGAGCGATAAGGCGCCGACTTGTACCAGACCGGCGGCAGCCCAAGCACCGGCCAAGGATAGCAGGAGCACAGCGTGCACACGACCATGTTATGGAGGACAGGCGTGTTCTCGACGGCCACGATGTGTTCGCCCTGACGCCCGGCATAACCGAGTTCCAATATCGCCGGCGTCGCATCCGTGATGAGGCGGGCACGATAGGCCGGATCGGCCCAGGCGCGGGCCACGACGCGCGCGCCGTTGCGCGGTCCGACCTTGGTCTCGTAAGTCTCGATCAGAAGATCGAGCGCGGCCGGATCAACGTAGCCCTTTTCGGTCAGAACGGTTTCGAGCGCGCGCACCCGCAATTCGGTCTCGGACAATTCCGAATGATCGTGGTCGTGATCATGATTGTGGTGATGGCCGGTCATACCCCAAAGGATAGGCGAAATGTTCCGGTGATGTCGAGATGCGATGCAGCCTGCGTGGTTCGGACAAACGGAGTTTGATTGCAATTTCAGCCCTGTCACACGGCCTCCGAGGAACGATCGCCCGGTTCGATCATTGCCGGACCGGGCGGGGCGCCACGCCAGGAGAAGCGATCCATGCAACTCGACAACAAGAAAATAGCCATTCTCGCCACCAACGGTTTCGAGCAGTCGGAACTCGAAGTTCCCCGCGACAGCCTGAAAGCCGCCGGTGCCACCGTTCACGTGATTTCGCTTGACCCAGGCGAAATCAGGGGATGGGACAAGAAGGACTGGGGCCGGCCGGTCAGGGTCGACAAGACACTCAACGAGGTTTCAGCCGACGAATACGATGCGCTGGTGCTGCCGGGCGGGCAGATCAATCCCGACCTGCTGCGGGTGGAACCGAAGGCGCTTTCCTTCATCAAGGACATCTTCAATCAGAAGAAGATCGTCGCCGCGGTCTGCCACGCGCCGTGGCTTCTGATCGAAACCGGCATCGCCAAGGGCCGGAAGATGACCTCCTATCAGTCGATCAAGACCGATGTCATGAACGCGGGCGCGAAATGGGAGGATTCCGAGGTCGTGGTCGACAATGGCGTGATCACCTCGCGCAACCCCGGCGACCTCGAGGCGTTCAGCGCCAAGATCATCGAAGAGGTGCGGGAAGGCAAACACACCCAACGTAGCGCGGCCTAACCGCCGGCACCGGCGGAGCGGCCACTTCGCCGGTGGGCCACGGAGCCCGGGCGGCCCCGTGCAGGGCGGTGCGATGGTTAGATGATGCGCAATTGCTTTCGCGCTTAGTTGGCGATGGGCTTGAGAGAGTCAGCTCCACCTTGGCCGACCAGACTGTAACCCATGCCGTCGTCAGCCCACGTAAAGCCGGAAATGCCACGCTCCGACTGTGGTGCCATTGGGGCGCCCTGCTCAGTGAGCATCGGACGTGCCAGCACCACCAACCGCGTTCCCCGGTCGTCATCGTACATGAACATCGCAGCAGGGCCGTGTGACGTCGCAATCAAGCGTCCACCCATCAGGCGATAGCCCGCAGCTGTCAGATCCGGCACCTTGACCGGTTGACGCAGACGGTTGGATACCCACTGCACAAGCTGCGCGCTGTCGGACGCCCTGATTTCCACCGGACGGAGATGATCTGGCGCATATACGTTATAGGAATAGGCCGCTTCTTGAGCGAGCGCCGCCAACCCCCCGCCGGAGGTCTGCACGGCGCCGCGAATTGCCCAGCCACCAAGCGCTCCGATGCTTATCAACAGAATGGCCGCGACCGCCCACCAGGTCGGCACGGTTCGCCGCCGGCGGTTCTCGATGATCCGCGCCAGATTGAGCCGCGGTGGCAAGGGTTCGTCCGCAATGCCGGCCAGGGCGGCGCGCATCAGATCGCGCTCATTCGTGTAGCCGGCGATACGCTCGGCCACATCCGGATGGCCGTCAAGGTAGGCGGCCACTTCCGCCCGGCGCTCCGGTTCCAGAACGCAGTCCACGTAGGCGTGGAGATCGTCTTCTGTAATCGGTCGATGGCTCATGTCACGCTCCGCAATTGCACGGGACGCGTCGATCCACTGTTCGCAGGTCCCTCAATTTCTCGATGCAGTCTTTCGCGCGCTCGGGAGAGGCGCGACATCACAGTTCCGATGGGAACGTCAAGCACCTTGGCGGCCTCGGCGTAGGACAATTCTTCGACCGCGACGAGCAAAAGCACCGAGCGCTGGTCCTCAGGAAGCTTCGCAAGCCGGTCAAGGACATCTTGATACATCAGCGTTTTTTCCTGCACGGCGTCTTGCTCCAGATCACCCTCGGTGGCCGCATCGAGTGCCACGTGTTGTCCGCGCGTCGCCAACTGGCGGAACTGGCTCACCGCCAGGTTGTGCAATATCGCGAATAACCAGGGACGGAGCTCTCCTTCACGGCGTTGGTGCCAGCGGCTCACGGCTCGCTCGAGACAATCCTGCACGAGATCGTCGGCCGTCGCGGAATTGCGGACCAGCGCCCGCGCGTAGCGGCGCAGCGCCGGGATCAGCGGTTCGATCGAGAGCCGCATCTCATTCATGGCTGGCTCCGGCCGGATGCGCGGCAGGGAAGAGCAGGGCGTGCGATCACGGGGCCTGAACCTGGACGGCCTCCCCGAATTTCGAAGAGTCGCCTGGCGCGATCACAAGATAGCGGCGTTCGGAGCTGGCAGAACCCTGAACGATCTGACGAATGGGGCCAGCTGCATTGACGATAGCGCTGCCCGCCGGGTTCGTCATGAATGCTGCAAGCGGTTGCACCGATCCGCCGCCGTCGGCCTTTTGCGCAAGCGCGAGGATGTAGCGCTGCTTCGGTTCAAGGCCCGTTACCGAAGCCTGGAGAACCTGGATCAGCCCCTGGTCGAACAGCGAAATATTAGTCGCCGGCTTTCCTGGTCCAGGGTCCGACTTCAAGGCAAGCGCCAATTGGGCGACTTGGCCCGCAACACCAAGGGGGACCAGATTTGCGCGGTTGTCCGGGTCAGCGGCATTTGGCACATAGGCGATGGCTTGCGGAGCCTGGCCAATCGGAATGGTCGCAACCACCGTGTTGGTTGCAGTGTCGATCGCGGCCAGCGCATCGTCGTTTTCCAAACCGATGTAGATGCGGGTGCCGTCGCCGGACGGCCAGACGCCATGCGGAAGCTTGCCCACGGGGATCGTGGCGACTTGCGAGAAATCGTCGGTGCGGAACACGCTGACTTCATTCCTTCCGCCGACGGTGACGTAAGCAAACGTCCCTTTCGCCGTTCGGGCAAAGTTGACGTGGTTGGTGATGGCCCCGGTGTCGATCGTCTTGATCAGGCTGAATGGTGGCCTGGCGTCGAACACCTGCGTCTTGCCGATATCCTTGAGTGTGAACCAGACTTGATCGCCGTCGGGCGTGGCTGCGATGTTAGGGCAGAACGGACTTTCCTGCTTCACCCGCGCAACAATGCCGTGGTCCGCCACCGAGACGACGTCGGTCTCCGGACTGAACGACGAGCAGATGTAGCCGTACTTCCCGTCCGGCGAGAAAATCTGCATGCCGGGGCCATTCGGCGTCACGATGCGCGTCTTCTCTGCAAAGCTTTGTGCATCAAGCACCGAGATGTAGTTCTCGCCGCGGACGGTTACCCAGACTTCCGTGCCGTCGGGCGTAAAGAACGCCTCGTGGGGCGAGCGCCCGACATAGGTCACATGCTTCACGGTGTTGGTCGCGGTGTCGACAAACGTCACCGAATTCGAGCCGATCGAGACCACCGCGAGGGTGTGGTGATCGGGCGAAAAGCCCATGCCATGAACGAGAACTTGCCCTCTGTAGAGCGGGCTGAAATTGCCGGGTTGCGGGTCGCCGAGGCGAATCACGCCTAGCAGCTTGTTGTCGACAGGATCGGTGACGGACACCGTGTTCGAGAATTGCTCGGCAGCGTAGACCCGGTCGCGGTGACTCATCGGGATGTCAGGCGCCGACGCGGCGCCCGGTGCCTGGCCGGCCAGCGCCGTGGCCGACGGTGCGAGAATCGTGGCCGCCAGCAGTAGACTGGCCTTAAGAAGCGAACGCTGCATTTTCTTCTCCTACTTGCTGCCTTCTGGAGACATATCCATGTGGTGATGCGGATTTCCGGCCGCGGTAGCGGCCCGGTCTGGCTGCGTCGGGGCGGGCAGGGAGGCCGTGACTTGCTCGCCGATCGCCAGTTTCATGGTGGCGATCTCCTGCATCTGGTCGATGATGATTTCCTGGGCGATTCGTCGAAGCTGCTCGCTCTTTCCATAGCGCAGTTCGATCACCGCCATGTCGATTGCTCCTTGATGATGCGGAGCCATCATGGCAACGAAATCCCGGTCGATGTCGCCGCTCGGCTTTGCCGCCATACCGTTCATCATTTTCTCCATCGCGGCTTCGTTTTCCCGGAGAAATGGACCTTCTTCGCCGGCGGAGGTCGCATCGACCGACCGTGTGGAACGATGCGCTTCATGCGCCAGGACGAGAGGGGGCATGGCCAACGTGAGAACCACGCGAAAAACCATCATCCCGAGGCAGGTTTTGAGAAATTGCAACATCCGTCGTCTCCGATCTCGTCTTGGGGTCATGGAGTAGACGGTCGATATCGAGAACTATTCCGTTCATCGCGATCTTTTTTTGCCCGAACTCCGCTCCGAGCGGGCAAGGGCGTCGGCGTGATCGCAACGTTAAGGACGCCGGTGAACGCGGCCTATTCCCGGCCTACGGAGCTTTTCAGGTGAACGTGAAGGTCTCGAGCAGATCGATGCCGATCTGCCGTAGCCCGGGCGGAGCGGCCTCTGGGCCGGTTCGTCCCAGAGGCTGCTTGCCATCGAGACGATTCTGCCTGTGCCGGGGCGAAGACTCAGCTAGCCTTCCCGGATGGGGTTCACGGGGCTACGTGCCATATCCGCCGCGACGGCGGCTGTTCTGGTGTTGCTGGCGGCGGGCGAGGCGCGGGCGGCCAATGGCGCCTATGCGGTCGATGCCGCCGATATCTCCGAAGCCGGATCGTGCAAGGTCGAAAGCTGGATTTCGACCGCAACCAACACTGATCTTTCAGCCGTGGCCAATCCATCATGCGTTGTCGATATCTTCAGGCCGGTCGAATTGACCTTGCAGACCAATCGGTCCCGCAGCGATGGAGACTGGAGCACCACGATCGCTCCCAAGGCCAAGACCAATCTCGTTCCAACCGGCATCGGAAGGTTTGGTTTTTCATTCTACGCGGGCGGCTCGTTCGATGCGCTGACCGGGGAGAACCTCACGGCGTTCGCGGTAGTGCCGGCAACGTTCCGGCTTTCCGAGACCATGCGGATCAATATCAATGGCGGCTGGCTCTGGGACCGCACGGTCGACCGGCATTATCTGACCTATGGCCTCGGATTCGACTGGAAATTCACCGATGTGCTGCAATGGACCATCGAGGCATTCGGTCAGGCCGGCGCGTCCGATATCCCGAGCGTGGTTCAGCCGCGGTTTCAAACCGGCGTGCGTTACCGGCCCAACGAGATCTTCTCGATCGACCTAATCTATGGCCACAACATCACGGGCGAAAACGCCAACTGGATCACGCTCGGAACCACCATCCGCTTTCCCGTGCCGGAGGGAAGACCCGCGCGCGAGCGGACCGGCCATTTATGAGCTATCGTTGCGAAGAACAACGCGCAGGGAGCAAGGGTGTGGCGGACTTTGTGACGATCGAAAAGGGCCTCGGACCGGAGGGGCGCATCGCGGTGGTGCGCTTCGACCGCGGCGACGGCATCAACGCGCTGTCGCCGGAAGCGCTGCGGCAGCTCACCGATGCCGCGCGCAGCTTCGAGGATGATGCCGGCACCTCGGTCGTGGTGCTCACCGGCGGCAAGGATGCGTTCAGCGCGGGCTTCGACCTCAAGGACCCCGAAGGCCGCGCACGGCGGACCATGGACCTCGGCGCGTTACGCCGGCACCTCAAGCTGGGGCCGCGTCTCACCCACGCCTGGCACGAGATGGAGCAGATCACGATCGGCGCCATCGAAGGCTTTTGCGTCGGCGGCGGCGTGGCGCTGGCGGTGGCGCTGGATTTTCGGGTCATGGGCCGCGATGCCCATCTGCGGGTGCCCGAGATCGGGCTCGGCATGAACATGAGCTGGCAGAGCATCCCGCGCATGCTGCATCTGATCGGACCGGCGCGCACCAAGCAGGCGGTGATCCTGGCCGACCAACGCATCTCGGCCGACGAGGCCTACGAATGGGGGCTGGTGGAGGAGGTGGCCGATCCCGGCTACGCCTTCGATGCGGCCATGGCGCTCGCCGCAAAAGTCGCCGCCCAACCGCCGCTGTCGGTCGCCATGACGAAATTGACCGTCAATCGGCTGGCGCACGCGCTCGACGACCTCGCCAGCCACATGGATGTCGACCAGTTCGCATTCGCCAGCATGAGCGAGGACCACAAAGAGGGTGTGGCGGCGTTCCTGGAGCGGCGCAAGCCGAGGTTCACCGGGCGGTAGCGACGCGAGCATCCGCGGACCTTGCGGGCTCACGACGACGGGGCGGGCTTCGTCGAGGCCAAATCTCCTGCTAGGGTTCGATGCCGGCGGCTTCGGCCTGTCGAACTGTTCAAGCCACGAACCCGACGGGGAGCCAATGCCCGGTAAGTTTTCGCGCCGCCGGTTTGCGAAGCTCGCAGGTCTGTCCGCGGTTGCCATGTCGGCGACGCCTGCGAAATCGCAGAAGCGCGGCGCCAAACCAAAGAGTGCTCCCCGCGCCGCTGCCCGTTTCCCGAACGGCTTTGTCTGGGGTACGGCCACCTCTGCCTATCAGATCGAGGGCGCCGTGCTTGAAGACGGGCGCGGAAGCTCGATCTGGGATACCTTCGCCCATCAGCCGGGCAAGATCGAAGATGGCAGCAATGCCGACCAGGCCAACGATCACTTTCATCGCTACAAGGAAGACGTTGGCCTGCTCAGGGAGCTGGGCGTCAAGGCCTATCGTTTCTCGGTCGCCTGGCCACGGGTGTTTCCGGACGGCGACGGCGCGCCGAACCCGAAAGGCCTCGACTTCTATGACCGGCTGCTGGACGAACTGTTGGCGAACGGCATCTCGCCCTATGCGACCCTCTATCACTGGGATTTGCCGCAATCGTTGCAAGACCGGTTCGGCGGGTGGCAATCCGGCGAGACCTCCAGGGCCTTTGCGAACTACGCGGGATATGTAGCCGGGCGGTTGGGCGACCGCGTGAAAACGATCTTCACGCTCAACGAATGCGCGAGATTCGTGGATTTCGGATACGGCGCAGGAATCGATGCGCCGGGCCTCAAATTGCCCCAGGCCGTCGTCAACCAGGTCCGTCATAACGCCGCGCTCGGCCACGGTCTCGCCGTGCAGGCGATCCGCGCGAAAGGGCGCGCGGACATCAAGCTTGGTCCGGCCGAGAACATCGCGGCCTGCGTGCCCGCGATCGACACGCCGGAGAACGTGCGCGCCGCCGAGATCGCGACGCGTGAAATGAACGCAGGCTTCCTGAACGTAATCCTGGAAGGCAAGTACACGGACGCGTTTCTCGCCTACGCCGGCAAGGACGCTCCAAAACATACCGCCGATGAATTGCGGATCATCTCGTCGCCGATCGATTTCGTCGGCCTGAACATTTACGCGCCGCAGTTCTACGTGGTTGCCGCAGAACACGCGCCGGGCTTCGACGTCTTGCCTTTCCCTGCCTCGTTTCCTCACATGAATTCAGAATGGCTGAGGATCGGCCCGGAGACCGCCTATTGGGTGCCGCGGCTCGCGGCCAAGGTCTGGAATCTCGATACGATCTATATCAGCGAGAACGGCACGTCGGCGGTCGATCAGCTGGCCCCCGATGGCAAGATCTACGATCTCGACCGCATCATGTATCTCCGCAACTATCTGGCGCAGCTGCAGCGCGCGACCGCCGAGGGCGTACCGGTTCGCGGATATTTTCTGTGGAGCCTGATGGACAATTTCGAATGGATCTATGGGTTGGAGAAGCGGTTCGGCCTCTACCACGTGGATTTCAAGACGCAGCGCCGCACCCCGAAGCTGAGCGCATCGTTCTATCGTAACGTCGTCGCGCGAAACGGGGCGGGGGCCTAGCCCGCTTCACTGGTGTCATCGGCCTAAACCGGGGTCGCCGCCCGGCGGGCAGATCATCCGCCATTGACCGCGAATAGCAGCAGTGAGCGGCCGGTCACCTGGTAGATGCTGCCAGCTTTGAAAGCCTCGCCGCCGGTCCGATCGGGAATATTCGTGTCGACCTTCAAGGACCATGCATCAACCCCTTCGGACGGCGGCAAGGTAAACTCGACAATGTCTTCAAAGCTGTTCAAGACAATCAGGACGCTCTTGTTCTCGCCCCGTCGCTTGATACCGGTCGTCTGCGCCCGGCCATCGAGCAGCATCCCGAAACATTTTATCGAGGCGTCTGTCCAGTTCGCCTCCTGCATTTCGCTGCCATTGGCATTGATCCAGGTGACGTCGCGGACGCCCAGCGTCTCATCGAGTTGTCCTGTCAGGAAGCGGCTGCGGCGCAGGGCAGGGTAGGCTTTTCTCAACTCAATGAGACGTTTGGTAAATGCGAGCAGGGCGTTGGCGTCGGCGTCTAGTTTCCAGTCGAACCAGGAGATTTCGCTGTCCTGGCAATAGGCGTTGTTGTTGCCCTGCTGGCTGCGCCCGAACTCGTCGCCGCCGAGCATCATTGGCGTGCCCTGTGCGAACAACAGCGTCGCCAGCATGTTTCGTTTCTGCCGATTGCGGAGCGCGACGATCGCATCGTCGTCCGTCGGCCCCTCGGCGCCGCAATTCCAGCAGCGGTTGGTGGAACCGCCGTCCTTGTTGTTCTCGCCATTGGCTTCGTTGTGCTTATCGTTGTAGCTTGCCCAATCGTTTAGGGTGAAGCCGTCATGGGCGGTCACGAAGTTGACGCTGGCCCACGCGCGCCGGCCGCCACGGTCGAACAGGTCCCCGGAGGCCGACAGCCGCGGCGCCAGTTCGGCAACCGTTGCCTCGGCACGCCAGAAGTCTCGCACCACGTCGCGGAATTTGTCATTCCATTCTGCCCAGCCCGGCGGAAAGCCGCCGACCTGATAGCCGCCCGGGCCGCAATCCCAGGGCTCGGCGATGAGCTTGAGCTGCGTCAGCAGCGGGTCCTGATCGACCGCCTTGAGAAAACCGCTCTGCTCGTCAAACCCGGAGACTTCGCGGGCTAGGATGGTACCCAGGTCGAATCGGAAACCGTCGATGTGCATCTGTTCCGACCAATAGCGCAGGCTGTCGGCAACCATCTGGATCACGCGGGGATGCGAGAGATTGACCGTGTTACCGGTGCCGGTATCGTTGATGTAGTGGCGCTTGTTATCCGGCAGCCGGTAGTAGCTGAGGTTATCGATGCCTTTGAACGACAGCGTCGGCCCGAGCTCATTGCCCTCCGCGGTGTGGTTATAGACGACGTCGAGGATCACCTCGAGGCCGCCAGCGTGCAGGGCGGCCACCATTTCCTTGAACTCGCGAAGACTGTTGGGGATGTCCGACGCGTAGCGGGGATCGGGAGCGAAGAAGCCGATGGTGTTGTAGCCCCAGTAATTCGTGAGCTTCTTTTCCAGCAGATGGCTGTCATTGACGAAGGTGTGTACCGGCAACAGCTCGACTGACGTCACGCCAAGCGCATTGAGGTAGTCCACCATGGGTCGGCTGGCGAAACCCGCGTAGGTGCCGCGCAGGTTCTCCGGCACGCCTGGATGTCGTCGCGTAAAACCCTTGACGTGCACCTCATAGACGACGGTTTGGTCCCAGGGTACGTTTTGCCGGCCGGCTTCACCTTTCCAGTCGAAGTCTGGATCGACGACCACGCATTTGGGCATGAAGGAAGCGCTGTCGCGTTCGTCGAAGGTGAGGTCGTCGCCAGTCTCCATCTGATACCCGAAAACGGCCGGATCCCATTTCAGCGAACCGGCGTGGGCACGCGCGTAGGGATCGAGCAGCAGCTTGTTGGGATTGAATCGGTGTCCCGCCTGGGGCTCGTAGGGACCGTGAACGCGGTAGCCGTAGAACGTGCCGGGCCCGAGATCCGGCAGATAGCCGTGAAAGACCTGGTTGGTGTATTCCGGCAGTTCGATCCGGCTGAGTTCGCGCTGGCCGGCCCCGTCGAACAGGCAAATCTCGACCTTGGTGGCATTGGCGGAAAACAGGGCGAAGTTGGTCCCTTTGCCGTCCCAGGACGCGCCCAAGGGATAAGGCAAGCCTTCCTTGATTGATTGGATCGGCAACGAAGGCCCCCGAAAGCATCGGCGCTGGAATGCGCAAACAACAACGGCGGCGGTTCCATTTTGTTGCAACTGGCCGGCAAGTCTTGCGACGGCGCTGCCGGCATCACCGACGTCGTGGGTTGGCCCGTGGTCGCCGCAGAAATCGCAGAGGCACTCGATCGCTCCCTAAGGAAACTCGAGGCGAAGCCGCTATCAAGCGCGTCGCACTAAACCTATTCGCTGGCGCCTTGTATCGCTTGCGGCCGGCAGCCATCGACCGGAGCAGCCGGCGTGCAGGGGGCTCAGTACCGAGCAGCCCGCGGGTTCTCGTAGGCATCTCCCACACCGAGACAGGCATATCTAGGATTCGCATAAGGTATATTATGGAATGTCTTTATCTCGCGCAGGATCAGCTGCTTACATCAAATTTATCGCAATATGCGTGAACTCGTGCTCGCGGTGGTGGCTTTTTACGGCGCCGCCGGGGGCCATCAGCGCCAGCGCTCCGGCGTGCCCTAGGGCCCGCTTTCTTTGAAATTCCCGCTGTTGCCGCCGTCCGCGAGATGCTGCAAAAGCCGCTCGCGAGATGGCAGATGACCGGGCCGCCTCAGGTCCGTAAGGTGTCGCCACAAGAACAATAATCTCAAGGGAGATCGAGATGAGCTTTTCACGACGCGCGCTGCTCAAGGCATCGGCCGCCTCGGCGGTTCTGGGCGGCATCGGCGCACCGTTCATCGCGCGCGCGCAGACGGCGGAATTCAACTACAAATATGCCAACAATCTTCCCGATGCCCATCCCATGAACGTCCGCGCCAAGGAGATGGCGGCGGCGATCAAGACCGAGACCAATGGCCGGGTCGATCTGCAGATTTTCCCAAACAACCAGCTTGGGTCCGACACCGACATGCTGAGCCAGATCCGCTCCGGCGGCGTTGAATTCTTTACGCTGTCGGGCCTGATCCTTGCCACGCTGGTTCCGGCCGCGTCGATCAACGGCATCGGTTTCGCATTCCCGGATTACGACACGGTCTGGAAGGCCATGGACGGCGATCTCGGCGGCTATGTGCGCGGCGAGATCAACAAGGCCGGTCTCGTCGTCATGGACAGGATCTGGGACAACGGCTTCCGCCAGACCACGTCATCGACCAAGCCGATCACCGGTCCGGACGACTTCAAGGGTTTTAAAATTCGCGTGCCGGTTTCGCCGTTGTGGACCTCGATGTTCAAGGCCTTCGATGCGGCGCCCGCCTCCATCAATTTCAGCGAGGTTTATTCCGCGCTGCAGACCAAGATCGTCGAGGGCCAGGAAAACCCGCTGGCGATCATCTCGACCGCAAAACTCTACGAAGTGCAGAAATACTGCTCGCTGACCAACCACATGTGGGACGGCTTCTGGTTCCTGGCCAACCGCCGGGCCTGGGAAAAGCTGCCGGAGGATGTCCGCTCGATTGTCGCCAAGAACATTAACGCGGCCGGCGTCAAGGAGCGCGAGGACGTCGCCAAGCTGAATGCCGGTCTGCAACAGGAACTCGCGGGCAAGGGTCTGGTCTTCAACAAGCCGGATGCCGCGCCGTTCCGCGAGAAACTGCGCTCGGCCGGGTTCTATGCCGAGTGGAAAGGCAAATATGGCGAGCAGCCGTGGGCGCTGCTGGAGAAGGCCGCCGGCAAGCTGTCGTAACGCTTTCGGTCAAGGGGACCGTGATGGCTGCTCACGCCGAAGGCGCAATAGCGGGGGCCGGCGAGGCGATGTCCCCTCGCCGCCGTTCGCGCGCGGCATCGCTGGAAGCGACGCTGGCGATGCTGGTCGAGATCCCGGCGGCGCTTCTGGTGGTCGCCGAGATCGTCATCCTGTTTGCCGGCGTGGTGGCGCGTTACGGCCTGCGCAGTCCGCTGATCTGGTCGGACGAACTGGCCTCGATCCTGTTCCTGTGGCTGGCGATGCTGGGAGCTGCGGTAGCGTTCCGACGTTCCGAGCACATGCGCATGACCGCCATCGTCGCCAGCGCCGGGCCGGGGGTGCGGGCTTATCTCGACGTGGTCGCGACCTGCGCCGCGCTGGCCTTTCTGCTGATGATCGCCTGGCCGTCCTACGAATACGCCTACGAGGAAAGCTTCATCACCACGCCCGCGCTACAGATCGCCAATATCTGGCGGGCTGCGGCGCTCCCGGTGGGCATTGGCCTGATGGCGCTGTTCGCATTTCTGCGGCTGGCACGGGCCGGCGATGCCTGGATCGTGCTCAGTGCCGTGCTGTCGGTTGCCGTCCTGATCGGGATATTCTGGCTGGCGCAGCCATGGCTGCGTCCGCTCGGTAATATCAATTTGATCATCTTCTTTGTCGGCGTCGCCGGGTTCTGCGTCTTCGCCGGCGTGCCGATCGCCTTCGGTTTCGGACTGGCGATCTTCGGCTATCTGGCGCTGACGACGCGGACGCCGCTGATGGTGCTGGTCGGCCGCATGGACGAGGGCATGAGCCATTTGATCCTGCTGTCGGTGCCGCTGTTCGTGTTCCTCGGCCTCCTGATCGAGATGACCGGAATGGCGCGGGCCATGGTGGCGTTTCTGGCGAGCCTGCTCGGCCATGTCCGCGGCGGCCTGCACTACGTGCTGGTTGGCGCGATGTATCTCGTGTCGGGCATCTCGGGCTCCAAGGCCGCCGACATGGCGGCCGTGGCGCCGGTGCTGTTCCCGGAAATGAAGGCGCGCGGGGCAAAACCCGGCGATCTCGTCGCTTTGCTCGCGGCCACCGGCGCGCAGACCGAGACCATTCCGCCGAGCCTGGTGCTGATCACCATCGGGTCGGTCACCGGCGTTTCGATCTCTGCGCTGTTCACCGGCGGCCTCTTGCCGGGCGTGGTGCTGGCGATCACGCTGTCGGCGCTGGTTTGGTGGCGCTACCGCGCCGAGGACCTCAGCCACGTCAGGCGCGCCCGGGCCGGCGAGGTCGTCCGCTCCTTTGTCGTCGCCCTGCCCGCGCTGGCGCTGCCGTTCGTGATCCGCGCCGCCGTGGTCGAGGGCGTCGCCACCGCAACCGAAGTGTCCACCATCGGGATCGTCTATGGCCTGGTCATCGGGCTCTTGGTCTATCGCCGCTTCGATTGGCGGCGGCTGGGGCCGATGCTGGTCGAGACCGCGTGCCTGTCGGGGGCGATCCTGATGATCATCGGGACCGCCACAGGCATGGCATGGGGACTGACCCAATCCGGTTTCTCGCGCGCGCTGGCTTCGGCAATGACCGGCCTGCCCGGCGGTTCGGCGGCCTTCATCGCGGTATCGATCGTGGCATTCACGATCCTGGGCAGCGTGCTCGAGGGCATTCCGGCGATCGTGCTGTTCGGCCCGCTGTTGTTTCCGATTGCGCGGGCGGTCGGCGTCCACGAGGTCCACTATGCCATGATCATCATCCTCGCGATGGGCATCGGATTGTTCGCGCCGCCGTTCGGAGTAGGCTATTATGCCGCCTGTGCCATCGGGCGGGTCGACCCCGCCGAGGGCATCAGGCCGATCTGGGGTTATCTGCTGGCGCTCTTGGCGGGCCTGATCGTGGTGGCGATCTTTCCGTGGATATCGATCGGATTCCTGTAAGCGTTATCAAGTGGGAGGTGGCCGATGAGTGGGACACAGAACCAATACGATATCGGATTGGACAAGACGCCCGCCAACTACGTGCCGCTGACGCCGCTGAGTTTCTTGGCGCGCAGCGCCGCCGTCTATCCGGACCATATCAGCACCGTCTACGAGGGCCGCAGTTTTGCGTGGTCGGAAACCCATGCGCGCTGCCGTCGTCTTGCGTCGTATCTCGCCGGCAGGGGCATCGGCACTGGAGACACCGTCGCAGCGATGCTGCCGAATATTCCCGCAATGAACGAGGCGCATTTCGCGGTGCCGATGGCCGGCGGGGTGCTCAACGCGCTCAACATCCGGCTCGACGCGCCCTCGATCGCGTTTCAGCTCGATCACGGCGGCGCCAAGATCATTCTGGTCGATCCGGAATTCACCGGCGTGATCCTGGAAGCGCTGACGCTGATGAAGGGCCCAAAACCCTTCGTCATCGATGTCGACGATGCGGCTTTCCCCGGGGCAAAACGGATCGGCGAAATCGAATATGAGGACGCGCTGTTGCAAGGCGATCCGAGCTTCGTGGCGCGATTGCCGGAAGACGAATGGGACGCGATCGCGCTCAGCTATACCTCGGGCACCACGGGCAATCCCAAGGGCGTGGTGACCCACCATCGCGGCGCGTACCTCAACGCCGTCAGCAACATCCTTGCCGCCAATCTCGGCCGGCATCCGGTCTATCTCTGGACGCTGCCGATGTTTCACTGCAACGGCTGGTGCTTTCCCTGGACCATCGCGGCAGCGACGGGCATCAATGTCTGCCTGCGCAAGGTCGAGCCCACCAGGATATTCGAACTCATCAAAAAGCACGGTGTCACCCACATGGCGGGCGCGCCCATCGTCTACAACACCCTGATCAATGCGCCGGATGCGCCGAAGGGCAACGCCGCCAAGCGCGTGGTCGGATTGATCGCGGGCGCGGCGCCGCCGGTCGCGGTGCTCGAAGGCGCCGAAAACATCGGGATCAAGCTTACGCATGTCTACGGCCTGACCGAAGTCTACGGCCCGGCATCGGTTTGCGCGGAGCAGCCGGGCTGGGACGATCTGGCCGCCGATCAGCGCGCGCGGCTGAAGCGGAGGCAGGGCGTGCCCTACCCGCTGCAGGAAGCCGTCACCGTGCTCGATTCCGAAACCATGCAGGAGGTGCCGCGCGACGGCGAGACCATCGGCGAGGTGATGTTCCGCGGCAACATCGTCATGAAGGGCTACCTGAAGAACGAGAAGGCCACCAAGGAAGCCTTCGCCGGCGGCTGGTTTCACACCGGCGACCTCGGCGTGCTCGACGAACACGGTTATGTCATCATCAAGGATCGCTCCAAGGACATCATCATTTCCGGCGGCGAAAACATCTCGTCCGTCGAGGTCGAGGACGTGCTCTACAAGCATCCCGCCGTACTGTTCGCGGCCGTGGTGGCAAAGCCCGATGGCAAATGGGGCGAGGTGCCCTGCGCGTTCATCGAGTTGAAGGAAGGCGCGCACGCGACCGAAGCCGAGATCATCGCCTTCTGCCGCAGCCAGATGTCGGGCTTCAAGACGCCGAAGGCGGTCGTGTTCTGCTCAATTCCCAAAACATCGACCGGCAAGATTCAAAAATTCATCCTGCGCGACCAGGTGGATTCGGCGAAGGCGATTTCGGCCTGAGGGGGATGGTCGACGCATTGTCGCCGCGGTCATGCCTCCAATTGCCAAGCCCAAGCGATTCGCGCGCGTTCGCTGGCGGGGCCGATCCGGAGCGTGCCGTGCCGCTGGCTGCCGAAACATTGGCCCCATTTATGCATAAGTGGAGTTGATAGGGCGAAATCACATGGAGAAGGCCCATGAGGTGGACATTTCTGATCCTGTGTGCCGGTTTTTTCATCACTACCCTCGTGCTGTTCATTGAGGATTACCAGGTCACTGCTGGCGTCGAGCGGCTTTCGGAGATGCGGGTATCGCCAGATTCGGCGCTCTCCGCCGACCCCAATCTGAGATTGGTCTCTGAGCACAGCCCGTACATGCGGGACGAACGCTAGGCGCGATCGGGGCGATCGGGAGGCGTACGGAGGACGAGGCGCGCGACGTCCCGTAAGCCCCACGCCGATAGATATCCCGCGTACTGGCGCGTCACCACTTGCCTGATTCGACCGAGACATGCGGCCTTCGCTCGACTTTCGGTGTCTGGTCGCACGCCTTTCTTATCCCTGTAACAGAACACGGGCAAATCTCCCGGCGATCGCTGCATGCCGCATACGGCAGGCGAAAAACCGGGAGGTTTCCTCAATGAATATTGCGGGATTGCGCTTTTACAGCCGGCCGCCGGCTTTGCGCATTGGATTGGCCGTCACCCTCCTCTTGTCGGGCGTCGCTGGCACCACGGCTGCCTTTGCAGACGATGACGACTTCGGTTTCAGACCGGGAAATAGCTTCGCACCAGGCAATTTGCTGATCAGTCGCTCCGTGTACGACAACAATCCGGCGAACGTCGTTGCGGGCACGACATTGCTGCCGCCCAAATGCGTCGCTCCCAATTGCGTGACCGCGACGGATTCCGGCGCCTATCCGTTTGTCTTTAATAACGTTCTCACCGATGGCAGTTTCGGCATTACGTCAAAGATCGTGCTGGATCAGCTCAGGCCGTCCGGCAAGTTGATTAGCTCGCTCGAGGTGAAAGTGCCTCGTAGCGGGGACCACCGCGACCAGCCGGCCGGGGATCAGGTCGTCACCAGCTTTCCATCCAAATCAGAGATCGCGCTTAATCTGTCGACCGATGGCCGTGTCGTGACGTTCATGGGTTACCTCGCCCCCATCAACGCGCTCGATGTCTCGAATTCCAATACACCGGGCGTGGTCGATCCCACCAATCCCGTTCCCGGCAGCTATTACCGGGTGGTCGCGGAAGTCGACGCGCTCGGCAACTTCCGTTTCACGAAGACCAACGCCTACAGCGGCAACAATGGCCGCGCCGCGATCCTGAACAACAAGAACGGCGCCAACCTGGTTTACATGGCCGGAAATGCCGGCAACGGCGGAACTCCCCAGCCGAACGGCATCATCGTGGGCGCGGGCGCGCAAATCCTGACTGCCGAGCGAACGCCGCTCGCCGCGCAGACCCCTGGCTTGCCCACGCCGGTGGGCAGCTTCAACGTCACGCAACTCGGACTAAAAGCCGACAAGACCGGCAAGGATACGAATTTCCGCGGCCTCACGATCTCCAACAACGTCGTCTATTTCACCAAGGGCAGCGGCGGCAACGGCATCAACACCGTGTATTTCATCGACGCGACCGGATTCGACGGCAACGGCAAGCCGCTGGCCTGCCCGAGCGGTGTCGGTCTGCCTGGAGCGACCGCGACCCTTCCCGCCGCACCGATCCCCTACGACGCCACCAAGCTGCAGACGCTGGGGGTCACTCCCTACAACATGTGCATCCTGAAGGGCTTCCCGACGACGCTGGCCAAAGCGGCGACGGCGTCGTTCCCGTTCGGGGTCTGGTTTGCCGACGCCAAGACGCTCTATGTCACCGACGAAGGCAACGGGACCAACACCTTTGACTCTTCGGCAGGCAAGTACACGACCGCCGCCACGCAGACCGGAGCGGGATTGCAGAAGTGGGTATTCGATTCCACGCTCGGCGCATGGAAACTGGCCTATGTGCTGCAGGCTGGGCTGAACCTCGGCGTACCCTATACGGTCGCCGGTTATCCGACTGGGCAAAATCCCAAGACCAGCCTGCCGTGGGCACCCGCCGCCGATGGCCTTCGCAACATCGTCGGTCGCGTCAATCGCGATGGAACCGCGACGATCTGGGCCATCACCTCGACCGTCAGCGGAAACGGCGACCAGGGCGCCGATCCGAACCAGCTGGTCATGATCACCGATAATCTTGCGGCAACCAGCGCGCCCGCAGGCGAGAGCTTTGCGGTAATCCGGACCGCGCGATTCGGCGAAGTTCTCCGCGGCGTTTCGTTCACGCCGGGGACCGATCGCGACCGGCTCGTCGACGCCGACGACCATCGCGGCGACGACCATCATTAGGCCATTCAAGGATGGATCAGCCGGCGCCGACAGCGCCGGCTGATTTTGTGATGTTGCCACCGTGGCAATTTGGCTCGGACTTTCAGGGCACCCGACCCAAGGTCAGCCGCATGCCGTCATAGGCCGGAATCACATCCGGCGGCAGGCTCTGGCGCAGAACTTCGTAATCCAGATCGGAATGCATGTTGGTGATGACGGCGCGGCGCGGCCTGAAGCGGTCGATCCATGACAGCGCGTCGTTGACGCTGAAATGGCTGGGATGGGCGGCGTAGCGCAGCCCGTCGATGATCCAGAGATCGAGGTTTTCCAGCAGAGGCCAGCTCTCGGGCGGGATGTCGCTGACATCCGGCGTGTAGGCGGCGTCCGCGATGCGGTAGCCGAGCGCCGGAATATTGCCGTGCTGCATGATGAAGGCCGACAGCGATACCGTACCGCCCTTCCCTTCGATCCCGCGGGTCTCGCCGGCCTCGATCGAATGATGATCGAGGATCGGCGGATAATCGCTGCCCGGCGGCGACACGAAGCAATAGGAAAACCGCTGCATGATGTCCTTGCCGGTCGACCGGTTCAGATAGACCGGGATGCGCCTCCGCTGATGCATCACAACGGAGCGGAGATCGTCGATGCCGTGGGTCTGATCGGCGTGCTCATGGGTCAGGAACACCGCGTCGAGATGGTCGACATTGGCATCAATCAATTGCTCGCGCAGATCGGGCGAGGTGTCGATCACGACCCGCGTCACGCCGCGGTCCGAAGCCCGCTCGGCCATCAGCGAGCAGCGCCGGCGGCGGTTTTTCGGATTCTTGGGATCGCAGGCGCCCCAGCCGAGGGCGGGACGTGGAACGCCGGCCGAGGATCCGCAACCGAGAATTGTCAGGGTCAGCGTCATGCCGCAGCTTTCGCAGGCGGCACCTTCGAGAACAAGCGGAAGAAATTGTCCGTGGTCTGGCGCGAAATCTCTTCGAGCGACACCCCGCGCGTCTCCGCCAGCACTCTGGCGATTTCGACTACGTAAGCCGGCTCGTTGCGCTTGCCGCGAAATTTGCCGGGCGCCAGATACGGCGCGTCCGTCTCGACCATGATGCGGTCGGCGGGCAGTTCGGCGGCGAGATCGCGCAAGGCCTGCGATTTCTTGAAGGTGAGAATACCCGTGAACGAAATCGACAGGCCCAGGGAAATCGCCTTCATCGCCAGTTCCCGCCCGCCGGTGTAGCAATGCAGCACGGCGCGGAACGATCCCTTGTTCATTTCGTCTTCGAGGATGCGCCCGCATGCCTCGTCCGCCTCGCGGGTATGGATGACCAGCGGCAGGCCGGTGGCGCGGGCCGCCGCGATATGGGCGCGAAAGCCGCGCTCCTGGGCTGCGGGCGAGCCGTTGTCGTAGAAATTGTCCAGCCCCGCCTCGCCCAGCGCTACGACTTTCGGATGCCGAGTCAGCTCGGTCAACTCATCGGCGGGTATGCCGTCCTCTTCATCGGCATGATGCGGATGGGTGCCGACCGAGCAATAGACGCTCGGAAACCGCTCCGCTATCTCGAGCAGCGCGCCAAGCCGCCTCACCCGCGTCGAGATGGTGACCATGCGGCCGATTCCGGCGGCCGCAGCCCGTGCCACGATGCCGTCGAGGTCATCGGCGAAATCGGGAAAATCCAGATGGCAGTGGCTGTCGACCAGCATCGGCGCGGCCCGTTCAAGCTGCCGTTGGCTCGATGTAACGCGGAAATACCGGCGCAGGTGCGGGAAGCACTGTGCCCGGTTTGATCCGCGTCCCCAGCGCCGCAAAATTGCGCGACGAGGTTTCGGCGGCAATGCCTAGAATGTCGAGCATCTTCGCGGACGCCGCCGGCATAACGAATTGCGCAAGGATCGCGATCTGGCGGACGACTTCGGCGGTCACGTACAGCACGGTCGCTTGGCGTTTCGGATCGGTCCTTGCCAGCGCCCACGGGGCTTCGCCCGCGAAATAGCGGTTGGCTTCCGCCACCACGGCCCAGATAGCATTGAGCGCGTGATGAATTTGCTGGGTCGCCATCGCGGTCCGCGCCAGCGCGATCATGCCGTCGGCCTGCGCCAGAATCGCCTTGTCGTTGTCGCTGAATTCGCCCGGCTCCGGCAGCACACCGGCATACTGCTTGCCGATCATCGACAGCGACCGCTGCGCGAGGTTGCCGAGATCGTTGGCGAGATCTGCATTGATGCGCGCAACAATGGCCTCGTGATTGTAGCTGCCGTCCTGCCCGAACGGTACTTCGCGCAGGAAGAAGTAGCGCATCTGGTCGACGCCGTATTGGTCGGCGAGGTTGAAGGGATCGACGACGTTGCCGACCGATTTCGACATCTTCTCGCCCCGGTTGAACAGGAAGCCGTGCGCGTAGACGCGCTTCTGCACGGGAATGCCCGCCGACATCAGGAAGGCCGGCCAGTACACGGCATGAAAGCGGATAATATCCTTGCCGATGATGTGCACGTCGGCCGGCCAGTAGCGCCAGTTCGGGTCGTTCTCGTCGGGAAAGCCGACGCCGGTGATGTAGTTTGTGAGTGCGTCGACCCAGACATACATGACGTGCTCGGGATCGGCGGGAACCCTGACGCCCCAATCGAAGGTGGTGCGCGAAATCGACAGATCCCTCAAGCCGCTTTTGACGAAGCTGACCACTTCGTTCCTGCGCGAGTCCGGACCGATGAAATCCGGCTGGTTCTCATACAGCGCCAGCAGCCTGTCCTGATAGGCGGACAGCCTGAAGAAATAGCTCTTCTCCTCGACCCATTCGACCGGCGTACCCTGCGGCCCGACACGCACATTGTCCGCGTCGAGCACGGTTTCGTCCGCGGCGTAATAGGCTTCGTCGCGCACGGAATACCAGCCGGAATAGCTGTCGAGATAAATGTCGCCATTATCCGCCATGCGCTTCCAGATTTCCTGGCTGGAGCGCAGGTGCTGCTCTTCCGTGGTGCGGATGAAGCGATCGAACGAGACGTTCAGGCGTTCATCCATGTCCTTGAAGCGCCGGGCATTGCGGGTCGCGACCTCCATGGTCGGCAGCTTTTCCGCTTCCGCGGTCTGCACCATCTTCAACCCGTGCTCGTCGGTCCCGGTGAGGAAGAACACATCCTTGCCGTCGAGCCGCTGAAACCGCGCCAGCGCATCGGTCGCGATCGCCTCATAGGCGTGGCCGATATGCGGCACCCCGTTCGGGTAGGCGATCGCGGTCGTGATGTAGAAAGAGTTCTTCGCCGCCGGGGGCGACGGCTTGGCGATGCGCGGGGTCTCGTCGGCCGTGGTGCCGGCCTTAACGTTTTCCTTGACGCTTTTGCCGACGCTCTTCTTGGGACTTCCTTTGGCGCTCTTGCCAACCGACGGCGCCTTGCCGGCAACGGCCGTCTTGCCCAGTGCCGAACCGCGCTTGGCCGATTTTGCTTTTTTTGCGGATTTCTTCGACGACTTCTTGGCAGCCTTCCGTGTCGCCGGCGTCTTCTTCGCAGCCTTCCTGGTTTTCTTGGCCTTCTTCGCCGTGCGCGTGGCTTTCTTCGCGCGCTTTTTCGAGGCCGATGCCTTGGCGCTGCGCTTCGATTTGCCGGCTTGCTTGCGGCCTTTCTTCCTGGCAACTTTCTTCTTGGCCTTGGCCACCACAAATTCCTTTTATTGCTCGAACAAGATTGTTGAGAATGACCGCCGGCGGAGCGCCTAGCGCGTCGCTTCCGCAAGCAGCCCGAACACCGAGAAAACCAGCGGTTTTCGTTCAAGATTGTAGGATTCGGTGTCCCGTGCGGCGCGATTGATCTTTTCCCACACCTCTGCCAGCCGTGCAAGGCGGGGAAGGTTGGCATTGGCGTTGGCCTCGTCGGCATGCAGGCGTTCGCTGACCCAGCGATCCACGCTGTCGACAAAGGCCGCGAGCGCCACGCGGTCGCTGCCGCCGAGCGCGTCGCCCAGCGCATGCAGCTCGCGCGGGTCGACCCGCGGCAGGGTCGCCAGCAGCGCGGCCGTCCGCTGCTGCAGTTTCAGGGCGTCGCCGCCGAGCAGCGTCAGCGCGCGCGCCACGCTCCCCTCCGCCGCCTCCGCAGCCTCGGCCAGCGCGGGATCGTCGGACGGGATGCTTGCGGCCTCGGCCGCGGCGCGGACGACGTCTTCCGCCGAAAGCGGCCGCAGCAGCAATTTCCGGCAGCGCGACAGGATGGTCGGCAGCATCCGCGCCGGCGCGTGGCTGACCAGAAGAAACAGCGACTGCTGTGGCGGTTCCTCGAGCACCTTGAGCAGCGCGTTGGCGGCATTCGGGTTGAGTTCGTCGACGGTATCGACAATGCAGACCCGCCAGCCCTCGACCGCCGCGGTCGAGCCGAAAAACGAGATCGTCTCGCGGGTCTCGTCCACCGTGATCACGGTCCGCATCACGCCCTTGTCGTTGAGCGATCGTTCCAGCGTCAGCAGTCCGCCATGGGCTCCCGCCGCAACCTGGCGCGCGACCGGATCGGCCGGATCGACCCCCAGCGTCTCGGCACCCTGCACATCGGCGCCAAGCGGATTGCGATGCGCGAGCACGAACCGCGCCATGCGATAGGCCAGCGTCGCCTTGCCGATGCCGGCCGCTCCGCCGATCAGCCAGGCATGCGGAATGCGCCCGCTGCGATAGGCATTCAACAAAGCGAGCTCGGCATCGCGATGTCCGAACAGCGAGGTGGTCTCGCGCGGGTGAACCGCCGATATCAGATTTTCGACCTGGCGCGCGCTCATGCTGAACTGGCCAGATTGTCGGCGCTGGCGGCAAAGAAACGTTCGCGCAAGGCGGCCCATATGTTGGCGGCGACAGCACCGGGCTCGGCGGTGGCGTCGATCAATACGCAGCGCTGCGGTTCGGCGGCGGCGATCTTCCAGTACGCCTCGCGCAATTGCTGATGAAACCTGACGTCTTCCGCCTCGAACCGGTCCGGCGCGCCGTTACCGCGCCGGACGGCTGCGCGCTTCATGCCGACTTCAACGGGAACATCGAGAATGATGGTCAGATCCGGCTTGAGATCACCGATGGTGACCCGCTCCATCGCGTTGAGCACGGCCGGCGAGACCTTGCCCAGGCTGCCCTGATAGGCGCGCGTCGAGTCCGAAAACCGGTCGCACAGCACCCATATTCCCTGACCGAGCGCGGGCTGGATGACCGTGCGCACATGGTCGTCGCGCGCGGCGGCAAACAACAGCGTCTCGGCGTCCGGACCCAACAGCTTGCCCATGCCGGACAGAACGAGATGCCGGATGATTTCGGCGCCCGGCGATCCGCCGGGTTCGCGGGTCACGACGGTGCGCAGCTTGGCGGCGTTCAGGCGCTCCGCCAGCGTCTTGATCTGCGTGGATTTGCCGGATCCCTCACCGCCTTCAAAGGTGATGAAGCGTCCGCGCCCAGGCGCTCTCTTGACGGCTGTCTCGGCCATATCAGAGCTTCTCGACGCCGAGGCGAAACATTCCGATGACGAGTTCGCTCGCACCGTCGATCGCCCGCCGCATCGTCGATCCCACGCCGACGGAATCCGCTGCATAGACCGGCGCCTCCATCGCGATATTGGCGCCGCGCCAGACCCGGACCACGCCGATCTGCTGACCGGCCGCGACGGGCGCGCGCACCGGCCCGTTGTAAACGACGCGCGCGATCAGCTTGTCGGTACCGCTTTTCTGAACCATCACCTCGACCGGTTTGGGGCTGACCAGCTTGACCGAGCGGCTGTCGCCGCCGAATACCTTGGCAAAGCCGATCTGCTGCTGCGCCGCGAACAGCGGCCGCGACTCGAAATTGCGAAATCCCCATTCCAGCATCTTCTTGGCTTCGGTCGCCCGATCGTCGGGATCCTCAAGACCATTTACGACGACGATCAGCCGTATCCCGTTTTGCACGGCTGAGCCGACCATGCCGTAGCCGCCCTCCTTGGTATAGCCGGTCTTCAGCCCGTCGGCGCCCTCGAGCGAGTTCAGCAGCGGATTGCGGTTCTGCTGCCGGATCTTGTTCCAGGTGAATTCCTTCTCGCCGAACAGTTTGTAGAATTCGGGGTAGGTCTGGATGACGTAGCGCGCGAGGACCGAAAGTTCGCGCACCGTCATCTTGTTGCCGGGATCGGGCAGACCGTTGGAATTGGCGAAGGTCGACCGCGCCATGCCGAGTTCGCGCGCGCGCTTGGTCAACATGTCGCCAAAGGCACGCTCGTTCCCGGCCATGCCTTCGGCCAGCACGATGCAGGCGTCGTTGCCGCTCGGAATGATGGCGCCGTGCAGGAGATCGTCGACGGCAATCTTGCTGTGAATGGCCGCGAACATGGTCGACGTGCCCGAGGGCGCGCCGCCCTTGCGCCAGGCGTTTTCGCTGACGTGAAATTCGTCGGTGAGTTTGAGGTCACCCTGCTTGATGGCGTGGAAGACGGTTTCGACCGTCATCAGCTTCATCATGCTGGACGGCGCCCGCAATTCGTCGGCGTTCTTCTCGAACAGCACGCTGCCGCTGGTGGCTTCGATCAGGATCGCGGTCGGCGCGTCGCCGTCGAAACCGCCCTCCTCCTTCTTGGCGCCCTGCACGCTCTGGTTGGCGGCATAGACCAGGCCGCTCCAACCGAGCGAGACCGCGACAACAGCCGCGATCAGGCCGCGCCAGGATCGCGCAGGCGCTGGCTGAGGCTTTCGGGAGATTGATATTTCGAGTGCCATCGGCGGTGCCTTGAAGCCGGCGTTCTAACAGTTGAAAGTACCGCAAACAACACGGGTTTTGCCTGATGTCGCAGCATCGATTCGATTGCGGCGTTTTTCAAACAATCCTATCGTGTCGGCTCGCCGATCCCCCAACAAAATCTCGCAAACTAAGGCGGAAATAGCGATGACATTCTCCCGAACCATTTCCGCCAACGGGATCGATATTTTTCTGCTCGAACAGGGCGAGGGTCCGCTGGTTGTGCTTTGCCACGGCTGGCCGGAGCTGTCCTATTCCTGGCGGCATCAAATCCCGGCGATCGCAGCGGCCGGTTTCCATGTCGTGGCGCCGGATATGCGCGGTTTTGGCCGGACCGGCGCGCCGGCTGATATCAACGCGTACAGCATCTTCGACACGGTTGGCGATATGGTGGCGCTGGTGGCGGCGCTGGACAAGAAGCAGGCCGTCATCGTCGGCCATGACTGGGGCGCGCCTGTCGCCTGGCATGCGGCGCTGTTCCGGCCCGACGTTTTCACCGCCGTAGCGGGTTTGAGCGTTCCTCCGCCGTTCCGTGGCCGCGCCCGCCCGCTCGACAGCCTGCGCGAAAACGGGATCACCAATTTCTATTGGCAATATTTTCAGACGCCCGGGGTCGCCGAGGCCGAGTTCGAGCGCGACATTGGCCTGACGATGCGGACCTTGCTGGGGCGCGGATTTTCCGACCCTTCAGCCTCGCTCTTCATCCAGGATGGCAAGGGATTTTTGGGTGATGCGCGGTCCGATCGGCCGCTGCCGGGTTGGCTCAGCGAAGCCGACCTCGCTTATTTCACCGAGGCCTACCGGAGATCCGGCTTTCGGGGCGGGCTGAACTGGTACCGCAACCTCGACCGCAACTGGGACCTGACCGCGCCGTGGCAAGGCGCGCAGATCCATCAGCCTTCGCTGTTCATCGCGGGATCGAAGGATTCCGTCATCACCGGCCTGATCGGCGCCAAGCGCGTCACCGAGCTGGAACGGGTCCTGCCGAGCCTGAAGCAAAAACTGATCATCGACGGCGCCGGCCACTGGGTCCAGCAGGAGTGCGCCGACGAAGTCAACGCGGCCTTGATCGGTTTTCTGAAGGAGGTTCAGTAGAGCCCGCGGCCGGTCAGCAATTCGCTGGGACCGCGCGGATCGACCGGCGCATAGGCGGAGACCGGATTGACGCTGGGCGCATAGCTGCCGTCATTCTCATAACTGACGGCGCGCGGATTTTCGAGCGGACGGCCACGCGGATGCGGGCGGGCGGAAGCGGACATTTCCGACGTCGCGTTGATCGAAGCCATGTCCGCCGTGGTGGTGCCGAGGCTATAGGGCCGTCCTTCCGGCATCGGAATCTCGCCGCGGATCGGGCGGCCATGCGGCGGAACTTCGGGAACGAAGGGACGAGCAGACGCCACCCGGACCAGTGACGGCGATGGGGCCGGTACGCCGGTGCGCAGGGTCGCCACCAACTGGCGGTCGTCGGAACCCTCGAGCGGGGCCCGGGCAACATATTCGACCCTGACGCGCGCCACGCCATTGCCTTTAAATTCAAGCAGTTCGGCGGCCTTGTTCGAGACGTCGATCAGCCGGTTACCGTGATAGGGCCCGCGGTCATTGACGCGGACGATCAGCGATTTGCCGTTGGAGAGATTGGTGACCCGCGCGTAGCACGGCATCGGCAGGGTCGGATGGGCTGCAGTCAGCGAATCCATATCGAAAACTTCGCCATTGGCCGTCAGCCGGCCGTGAAAATCGTCGCCGTACCAGGAGGCCAGCCCCTCCTCGCGGTAATTGACGTCTTCCTCCGGCACGTAGATCCGCCCTGCGACGGTGTAGGGCTTGCCGACTCGGTAGGTGCCGCCGCCCTTTGGCACGGGTTCTCCGAGTGCTACCACCCGGGGGCTCGAGGAAACGCCGTATTTAGGATCGATGCGGCCCGCGAATTTGCCCGATGAGGCGCAGTTGGCGAGAAACAGGCATGCCACCACGGCCACGGCGCCTCGCGCCATCAGCAACATCTGATCTGGCTGTCGAATCCCCATACGCCCCAATTACCATTCCACCGCGCACCTGCCTACTTCCGGCAACTGGCGGTACAAGCCCCGATGCGGCCCACCTCCGCATCAAGCTGTAAAGATATCGCATCGCGAACGCGGCGGAAATGGGGAGAGGCTCGGCGTGGTGAATCAATGGTTGCAGTCGCGATCCGTCGAATTACGGAGATTTCGGCGCCGACTTGCCTTGCAATCCACGCCGCCTTCCCTCATGAGGGGCGCGTTAGGAAGGGTGGCCGAGTGGTTTAAGGCACCGGTCTTGAAATTCGCTAAACGGTGCCTTTACACACCCCGACTAGTCGGGAAATGCCTTGTTTTATTGGCTTATTTAACTGCCCTTGGCTTGGATAGCCCGGTCCTACCCTACCCTGTCTGAACTAGTTGGGTAGCAATCTCGGTAGCAATCGGGTCGCAAGGTGATCCTTCGGCCGCTATCTGGCCGGCTTGCGGGACTCGCCGATGCATTTCGGCATCATTTCGGTGTCCAAGGCGCACAACGGGCAAAACCGCTGGGTGGACTCGGCTGGCCGTTTATTCGGGCTTATGGGGGTGGGTCACCGCGTTGACTCGTAGACGTGTGCGGAATGATCATTATCCCGCAAGTCACACTCGAGAGGTCCCAATGCCAGCGCTTGAACCAATCCCCGGGATCGAAGGCTTTCAAATCCAGGCCACCGCGCTTCCGACGCACAAGGTGATCCGTTTTCTGGCGCCGGTCGGCTCCGTAGCGATGATGGCAAACCGAAAATGGCTGTTGGACATCGGTCGAGCGATGATCGAATCCGCTGAAAAAATGATTGAGCCATCATGATTTGGCCGTTTCGTTCACGGGGAAACGACGCGCATGGTGGCGGCTGGCCGGGGCTCGTCGCTGAGGTCGATAACGTAACCGGCCTTCACCTCGATGTTGAGATTTACGGAAGGCGTGCTGGCGGGGGCGATGCCGGCGAGGCCGAGCACGAAGGTTGAGGCACGATCGCGGGTGATCTCGCTGTTGGAATCCAAAAGCTCAACCTTGGTGTGCCCTGCCCT
>NZ_JADGRI010000112.1 GCF_017881085.1 Bradyrhizobium sp.
CGTCAGGATCGGGGTCTGGAACTCGAAGAAGCCCTGCTCCTTCATCCGCTTGCGCATGGAATCGACGATCGCGCCGCGGGTCATGATGTTCTGGTGCAGTTTCTCGCGGCGAAGGTCGAGGAAACGGTACTTAAGCCTGATGTCCTCAGGATATTCCTGCTCGCCAAACACCGGCAGCGGCAGTTCGCCTGCCGGTCCCAGCACCTCGATTTCGCTGACATAGAGCTCCACAGCGCCGGTCGGCAGCTCCGGATTTTCGGTCCCGGCGGGACGCCTTCGCACCTTGCCGTCGATCCGCACTACCCATTCCGAGCGCAGTTTCTCGGCATCCTTGAACGCCGGCGAATCCGGGTCGGCGACGCATTGGGTCAGGCCGTAATGGTCGCGCAGATCGATGAACAGCACGCCGCCATGGTCGCGAATGCGATGGCACCAGCCCGACAGCCGGACCGTCTCGCCGATGTGGCTGTCGCGGAGCGCGCCGCAGGTGTGGGAGCGGTAACGATGCATGGAAATCCCAAAAAAGGCGGTCAGAGGGCAGAATCGGGCGGCACGGCCGGCCCCGGAGAGCGTCAGGGTTTACCCGAGCACGTCAGGCGCGGCAACCGAATGCGGCCCGAACCTGCCCCCTCAACACGGCAGCAGCCCCGCAAATGTGACGGCAGAACAACATCCCCGTTACACCGGTGCTGCGGCAAGCCGATTGTCAATTTCCACCACATGCCTATCTTGAGGCCATGACGGTACATTTCCCCTTTCAAAACACTTATGCGGCGCTGCCGGCGAACTTTTTCGCCCGCGTCGCACCGACCCCGGTCACCTCGCCCCGGCTGATCAAGCTGAACCGGCCGCTGGCGCGCCAGCTCGGGCTCGATCCAGACCGGCTGGAAAGCCCGGAAGGCGCCGAAATCCTCGCCGGCAAGCGCGTCCCCGACGGCGCCGATCCGATTGCGATGGCCTATGCCGGCCACCAGTTCGGCCATTTCGTGCCGCAGCTCGGTGATGGCCGCGCCATCCTGCTCGGCGAGGTGATCGACGCCGACGGCATCCGCCGCGACATCCAGCTCAAGGGGTCCGGCCCGACGCCATTTTCGCGCCGGGGCGACGGCCGCGCGGCGCTGGGTCCCGTCCTGCGCGAATACATCGTCAGCGAGGCGATGGCGGTCTTGGGGATCCCGACCACGCGATCGCTTGCGGCCGTGTTGACCGGCGAGAGCGTGCTGCGCGAGACGGCCCTGCCCGGCGCGGTCCTTACCCGCGTCGCCTCCAGCCACATCCGGGTCGGAACTTTCCAGTATTTCGCGGCCCGCCGCGATACCGAGGGCGTGCGGCGGCTGGCCGATCACGTCATCGCGCGGCATTACCCCGAAGTAGCGGACAGCGAGCGGCCCTACCTCGCGCTGCTGAGCGCCGTCATCGCGCAACAGGCCAACCTGGTCGCGAACTGGCTGTTGGTCGGATTCATCCACGGCGTCATGAACACCGACAACACCTCGATCTCGGGCGAGACCATCGATTACGGCCCGTGCGCCTTCATGGATCATTACAATCCGAAGCAGGTGTTCAGTTCGATCGACGAGATGGGCCGCTATGCCTACGCCAACCAGCCGAGAATCGCGCAATGGAACCTGACGCGGCTCGCCGAATGCCTGTTGCCGCTGATTTCCGACGATCAGGACAAGGCCGTTACCGAGGCACAAGCGGCGATCGGCGAATTCGTCGAGCTGTTCGATACCGCCTATCAGGCAGGCTTGCGCCGCAAACTCGGCCTGTTCACCGCACGCGAGGATGACCGGGTCCTTGCGCAAGACCTGCTGGACGCGATGGCCAGGAACCGGGCCGACTTTACCGTTGCCTTCCGGCGGCTGGGCGATGCCGCGCTCGGTCCGGACCATGACGGTGAGATCAGGCAGTTGTTCGCCGACCCCACCGCCTATGACGAATGGGCGGCGCGCTGGCGGCAGCGGCTCGCCGACGAACCGCAGGAATCCATAGCCAGGCGGACCGCGATGCGATCCGTCAATCCGGCCTTCATTCCGAGGAACCACCGGGTGGAAGCGGTGATCGAGGCTGCGGTGAACCGGGACGATTTTGCGCCCTTCGAGGAGCTGCTGACGGTCCTGTCAAAGCCGTATGAGGACCAGCCGGCATATTCGGCTTATGCCGAGCCGCCCGAACCGCACGAGCGCGTGCTGCAGACCTTCTGCGGCACGTGAAGGTGCTAACCATCCATTAAACATTCCGTCAGGCGCTGGCGGCGGCGCCGCAGGAATTAAGAAAGGGTCAATGCGTTCCCGACAAGTCTAACGGCCTGGCTGGAGGGAACTCTCGTGTTTGACGCGTTGGTATTTGAATTCATCGGATTGGCGATACTCGGGCTTTGCGTCATCGTGCTTGCCATGCCATCACAACGACGGCCGTCGGCAAGGTACATCAGCGACCACTGACTCACTTCCATTTTCGAAGCGAAGATGGCTGCGTCGGGCCGCCCCAGGCGCGTCCGGACGGACTGAGTCCCATGCGAAGAGCCGCCTCCAGCCGGAAATGCAAGGCTCGAATTCGCCGCCGGACCCTTGACATATCAGCGCTTTCGGCAGAACGCCTCTCAAAAGCGTTATGGATCGTTCATGGATTTGATTACCACCACCTCCGAACTCGCGGCGGTATGCGCCCGGCTTGCCAAGCACCCGGTCATCACCGTCGATACCGAATTCCTCCGCGAGACCACCTATTATCCCCTGCTCTGCGTGGTGCAGATGGCCAGCGCCGACGAAGCGGTCGTCATCGATACGCTGGCCCCCGGGCTCGACCTCAAGCCGTTCTTCGAATTGATGGCCGATGAGAAGGTCCTGAAGGTCTTCCACGCCGCCCGGCAGGACATCGAGATCGTCTGGCATCAGTCCGGCACCATTCCGCACCCGATCTTCGACACGCAAGTGGCGGCCATGGTGCTCGGCTACGGCGATTCCATTGCCTACGACCAGCTGGTCGAGCGCATTGCCGGCCACCGGCCGGACAAGACCCATCGTTTCACCGACTGGTCGCGCCGCCCGCTGACCGAAGAGCAGATGCACTACGCGGTCTCGGACGTCACCCATTTGCGCGACGTGTTCGCGGCACTCGACGCCGATCTCAAGAAGCGCGGCCGCAGCGACTGGGTAAGCGAGGAAATGGAGGTCCTGACCTCACCAAGAACCTACGATTTTCACCCCGAGCGCGCCTGGGAACGGCTGAAGACGCGGGTGCGCAAGCCGAAGGAGCTTGCGGTACTGATGGAGGTCGCGGCCTGGCGCGAGCAGGAAGCGCAGAGCCGCGACGTGCCGCGCAGCCGCGTGCTGAAGGACGATGCGGTCGGCGACATCGCCACCCACGCGCCGACCAGCCTCGAGCGTCTAGCCAATCTGCGCTCGCTGCCGAAGGGATTCGACCGGTCGAAATGGGGCGCGGATATCGTGGCCGCCGTGCAGCGCGGCTTGGCGCGCGATCTGGCCTCCCTGCCGAAGATTGAAAAGCCCCGCGGCAATTCAAACGGGGCGGCGATCGTCGAGCTCCTGAAAGTCCTGCTGCGGATGACGTCGGAGCGCCATGCCGTCGCCAGCAAGGTCATCGCCACCGTCGACGACCTCGAACAGATCGCCGCCGACGACAACGCCGACGTCGCCGCTCTGCACGGCTGGCGTCGCGAGCTGTTCGGCGAAGCTGCGCTGTCGCTGAAGCACGGTCGGCTCGCGCTCGCGATCGAAAAAGGCCGGGTGGTCAGGGTGGATCGAAACTAGAGCCCCGCTTCGACGGAAGCAAAACGCGGCTCTGGATTCCTGATCCGACGCGTTTTCCTGACGCGAACCGGTCTTCTCTTCGCCTGAAGTCGCTTCAGCGCGAAGCGCTATCCAGCCGCGTCGCCGTCCTCTTCCTCCTCGTCGGCGGCGGCTTTCAGGGCTTCCGACACCTCGACCAGGACCATCGATAAGATATAGGCGCTGGTCGGCAGATTGAGATGGCGGGCCTTTGCGATCGCCGTCGAAACATCCTGCGCCAACTCACTAAGATCGTCCCCGCGGGTCGCCATTTTCACTCACTTCTCAAGCCTTTACCGTACGCACGGCCGAACGGTTTGCAGATCGGCCGTCAGCTCGACGCGGGCGCGATCGCTCATGGGTCATACCGCGATCTTGCCGCTTGCCCCGATCAGGTCAGCGGTTCCCAGAACTCCGGCGAAGTTGCTGATGACTTTGACGACCACGAGCTTGTATGACGCGGCGTCGCCGACGCCGGGGCGCCTGCAGGCCACCGCGTCACTGACGACCTGATAGCGATGGCTGCGGTGAAACCCGTCGACCACGGTCGACAGCACGGTCTCGTCGAGGGAAAATCCCATCAGCACGCAGCGAATGCTTCTCATGTTCGACATGTATTCGGCGAACCGCGTCGAACTGTAGGCCGAGGGCAGCGGATGCTCGAAGGTAAGTTCCCCCGGCCTCGGCTTCAGTTCCGCGATCCAGTCCGTCAGGTTCGACGCCGGATTGAACCACGCGGCCTGGGCGATCCGTTTCAGATGCATGACCGGCCAGAGATTGTCGCGCCAAAGCGTCATCAGTTCGAGACAGCGCGCCGTAATCGCCTCGGCGTCCGATATGACGTGACTGCGGCCTTCGGTGAGATACTCGGACTGAAGATCGGCGCAAACGAGAATCGGCGGATCGTCGTGGACCGAGGCCGGCATTATTTGGCGATTGGAAATCATGTGTCAGCCAAGGCAGGAGTACGAAGTGGAGAGGTCACCGCGCGACCCGCGGATATATCGAGGACGCCGGGCCTGTCCCAATCGCCCTCCGGCCTGATAATCACGTAAGGATCGCTGTCGAGCGTGATGGCATCGGGGCTTGGCTCGAGGTCAAGCACCATCTCCGTGTAGGAAAAATCGGAAAAGGTGATCTTCCGGTTGTGGCCAAGCGGTTTAGCGCCGAAATGCGACCAGAAATTCACCAGCCGGTCCTGCGCGTGGCCGTAGACCTTCTTGAATCCCTTGCGCTTGATGTATTCAAAGCTGGCCTGCACCAGCTTGAACGATATACGCGACCGTCTGAACTGATGCCGCACGGCAAGGCGTTCGATCTTGGCAAACTCGCCAAAAAACCGCACCCGAAGGCAGGCCGCAGGCTCATTGCCGATAAATCCGATGAAGTGCGCGGCGACCAGATCGTTGCCGTCGAACTCTTCCTCGATCGGACAATCCTGCTCGGCAAGATACACGGCGGCGCGAATGGCGGTCACCAGCATCAGATCGTTGGGATCACGGGCGATCCGGATTGAAATCGTCCGAGAGCCCGGTTTAGGCGATGGTGGGGGCTTAGTGCCGTGCATCTGCAAAACTCCCTGCTGACGTGACTGGCCGCGCGTTCGCCGAAATGCGATTCCATGGCCGCTGGTAACGCCAGAGTTCGCGCTGAAGACTTGGGACCGGCTCGAAGCCAATTGCGATCATCAGGTTGCGCCCATCCTCACTCGACGGTTGAGCGTAGAGATCGGCGGCCGCCAATCGCGTTTGGCAGAGATGTTTAGACACATTGCCCAGTCCGGCCATTGCCTTGCCACGACCTGCGATCGCCCACACGTAGATGGCAGACGCCTCGTCGGAGCGACCGGCAAGCAGCGAGAAATCGGGATGCGTGAGATTCATTTCAGCGTGCATGAGAGCATCATGCCCTCGGCGGTTGAGATATAGAAAGGCCACGGCGCCGAGCAGCTTGCTCTGTCGGTTGAACGTCAGAATACTGCCTGGATCGAACGCGAAATACCGTTCCAGGTCCGGTTCCGCGATATGTACTCCGGGCACCATTCGGTTGCCCATCTCGGCGATGGCGGAAAGCTCGGGGCGCCGCGCGGGTCGCACATCGATTTCCACGCTTCGGGGCAGCAGGTCGAAATCGCGTTTTGCAGCCAAAGGGGGCCTTTCCTTAACGGGATCACGCATCTATCGTCACTCCTGCCTGCCAAATGCACCATAGCGGGCGGGGAATTTGGGTATGCAGCAACTATTGCACCGGGGTGCTGCGGTGACGCAGCACCGAGCCGACGAAATCCTGGACGCATCCTGGGACGATCTGAAATCGTTCCTCGCTTGCGCGCGGTACAAGAGTTTTCGCAACGCCGCCGACGTGCTCGGTCTTACCAGCACCACGCTGATGCGCAGGATCGACCGGCTCGAAGAACGCATCGGCTGCAAGGTATTTTTGCGCGATCAGAGCGGCTTGACGTTGAGCGAAGACGGCGCCGCGATGATCGGCGACGTGATGGAGATGGAGCGTCACGCCTTCAATCTATTTCGCCGCGCGTCTCAATCGAGCGACACCGCCGGCACCGTTCGCGTCGCCGTGACCGAGGGGCCTGGCAACTTCTGGATTCTTCCAAGGCTGATCGATTTCCACAAAACCTACCGGAAGATCACCGTCGATCTTCGCTGCGCCATGGAGCAGGCCGACGTCGCGAGGCTGGAAGCCGATATTGCGATCCAGCTGGAGCCGCCGACCAATCCCGATCTCATCGTCGCCAAGCTCGGCAGGCTTCACATCTACGCATTCGTCTCGGAGGAATACCGCAAGCTCCATGGCGTCCCTTCCCTTGCGGACATCAGGAACCACAGACTGGTCATCCAGCACGCGCCCCAGGTCGACGATTCCGCCTACGCCAGGGTTTTGGGACTTACCTCACTGGAAGGCATCGTCGGGATAAAAACCAACTCCAGCATCGGCGTTCTCTACGCGATCGAGCGCGGAGCAGGAATGGGATTTCTGCCGACCGCGCTGGTCGCGTTGGGGGCTAGCCTGGTTGCCGTCGACTTGGGCGTCCACCATCACGCCGATCTTTGGCTTGCCTACCACAAGGAATTCCGCCACTCCGATCGGCACAAGATCGTCATCGACTGGATCAAGAAGATATTTGATCCCAAGACCTATCCTTGCTTCAGGGATGAGTTCATCCACCCCAACGATCTCATACCGCTCATGGCCGCGTCGAAAGAAACCTACGGACTCGAAGGCTACGTAGCGGCCAAACCCTTCGCTTGATGCCCTAGAACTTCCACTCGAAGCCGAGCGTTCCCTGATGCGACTGCAACGCGGCGCGGAACTTGGCGTCATAGTTGAGATAGAGCCGCGCCGCGTTGCTCAGGCTGAGCGAGGCGGATGCGCCGGTGTCCGCGCCGTACCGGCTTTCCCCGATGCCCTGCACGCTAATGCTCTCGGCGCCGAGGCTGACGATGATCGAACTGAAATTTTGCGAGGTATTGTCGACGAATTTGCCATAGGCGGACAGATCGAAAATCTTCTGATCGAAGATCCAGTAATGCCCGACCTCCGCGCCGAGCAGGATACGTGAGCGCTCCACCGTCGCTCCGGTCGCCATCAGTGGATCGAGCCCACCGACCTCCTGAAACGATCCCGTCGTGGCGCGCACATATTCGAGCGCGGCTTTCGGCACGATACGGCTCTGGTCGATGTTCCAGTAGTAGCTGAGTTCGGTCAGCGCGCCGTCGATCCGGGCATTGTAGCTGGCGCCGGCGATGCCGACCCCGGTGTCACGGCTTGAACTGATCCTGCCGAAACCATGGACCAGCGCGACCGCCCAGGTCCACGGCCCCTTGTCGACCGAGGCGTTGAAGCCGAGCTGCGTGAGGTCGAGGGTGGCCGACTGCAGCGCCAGGGGAACGTCGATAGAAGTGCGGCTCTGGTCGACCGAGACGCCGACGTTGACACCCGGCCCAACCATCGCGCCGAGGCCAGCGACGCCGCCCCAGGTCCTTCGATGATCACCGACAAAACCGGCCTGCGCGCCGGTGCTGGTCGAGATTCCATAGGCTTCACCCCAGGTCCGAAACCGCGGCGCGTCGGTCGCCTCGGAGGCGCCGCCACCGCCGGGATTGGCCCGCAGCGCGCGTCCGAAACCGGATGACGCCAGGCCTCCAAGCCGCTCCAGGAAAGTGCTGCCAAGATTGGTCACGGTCGCGCCGGCCGAAAGGTCGGAATTGACAAATGTCGGTGTCGGACTGGGGACCGGCGAAGCACTGGGAGATGGGGTCGGGCTCGGACTTGGCGAGGGTGACTGTGCGTGAACGGACGAGGACGCTGCCGTGATAGCCAGCATCAGGCCGAAGACAACGGCAATGGCCCTGCGAAGCCCGCGGCCGGCGCCGCTCTCCTTTGCTCGCGTAGGCCGCGGTGCGCAGCACATGGATGTCATTCCCAAAGAGCGCCAATTCAAAAAGATTACTAAAATTACGCCGGCCCGGGCTGATTTGCCCCCAGTTCTCCGGGAGGGTCAATCGGTCTTGCTCCTCGGCCGCGGGCGATTGGCCGACAATGTGGTTCAGCTGCCACAGGTGATTGGGGATGGTCTTGTCGCCGCTCGATTTCGTGAACCCCGCCAGAGGCTTGCTAAGGTGCAAATTTCGTGTTGCAATATCAGGTACAATCGGATTTAGGCCGATCGACTGTGCGTTTCGCGACTGAGAAATTGAGCAGACATCCGATAAGCCCGCTTGTGGCGTGGCACGCAAAAAGCGTGGCCGCGTCTTTTTTACGTCTAGACCAGGAGACAGGCGATGCAGAAAGGCACCGTCAAGTGGTTCAACCCGACAAAGGGTTATGGGTTCATCAAGCCGATGGTCGGCGATAAGGACGTGTTCGTCCATATTTCGGCGGTCGAGCGCGCTGGGCTCTCCACCCTCAACGAAAATCAAGTTATCGAATACGACCTCGTGGAAAATCGCGGCAAGACTTCCGCGGAAAATCTGAAGGTCTCCTAAGCTTCGTCACGATGCGCGCAAGCAATCCTGATGTACCCCCGGCCTCAGCCGGGGGATTTTGTTTGTTAACGGCGTGATCGGCGATGCCAGCATCATCCGACGCTCGCGGGCCCGGATGATACGCCCCGCCCGGCGTCCGCCGTCAGCCCGGCATGGACCGAGCCGACTATGCCGCGGCCGGCCGCCATGACCCTCGCAGTGCAATTCTCCGGACAAGAGCCTAGCGCACGGCGGGCGAAATCAAGCTCGCGCCTGAATCGCTGCCGCCGACTGTCTTGCAGAGTTCGCCCTCGATGCGGATCTGGCCGCCGGCGACCAGCCGCAGCGCGGCGGGATAGATACGGTGCTCGATCGCCAGGATGCGCTCCGCCAGCGTCTGTGGCGTGTCGTCGTCGCGAACAGCGACCGCGCCCTGCATCAGGATCGGGCCAGCGTCGGTTTCCGGAATGACGAAATGCACGGTGGCGCCAGAGATCTTCACGCCGGCGCGCAGCGCTTGCGCCTGCGGCTCGAGGCCGGGAAACGACGGCAGCAGCGAGGGGTGAATGTTGAGCATGCGGCCGTACCAGCGCTGCACGAATTCAGCCGTGAACAGCCGCATGAATCCGCCCAGGCAAATCAGCTCGATCCCGTGCTGGTCCAGCGCCGACTGCAGCACTTCCTCGAAGGCCGCGCGATCCCTGCCGAACGGCTTGCTGTCGATGACGAGCGTCGGGATGCCAAAGGCCGCAGCTCTTGCGAGTCCGCCGGCATCGGCCCGGTTGGAAATCACGAGAACGATCTCGGCCGGGAAATCGGCCGCAGCCGCGGCCTCGACCAACGCGGCCATGTTCGATCCACGCCCTGAAATCAGGATTGCGACACGGCGCTTCATGGCCTCACCGGGATAGATCGAGATGACCGTTATAGACCACTCGGTGGTCGCCTGCAGCCGGGATCACCTCGCCCAACAGGGTGACGGTCTCGCCGGCCTCGGCGAGGATCTCGGTGACCTTTTCGATCGCGTCCGGCTCGACGATCGCGATCATGCCGATGCCGCAGTTGAAGGTGCGCAACAGTTCGAGTTCGGCGATGCCGCCCTGCTCCGCCAGCCATTTGAATACCGGCAGCACAGGAAGCCGCTCCAGGTCGATGCCGACGCCGAGATGCTTGGGCAGCACGCGTGGAATGTTGTCGGTGAACCCGCCGCCGGTGATATGGGCAAGCCCCTTGACCGCCCCCGTCTCGCGGATCGCGCGCAGGCAGGATTTGACATAGAGCCGCGTCGGCGCCAGCAGCGCGCCGCCCAGGGTCATGACCGGCGAAAACGGCGCCGGCGCGTCGAAGGCAAGACCGGAGCTTTCGACAATCTTGCGGACCAGCGAAAATCCGTTGGAGTGAACCCCCGATGAGGCCAGACCGATCACCGCATCGCCCGCGGCGATATCGGGTCGCGGCAGCAGCGTGCCGCGTTCGGCCGCGCCGACCGCAAAACCCGCGAGGTCGTAATCGCCGTCCTTGTAGAGACCTGGCATTTCGGCGGTCTCGCCGCCGATCAGCGCGCAGCCGGATTCCCGGCAACCTTCGGCGACGCCGGCGACGATGGCGGCCGTGGCCTCCGGGTCGAGTTTGCCGCAGGCGAAATAGTCCAGAAAGAACAGCGGCTCGGCCCCCTGAACGACGAGGTCGTTGACCGACATCGCCACCAGGTCGATGCCGATGCCGCCGTGCAGGCCGGTCTCGATCGCGATCTTGACCTTGGTGCCGACGCCATCGGTGGCCGCAACCAGAACCGGATCCTTGAAGCCCGCGGCCTTGAGATCGAACAAGCCGCCGAACCCGCCGATTTCGGCGTCGGCGCCAGCGCGCGCGGTGGCGCGAACCATCGGTTTGATGAGATCGACCAGACGATTGCCCGCATCGATATCGACGCCTGAATCCGCGTAAGTGAGCCCGTTTTTGCGGTCGACCATGGCCTATTCCAGATGATGGCGGCTGGTTACGTCGGATTCCGCTCCCGTGCAATGGCTCGCAAGCGCGGCGCTCATATACTATGTAGACAGGAACCGGCTCACCCCCGCCAAGTGCCGGATCTTTCGTAAAATCAGGCCGGTAGCCGGGAAGCGCCGTGTGAGTATCCCAAATATCATTACCTTGGGCCGCATTCTGCTGGTGCCGATCATCGTTTGGGCGATCGCCTCCAGCCAGATGGAAATCGCATTTGCGATCTTCATCATCGCCGGCGTCAGCGACGCGGTCGACGGCTTTCTCGCCAAGCGCTTCAACATGGCGAGCGAACTGGGTGCCCTGCTCGATCCCTTGGCCGACAAGGCGCTCCTGGTCTCGATCTACGTGGCGCTCGGCATCTGGGGCGCGGTGCCGCGCTGGATCGTCATCCTGGTGGTCTCGCGCGACATCATGATCGTCGCCGCCGTGATTGTGTCATGGTTGTTCGGCAAGCCGATCCCGATGAAGCCGTTGATGGTGTCGAAGCTGAACACGGTGGCACAGGTGGCGTTCGCCGCGTTGGTGCTGGCAGCGCTCGGTTTCGGCTTCGACTCGACGCCGTACGATATGGTCCTGATGGGTTTTGTCACGGTCTTTACTTTGGCTTCCGTATCGCTCTATCTCGTGGAGTGGGTGCGGCACATGAGCACGATCGAAGCCAAATAATCATGATGCGCCGACCGGTCCCGGCATGGAGTAATTCAGGTGCCAAGCCGCGTTGAACCTCGCCAGCTGGCATTTGCGCTGCCACACGCGGAGAGCCTGACTCGCGACAATTTTCTCGAGGGACCGGCCAATGCGGCGGGGCTGGCGCTGGTCGACAGTTGGCCCGAATGGCCCAACCGGGTCATGCTGCTGGTCGGACCGGAGGGTTCCGGCAAGAGCCATCTCGCCGCGATCTGGGCCGAGCAAGCGGGCGCGCGCTCGATATCGGCACATGCGCTGACTGCGGCCGCCGTCCCCGCCGCGCTGGCGACCGGGGCGCTGGTGGTGGAGGATTTGAACCCGACGGACTTCGATGAACGCGCGCTGTTTCATCTCATGAACCTCGCGCGGGAGGACGAGGCATTCGTCCTGATCACCGCGCGGGTGCCGCCATCGGCCCTTCAGATCGAGCTGCGCGACCTGCGTTCGCGCCTGCGCGCCGTGCCGACGGTATCGCTATTGCCGCCCGACGATGCGCTGTTTCGCGCGCTGATCGTCAAGTTCTGCGCCGACCGCCAACTGGCGATCGACGAGAGCGTGGTCAGCTATCTGGCAAACCGGATCGAGCGGTCCTATGCGGCCGCAAGACGAGCCGTGGAACTTTTGGACACCGAAGCCCTGCGTCAGGGCCGGCCGGTGACGCGGGCGCTGGCCGCCGAATTGTTGCGCGATGCCTGATTTCGCTGGCCTATCCGCATCTTGACGACGCAGGCGCGAGGAACATCAATGTCATTGAAACGTCGTCGCGATAACACATGCTTCGCGCCGCCTATGCCGGGAATCGCGCCAACGTTAGCTCTGGATAGATTGAAATCTCATGGAACCCGCGCAAGCCATTGTAATCAAAGAAAAAGAAGTAGAATCTGACGTCGCTTCGACGATCGCCCATAGCCCGGAACGATTCATCAACCGGGAGCTTTCCTGGCTGCATTTCAACCGCCGTGTGCTGGAGGAATCGGTCAATTCCGGCCACCCGGCGCTCGAACGGGTGCGATTTCTGTCGATTTCCGCCAATAACCTTGATGAATTCTTCATGGTGCGTGTCGCCGGCATCAAGGCCCAGGTGCGGGAGGGCATCACCGAGCGCAGCCCCGACGGGCTTACGCCCGCCGAGCAGCTTGTCCTCATCAACGAGACGGTTTCAAAACTCGCCAACGACCAGCAGGCGATCTGGCGCGATCTGCGCGGCGTGCTGGCCGAAGTCGGTGTCGTTCTCGTCGATGGCCGCGATGTCACCAAGACCGAGCGAACCTGGATCGAGGATCATTTCCTCCACAACATCTTCCCGTTGCTGACGCCGCTGGCGATCGATCCGGCGCATCCCTTCCCGTTCATCCCGAGCCTCGGCTTCACCATCGCGCTGCATCTGGCGCGGGTCTCCGACGGCAAGCCGATGAACGCGCTCATCCGCATGCCCGGCAAGATCGACCGTTTCATACGCCTGCCCGCCGGCAAGGATGGCGCGGTGCGGCTGATCACGCTGGAACAGGCCACCGGCCTGTTCATCGGCCGGCTGTTCCCCGGCTATACCGTCAAGGGCCAGGGCGCCTTTCGCATCATCCGGGATTCCGAACTCGAAATCGAGGAAGAGGCCGAGGATCTGGTTCGCCTGTTCGAAACCGCGCTGAAGCGGCGGCGGCGCGGATCAGTGATCCGTCTCGAAATCGAAGCCAAGATGCCGGAGGAATTGCGCGCTTTCGTGCAGCGTGCGCTTTCCACCACCGACGACGAGGTTTTGCTGGTCGACGGCGTGCTGGCGATGAACGAGCTTTCGCAGCTGACCCGGCTCGACCGCCCCGATCTCGAATTCGTCCCCTATGTTCCTCGCCATCCCGAACGCGTGCGCGACCATGGCGGCGATATCTTCGCGGCGATCCGGCAGAAGGACCTGATCGTCCATCACCCCTACGAATCCTTCGATGTCGTGGTGCAGTTCCTGCAGCAGGCCGCCCGCGATCCCGATGTTGTCGCCATCAAGCAGACGCTCTATCGGACGTCGAACAACTCGCCGATCGTGCGCGCGTTGGCGGAAGCTGCGGAAGCCGGCAAGTCGGTGACGGCGCTGATCGAACTCAAGGCTCGGTTCGACGAGGAAGCCAACATCCGCTGGGCGCGCGACCTCGAACGCGCCGGCGTGCAGGTGGTGTATGGATTCCTCGAGCTGAAGACCCACGCCAAGCTGTCGCTCATCGTTCGGCGCGAGAGCGGCAGCCTCACGACCTACGTGCATACCGGCACCGGCAACTATCATCCGGTGACCGCGCGCATCTACACCGACCTTTCCTATTTCACGTCCGACCCGATCATCGGACGCGACGCCGCGCGGGTATTCAACTACATCACCGGTTATGCCGAGCCCAGCGACATCGAGAAGATGGCGGTATCGCCGCTCACCCTGCGCAAGCGAATGATCGAACATATCCACGGCGAGACCAGCCACGCCCGTCACGGCCGGCCGGCCGCGATCTGGATGAAGATGAACTCGCTGGTCGATCCCGATATCATCGACGCCCTGTACGAGGCGTCGCAGGCCGGCGTAGCGATCGAATTGATAGTGCGTGGCATTTGCTGCCTGCGGCCGGGCATACCGGGCCTTTCGGACAACATCCGCGTCAAATCGATCATCGGCCGCTTCCTCGAACATGGCCGAATCTATTGTTTCGGGATGGGTCAGGGCCTGCCGGGCGCCAAAGCGGCTGTGTATATCTCGTCGGCCGACATGATGCCGCGTAATCTCGACCGGCGCGTCGAAGTCCTCTGCCCGCTGCAAAATCCCACGGTGCATCAGCAGGTTCTCGAACAGATCATGGTGGCGAATCTCAAGGATACCGAGCAGAGCTGGCAGTTGTTGCCGGATGGATCGTCAACGCGTATGAAGGCCGCGAAAGGCGAAGAGCCTTTCAACCTGCATAACTATTTCATGACGAATCCGAGTCTGTCAGGCCGTGGAAAGTCGCTCAAGGAATCTTCGCCTCGCCGCCTCACGCGCCGTAACGAGCGTCAGCAGTCCTCGTAAAGGAACCCTGCGGTGAAACGACCGCGCAAGCGCGCATCCAGCGTCGCGGTCATCGACATCGGCTCCAATTCGGTGCGCCTCGTCGTGTACGAATCGATGGCGCGCAGCCTGATCACGATTTTCAACGAGAA
>NZ_JADGRI010000113.1 GCF_017881085.1 Bradyrhizobium sp.
TCGGAGCTGGGGCGGCTGCGCGTCGCCAAGGACGAAGCCGCGCGCAATGGCCGGACCATGAACATCGCGGTGGCCGGCTGCGTCGCGCAGGCCGAGGGCCAGGAAATCATCCGCCGCGCTCCGGTGGTCGATGTCGTCGTCGGTCCGCAAAGCTACCACCATCTGCCGCAACTCCTGGCGCGGGCGAAAGTGGACGGCCGTGCGCTGGAGACCGAATTCCCCGTCGAGGACAAGTTCGGGTTTTTGGCCCCGCCGAAGGCCGATGCGATCCGCGCGCGCGGCATTTCGTCCTTCGTCACCGTGCAGGAGGGCTGCGATAAATTCTGTACCTTCTGCGTGGTGCCCTATACGCGCGGCACAGAGGTGTCGCGCCCGGTCGCGAAGATCGTCGACGACGTGCTGCGGCTCGCCGACCACGGCGTGCGCGAAATCACGCTGATCGGCCAGAACGTCAACGCCTATCACGGCGAAGGTCCGGACGGACGGATCTGGTCGCTTGGTGCGCTGCTGCGCCGGCTCGCCGATATTCCCGGCATCGTCCGCCTGCGCTACTCGACCAGCCATCCCCGCGACGTCGACGACACGCTGATCGATGCGCACCGCGATTTGCCGGCGCTGATGCCGTTCGTGCATCTTCCGGTTCAATCCGGTTCCGACCGGATCCTGGCGGCCATGAACCGCAAGCATACCGCCGATGACTACCGGGCCGTTGTCGACCGGTTTCGGTCCACCCGCCAAGATATTGCATTTTCATCGGATTTTATCGTGGGCTTCCCCGGCGAGACCGAGGAAGATTTCTCCGCCACCCTCGCGCTTGTCACGCAAATCGGATACGCTGGCGCTTATTCGTTCAAATATTCGCCGCGGCCGGGCACGCCGGCGGCGGACATGCAGGAGACGGTGTCAGCGGCTGAGATGGACGAGCGATTGGTGCGGCTTCAGGAATTGATCGACAGCCAGCAATCAGCCTTCAATCAGGCTGCGATTGGCAGCACTGTCGATGTGCTGTTCGAACGCTCAGCCCGCAATGCCGGCCAGATCGTCGGACGCACCGCCTATCTGCAGCCGGCGCATGTGATGGCCTCGCCCGACATCATCGGGCAGGTATTGCCGGTCAAAATCGAAAGCCTCGAGCGCTACAGCCTGCTCGGCCAGCTCGCGCCTTCTTCGCACACGCGCGGCAGCCTGCCTGTTTCTTCGCAGGCCGCAGCTTCTCAAATGACCTATACTTCGCAAACGAGAATGGGAGCCTGAACCCTTGCCAAAAAGCGCATCGGATTCGCCTTCGCTTGCTCCCAGCCGCAAACTCGACCGCGAGATGCAAATTCCACCCGAAACCCAGGTCGTCATCGACTTCGATGACAACAGGGGCGCGTCGGCGCTGGTCGGGCCCTACGGCCAGAACCTGGCGCTGATCGAGCGCCGGCTCGGCGTCGTCGTCGATTCGCGCGGCAATCACATCACCATCGCCGGATCGCGCGACGGCTGCGACGCCGCCCGGCGCGTGCTGGAGACACTGTATGCGCAGGCCGTGCAGGGGCACGATCTGGACCAGGGCGAAGTGGAGGGCGCGATCCGTGCCGTGATCGCGCAGGGCTCGCTGTTCGAGTTCGACGCCAAGACCGCCAAATCGTCGTTCGAGACCATCAATCTGCGCAAGCGTCCGGTGCGGGCGCGCACGGCGGCCCAGGATTCGTACATTCGCGCGCTGAAACGCCATGAACTGGTGTTCGGCATCGGCCCGGCCGGCACCGGCAAGACCTGGCTCGCGGTGGCGCACGCCGCGCAATTGTTCGAACGCAAGGAAGTCGATCGCATCATCCTGTCGCGGCCCGCGGTCGAAGCCGGCGAACGGCTGGGATTCTTGCCGGGCGACCTGCGCGAGAAGGTCGATCCGTACCTGCGGCCGATCTATGACGCGCTGTACGATCTGATGGATTCGCGCATCGTCGAGCGCGCGCTGCAGGCCGGCGAGATCGAGATCGCGCCGCTCGCCTTCATGCGCGGCCGCACCTTGACCAACGCCGCCATCATTCTGGACGAGGCGCAAAACACCACCTCGATGCAGATGAAGATGTTCCTGACCCGGCTTGGCGAGAACAGCCGCATGATCATCACCGGCGACCCTTCCCAGGTCGACCTGCCGAACGGCCAGACCTCGGGTCTGGCGGAAGCCGCCAAGCTGCTCGACGGCGTCGAGGGCATCGCGCAGGTGAAATTCACGGCCGAAGACGTGATCCGCCATGAACTGGTGGCGCGGATCGTCGCCGCCTACGAAGGATTGCCGCAGCGGCCGGCAACCAGCAGGCCCTGATGCGAAAATCCGCCGCGAGAAGCGCGCCGGAAGCGATTTCGGGGCGCAAAAGAAATTCCGGAGCGATGGCGCACACTGCCCTTCCCATGACCGAGGTTCTCGTCGTCGCCGACGGCTGGCAGAGCGAGCCCGACGCCGAAGCGGTGATCCAGCGCGCCATCGCGGCCGCGGCCGAGATGGTCGATGCGGATACCGGCGAGGCTGAACTCGCGGTCATGCTGACCGACGATTCCGGCATCCGCACCCTGAACAGCAACTGGCGCGGCATCGACAAGCCGACCAACGTGCTGTCGTTTCCGGCGCTGCAGCCGACCGGCGGAAGCAGCCCGGACGACGCGCCGCGCATGCTCGGCGACATCGCGATCGCCTATGAGACGACGCGCAAGGAAGCCGACGACGAGCAAAAGCCGTTCGATCATCACCTCAGCCATTTGGCGATCCATGGCTTCCTGCATCTGATCGGCTACGATCACGAAAAAGACGACGACGCCGAGGTCATGGAGGCTCTGGAAACGGAGATTCTGTCGCAACTCGGCATTCCCGATCCGTATGCGGACCGAGATCCCCATGCGGGCCGGGAGCGGATGAACTGAAATGGCGGACTCCGAACCGACCCACGACAATCCGCGCAATACGCGCAACCTGCCGGCGGTGGTGCCGCAGGGCGAAGTGCTGCGTCCCGCCGCCGACAACTGGCTGACGCGGGCGATCCGCACGCTGTTCGGCTGGAAGCCCGGATCGGTCCGCGACGATCTGCAGGTGGTGCTCGATGCGTCCACGCCGGACGAGGTCGGCTTTTCCGCCATCGAGCGCACCATGCTGCGCAATATCCTCGGCCTGCATGAGCGGCGCATCGCCGACGTCATGGTCCATCGCGCCGACATCATCGCGGTCAAGCGCGACATTCAACTCGGCGAATTGATGAGCCTGTTCGAAAGCGCGGCACATTCGCGCCTGGTGGTCTACAACGAAACGCTCGATGATCCCGAAGGCATCGTGCACATCCGCGATCTCCTCGCGTTCATGACCGCAAGAGCGCGTATATCCGAGACTGGCAAGACCAAGCGCAAGAAGCCGTTTCCCGCCGGGCTCGATCTGCGCGCGGTCGATCTCGCGCTGCCGCTGTCGGAAAGCAACATCATCCGAAAACTGCTTTACGTGCCGCCGTCGATGCGGGCGATCGACCTGTTGGCGCAGATGCAGGCCTCGCGCATCCATCTGGCGCTGGTGGTTGACGAATACGGCGGCACCGACGGGCTGGTGTCGATCGAGGACATCGTCGAACAGATCGTCGGCGAGATCGACGACGAGCACGACAGCGACGAGCCGCCGGCGATCGTGCGGCAGGCCGACAACTCCTTCATTGCCGACGCGCGCGCCAGCCTCGACGACGTCCGCTCCGTGATCGGCGAGGATTTCGTCACCGGCGAGGCCGGCGAGGAGGTCGAGACGCTCGGCGGCTATCTGGTGACCCATGTCGGCCGCCTGCCGGTGCGCGGCGAAGTGATTTCAGGCCCCGGCCACTACGAAATCGAAGTGCTCGACGCCGATCCGAGGCGTGTCAAGCGGCTGCGCATCGCCACGCGCAAGGAGCGCGCGCCCGCGCGGTCACAGCGCGAGGGCCGCCGCCGCGAGGCCACACCGGAGCAGGGCCCGCCACAGGCCAATGACAATGCGATACCGCCGCCCGGCGATGGAGCCGGTTCGCAGTGATCGCGTTGGATAAACTCCGCACGCTCGGTCTTGCGATCATCCTGGCCTGGGGCTGGAGGCGCGCCGGCGTCGCGCTCACCGCGGGCGCGCTGTCGGCGCTCGCGATGGCGCCGTTCAATGCGTGGCCGGTGCTGTTCCTGACCTTTCCGGTCATGGTCTGGCTGATCGACGGCGCCGGCGCCGGACGGCTGCGCGGCGTGCCTGCGGCGGCGATGGCCGGCTGGTGGTTCGGTCTCGGCTATTTCGTGCCGGGTCTGTACTGGATCGGCTACGCGTTCCTGGTCGATGCATCGACCTTCGCCTGGCTGATGCCGTTCGCCGTGTTGGGCCTGCCGGCCTATCTGGCGCTGTTCACCGCGCTGGGCTTCGCGCTGGCGCGCCTGATCTGGACCCGGGGCGCCTCGCGGGTGATCGCGCTTGCCCTCAGTCTCACGATCGGCGAATGGCTGCGCGGGCATGTGCTGTCAGGCTTTCCGTGGAACGCGTTCGGTTACGCGCTGTCGGAGCCGCTGGCACTGGCGCAGACGGCCTCGCTGATCGGCCTGTGGGGCCTCACCTTCCTGAGCGTCGCGATCTTCGCAAGCCCGGCCGTGCTGATCGACGGCAGCTCGCGCGGACGCACGCCGTGGATCGCGCCGGTGGCGGCGCTGTCGCTGCTGGTCGCCATGGCCATTTTCGGCGGCGTTCGCCTCAGCCTGCACCCGACCGCCGACGTTGCGAAGGTCATGCTGCGGATCATGCAGCCCAACCTGCAGCAGGACGTTAAATTCAATTACGCCGCCAAGGCGGAAGTGATGCAGAAATATCTGACGCTGTCCGATCGCGCCTCCGGCCCGCAATCCACCGGCGTGCGTGACGCCAGCATCCTGATCTGGCCGGAATCGGCGTTCCCGTTTTTCTTGACGCGCGAAGCCGATGCGATGGCGGCGATCGCCGACCTGTTGCCCAAGGGAACCGTCCTGATCACCGGCTCGGTGCGCGCGCCGGATCTGCCGCCGGGCACCCGGATCACGCGCGCCTATAATTCAATCTATGTGATCGACCATGACGGCAGCGTGGTGTCCGTCTACGACAAGCTGCATCTGGTTCCGTTCGGCGAATATCTGCCGTTCCAGGACTGGATGGAAAAGCTCGGCCTGGAACAACTCACCAGGGTCCAGGGCGGATTCATTCCGGGCCTGCGCCGCCGCCCGATGGACATCCCAAATGCGCCGCGCGCGCTACCTCTAATCTGTTATGAAGCGATTTTTCCCTCCGACGTTGCGTCACGCGACGACCGTCCGGGCTGGATCGTCAACCTGACCAATGACGGCTGGTTTGGAATTTCGACCGGTCCCTACCAACATCTGCAGCAGGCGCAACTGCGTGCGATCGAGCAGGGACTGCCGGTGGTTCGTGCGGCAAATACAGGCATTTCCGCCGTCATCGATCCCGTGGGACGTATTGTCGCCCGGCTCGGTCTCGGCGTCGAAGGCGTGCTGGATGCCAGTCTTCCGTCGGCTATCGCACCAACCGTTTACGCACGCAACGGTGACATTCCCGCCGCGATCATGCTGGCCGCAGCCTTTCTTTTCGTCATCCGGCGGCGCGCGGCGAAGCGAACCTCCTGAAGCCTTTTTTTCATCCTTGGCTTCGGTTAACCGGTCAGAAATATCCGCGACCGGAAATCCAGAGTTGACAGACCGACCGTGCCATTCGCATTCTGTCGCACTAGTCGAGAAAAGACCCAGTCAGTTCGTTGCTCAAATTGCCTGCATTTCCCCCGACGCTTCCGAGCAAGATTTGACGGTACTGGCGCCCGAGGCACAATTCGTCCTGCCTCGCCTTCTGGCGCATCCAAGGAGTGTTGGAGATGTCGACCAAAGCGCCCAACCCTGTTGACAAATATGTCGGCAGTCGTGTGCGCATGCGCCGCATCATGCTCGGCATGAGCCAGGAGAAACTCGGCGAAGCATTGGGCCTCACCTTCCAGCAGGTTCAGAAATACGAAAAGGGCACCAACCGGGTCGGCGCAAGCCGCATCCAGCAGATCTCCGAAATACTGCAGGTCCCGGTTTCGTTTCTGTTCGAGGGCGGTCCCAGTGGGACCGTCAGCACCGAGGGCTACAGCGAAGGCGCTTCGCCGACTTACGTTTCCGATTTCCTGGCGACCTCAGAGGGCCTGGCGCTGACCCGCGCGTTTACGCGCATCGCCGACGCCAAGCTCCGGCGCAGCATCGTCGAACTGGTCGAACAGATCGCGGCGCGCGAAGGACCCGACAAGCGCTAGGATGGGTCGTCATTCCGGGGCGCTCGGAAAACGAGCGAACCCGGAATCCGGAGATAATCAGGCGCAGAGATTCCGGATCCGCCATCCAAGTCGACTGTTGCCGACGTGGACCATGATGTTACTGAACTCGGGTAAACCCGAGTTCTGGCGCGCGCCCCGGAATGACGTTAGAGCATGATCCGGAAAAGTGGGAACCGGCTTTTCGACAAGATCATGCTCAAACAACATGAACGAGGAGCATGATTCAATTCGGTTGAATCATGCTCAGTTGTACTTCCGAAGACAAGAACGTGCCGATGACAGACGTTGCGATGAGCATCACCAACAAGGATTCCGCCGGGCGCGGCGCATCGTCCGACGATGGCGCGCCCCATCCGCACGGCTCGTTTTTCGGCCGCCGCAAGGGCCACAAGCTTCGCGCGCACCAGGCCGATCTGATCGAACAACTGCTCCCGCGCCTTGCCCTCGACATCGGCGGACCCAGCCCGCCCGATCTCGCCGGCCTGTTCGAGCCGCCTGCCGAGGCCGTCAGGCTCGAAATCGGATTCGGCGGCGGCGAACATCTGATCGCGGAGGCGCAAGCCTTTCCGGATACCGGCTTCATCGGCTGCGAACCCTATGTCAACGGCATGGCGAAGATCCTGACCCGGATCGAAGCCAGCAACATCGGCAACATCAGGCTGTTCGCCGGCGACGCCGCCGAGCTGTTGGCATGGGCGCCGGCGCGCTCGCTGGCGCGGATCGACCTGATCCACCCCGACCCCTGGCCGAAGCGGCGGCACTGGAAGCGCCGCTTCGTGCAGGACGCGAGCGTTGCCGCCATGGCGCGCGTGCTCGAGCCGGGCGGGGAATTCCGTTTCGTCAGCGACATCGACGATTATTGTGCCTGGACCCTGGCACATCTGGCGCGCTCGCCCGATTTCGTCTGGACTGCCGAGCGCGCCGCCGACTGGCGGGAGCCATGGACCGACTACACGATGACGCGCTACGGCGCCAAGGCCGAGCGCGAGGGGCGGAAGGCGGCGTATCTGAGGTTTCGGAGGGTAGGCTGATTCCTCCTCCGTCGTCATTCCGGGATGCGCCTCTTGGCGCAAGTCCAAATGACAGAAACTTACTGCTTCGCCGCCTCGCCCATCCGCGCTTTCCTGATGTCGGTGGCCTCCCATACCATGCGCTTGCCGCGGTCGCGGCCGAGCAATTCGATCGGGTCGCGATTGTCGATATGGCCGAACTGTCCCTTGTAGACGCTGTAGCCGCATAGTTCCTGCAGGCGCCGCGGAAACCGCTTCGCGGTTTCCCGGGGAATGCCGAGTTGCAGGTTTTCCTGTTGCCGCATCCAGCCCCAGCAATAGGCGCAGGAAAATGCAAACCGCCTGGTATCGCTGGTGTTGGCGCCGCCACCATGCCAGAGCGCGCTGTCGAACAGCATCACGCTGCCCGCCGGCATGGTCGCGGTGACCGCATCGTAATCCTTGCCGTATTCCGGCGAGCAATCGTATTTGTGGCTGCCCGGCAGAATCCGCGTCGCGCCGTTGTCGTCCCGGAAATCCGACAGCGCCCAGATCGCGTTCACCGTGATCGGGATGTGCGGCCGCGGCAGCGGAATCAATTGCGTGTCCTCGTGGATCGGCTGCGCCTCCTGGCCCGGGCCGAGCACCAGCGAGCAGAACGACGACAACAGGCATTCTTTGTCCAGCACGCGCTCCACGACCGGCAGAACGTTCTCGTGCAGCGGCACTTCCCAGAAAACGTCGTCATAGGTCAGAAGGTTGTTGATGCGGACGGTCTTGAAGCCTTCGAACGACGTTTTGGCGTAGCCGAGACCGTGCTCGCGCTCGGTGCGCTCCAGCGCCGCCTTCAATCCCTCGATCAGGCCGGGATCGGCGGCGCGCTCGATCACCGTGTATCCGTCGTCGCGGATTTTGGCGGCATGCAACTGAATGTCGGCGTCGGTCAGCATTTCGATCTCCCTGATGGCGCTGTACCCCGCGCCTTTGAGATCAGCTTAGCCGTGTCGCCCGGATGTTGGGAAGATTCAACTCACGCCGATTGTCTGGTCTGCCAGAAGCCCACCACGCGCTCGGCAGTCGAAGGCATCAGGCGGGCGAAATTGACCCGCGCGCTTTCGATGTCGGCCGGCGACGCTACCCGGCTTGGTCCCAACCGGAGCAGGATCAAGGCGCGCACCGTCGCCCACTCAAGGTTGACGGTCTTGCCGACGATCAGGATCGGATCGTAACGGTCTCCCGCGATCAGGCGGTCGAGCGTGGCGATCTTCACCCCCGACATCGCGGAAAGCGCGGCCACCGCTTCCTCGTATTTGTAGGCCTTGGCAAAACCGAGCAGCGCGGCTTCGTTCAACTCGCCGGCGCGATGCAGCGCGAGAATCGTGCGCTGCGCCGGCACAAAGTCACGGCGGCTCCCGACCACTTCCATCACGCCGGAAATCTCGTTCATCGCGCGGCTGATCGCGGCCTGCCTGGCGGGTTTGACGACCTCCACCAGGCGGCGGCGGATGACGTCGATCGATCCTTCCAGAAGGTCCTTCAGCCGGGGTTCCGAAAGATCGTCGCGCTGGCCAACCGTGAGCGTCAGCACGGCATCCTGGCTCGCGCGCTTGATCAGCGCGGAATATCCGGTCGGCGAAAACAGCGCGCCCGCATTGCCGGCGGCGCGCCTGACCACATCGCGGTCGCCGCGGCGCACGATGACGTCGGTGAGATCGGGAGAAAGCGACCGCCGCTCCGACATCGCCAGCAGATGGCCCTGGCCCTTGATATGCGCGATCTCGACCAGCGCGGCTTCATCGATCACCGGCGACCGGCGCAGCAGCGGACCCGCAATCAGGATCTCGTCCTCGCGCGCGAGTTGCCCGACCAGCGCGCGTGGCGCATTGCCGAGCAGCGACAGCCGTTCGGCCAGATCGGTGCGCGCGGCGATTTCGGCGTGCGGGACGAGATCGATCAGGATTCCATCGAACAGGTCGACATGGTCGGGCCGCAGCTTCGCCGCGCCCTGCAGGAACAGCTCGGTGATCCTGCGCGCAGCGTCGGCAAGGCGTTTGGGATCGCCGTTCCTGAGGATCTCATCGAGCCCTGGGATCAGCGAGGTAGCGGCCGTCATGAACCATACTCAAACCCGGCGGATCGACGGGCGTTGGAGGGCAATTTAGGTCGGCCTGGTGAACGAAGGGTTAGGCTTGAAAGCGGGCGAAAAAGGCTCCAAAATCCTGCTTCCTGGCCTCACCGGGCCTTGCCGGGTCGGGGGAAAACCGTTATATCAGCCGCAACTTATCGTTCTCATACGATCGCGTATTGAGAGTGGGTCCCCCGGGACCCGCTCTTTTTTATTACCTGAACAGGCCCGGGAAGGACGCCGTGCCGGGCTCGGGCAGCACGGCCGGATCGCGTTCAAGGCCCGGCCCAACTCAACGCAAGCTAGACCGTCCCAAGCTAGACCGCCCAAAGGCAAGTTTTGACGCTGGATATGACCGATCCAACTGCTGGTTCCGTAGACACCGAATTGCTGGCCGAGCCGCGCCTCGTCGTCGAGCCGGGCGCAGCGGCGCGGGTGTCGGCGATCGCGGGTCCGGTGCTGCAGGCAATGGGGTACCGGCTGGTGCGGATCAAGATTTCAGGGGAAAGCGGCTGCACCGTCCAGATCATGGCGGAACGGCCCGACGGATCGATGCAGATCGAGGATTGCGAAGCGATTTCAAAGGCGTTGTCGCCGGTACTCGACGTTGCCGATCCGATCGAACGAGCCTACCGGCTGGAGATTTCGTCGCCCGGGATCGACCGGCCGCTGGTGCGCCGCTCCGATTTCGAGCGCTATGCCGGCTATCTCGTGAAGATCGAGATGGCGGTCGCGCATCAGGGCCGCAAGCGGTTCCGCGGCACGCTCGGAGGCGTCGAGGGCGATGCCGTGCACCTACATCGCGATGACACACGCGCGGGCGAAGATGCCGAAGCCTTGCTGGTCATGGAAGATATCGCCGACGCCAGGCTGGTGCTGACCGACGAGCTGATCGCGGAATCGATGCGGCGCGGCAAGGCCGCCGAACGCGAACTGCGCCAGAGTCTCGGGCTCGAACCGCCCCCGCCGCCGCATGCGAGGAAAAGCGATCCTGCGAAGAGCAACAAACCGAAGCCGAAATTGAAGCCGAACAAGAACGCCGCGCCGAAGAATACCAAGGAGCACCGCCTTGCCGCAGAACGACTGCGTCGAGGCGACACCGATCCCACGAGAGGAGACTAAAGCCATGGCAGCTGTCAGCGCCAACAAACTCGAACTGCTGCAGATCGCCGATGCGGTCGCGCGCGAGAAATCGATCGACCGCAGCATCGTGATCGCGGCGATGGAAGACGCCATCGCCAAGGCGGCACGCGCCCGCTACGGCAGCGAGACCGACGTGCACGCCGAAATCGACGCCAAAAAGGGCGAATTGCGGCTGTCGCGCCACATGCTGGTGGTCGACCAGGTCGAGAACTCGGCGAACCAGATTTCGCTGGAGGACGCCCGCCGCGCCAATCCCGGCGCGCAGATAGGCGACACCATCGCCGATACCCTGCCGCCGCTGGAATATGGCCGCATCGCCGCGCAGTCCGCCAAGCAGGTGATCGTGCAGAAGGTGCGCGAGGCCGAGCGGGACCGGCAGTATCAGGAATTCAAGGACCGCATCGGCGATATCGTCAACGGCATCGTCAAGCGCGTCGAATATGGCAGCGTCATCGTCGATCTCGGCCGCGGCGAAGCCATTATCCGCCGCGACGAGATGCTGCCGCGCGAGGTGTTCCGCAACGGCGACCGCGTCCGCGCCTATATTTTCGACGTCCGGCGCGAGACCAGGGGACCGCAGATCTTCCTGTCCCGCACCCATCCGCAATTCATGGCGAAGCTGTTCGCGCAGGAAGTGCCGGAAATCTATGACGGCATCGTCGAGATCAAGGCGGTGGCCCGCGACCCGGGCTCGCGCGCGAAAATCGGGGTGATTTCCCGGGATTCGTCGGTCGATCCGGTCGGCGCCTGCGTCGGCATGCGCGGCTCGCGCGTGCAGGCGGTGGTCAACGAGCTGCAGGGCGAGAAGATCGACATCATTCCGTGGTCGCCCGATATCGCGACCTTCGTCGTCAACGCGCTGGCGCCCGCCGAAGTCGCCAAGGTGGTGATCGACGAGGAACGCGAGCGGATCGAAGTCGTGGTGCCCGACACCAATAACCAGCTGTCGCTGGCGATCGGCCGGCGCGGCCAGAACGTGCGTCTCGCCTCGCAGCTGACCGGCTGGGACATCGACATCCTGACCGAACAGGAAGAATCCGAGCGCCGCCAGGCCGACTTCGAGAACTCCACCCGCGTGTTCATGGAAGCGCTCAACGTCGACGAAGTGGTCGGCCAATTGCTGGCGTCGGAAGGCTTCACCTCGGTGGAGGAACTGGCGATGGTCGACGTCAAGGAACTGGCCGGCATCGAAGGCTTCGACGAGGAAACCGCCAACGAGTTGCAGAGCCGGGCCCGCGAATATCTGGAACAGCTCGAAAGCGAGCTCGAAAACAAACGTAAGGAGCTCGGTGTGGAAGACGCTTTGAAGACGGTGCCCGGCGTGACCTCGAAGATGCTGGTGAAATTCGGCGAGAACGACATCAAGACGGTCGAGGATCTGGCCGGATGCGCCACCGACGACCTGGTCGGCTGGACCGAGCGCAAGGAAGGCGGCGAGCCGACCAAGCATCCCGGCATTCTCGACGCCAACGACATCTCGCGCGACGACGCCGAGAACATGATCATGCAGGCTCGCGTCATCGCCGGCTGGATCACGGAGGCCGACCTCGCCAAGAAGCCCGAGGAGACGGAAGCCACCGAAGAACAACCGGTCTGATGCGCGCGTTTCGCACAAAACTTGCCCTCGGACCCGATCCGAGGGTGGAACACCGGTTCTGCGCGACCGTAACGCGCAGATGACAGGAGAGATGCCCCACGCATGCTTGCTTTCGCTGACCCCGATCTCGACAACGGACCGCGGACCGACAGGTCTGCGACGATGCGGATGTGCGCGGTCACGCGGCAGGTGCAGCCGATCGGCGAGCTGATCCGGTTCGTGGTCGCGCCCTCCGGCGAGGTGATCCCGGATCTGAAACGCAAGCTTCCCGGCCGCGGCCTGTGGGTCTCCGCCTCGAGCCAGACGGTTGCGGAAGCCGTCCGTCGTCACCAATTCAGCAAGGGTTTCAAGCGCGAAGTCCGCGTTTCGCCGACGTTGCCGGCCGATACCGAAGCATTGCTGGTGCGCAGCACAATCGACGCGCTCGCGATGGCCGCCAAGGCCGGGCAGGTGATCTCCGGCTTCGGCAAGGTCGAGGACGCCCTGAGGTCGCGGCAGGCGCGGGCGTCGGTCGCGGCCCTGATTCATGCCTCGGACGGCGCGACCGATGGAATCCGGAAATTGGATGCCCTCCTTCGGCAAAACGCCGGAATTAACGATGAATCGAACGAATTTCCGGTGGTCACGGCGCTGACCTCGGAACAATTGGATTTGGCACTGGGCCGGTCAAATGTGATACATGCTGCCCTGCTCGCGGGCCCGGCGAGCAAAACGTTCCTGTCGCGTAGCCATATCCTGGTCCGATACCGGATGGCGGACGCCGACAAGACAGCCGGTAATGCGGCCCAGAATTCGCCGATAGAGACTGTGCGGACACGCACGAAACAGGATTAGGACTGCTGAATGGTCGATAAAACGCCTGGCGACAGGAAACTGAGTGTCCCGAACAAGACCCTGTCGCTTAAGCCGCGGGTCGAGACGGGCACCGTGAAGCAGAGCTTCAGCCACGGCCGCACCAAGCAGGTGGTGGTTGAAAAGCGCGGCAAGCGCCGCGTCGGCGGCGATGCTCCCGCAACGGAGACGCATGCCCCGGAGCCTGCGGTCGTTGCCAAGGCCGCTCCCGCTGCGCCCGCCGCTCCCGCCGCCAAGGCGCCGCTCGCCCGTCCCACCGCGCCGCCGGCTGCGTCGCGCAGCGGCTCGGGCGTGGTGTTGCGCACCCTGACCGAGGATGAACGCAGTGCCCGCGCCAGCGCGCTTGCCGACGCCAAGATCCGCGACATGGAAGAGCGGCGGCTGGCGGAAGAAGAAGCCAGGCGCCGCAACAGCAAGGAAGGCATCGAGCAGGCCGAGCGCGAAGCCGCCGAAGCCCGCCGCAAGGCCGAGGAAGAGCGCCATCGCCAGGACGAGGAAGCCAAGCGCAAGGCCGAGCTCGAGGCCAAGAAACGTTTCGGCGAAGCCGAGGCCAAGACGGCCGCCGCCGCACGCGCCGCGCTCCCCGCCGCCCGCGCGCCCGGTATCGCCGCCGATATCACCGACGAGGACGAAGGTCCGCGCCAGGTTCGCCGTGGCCCCGGCGGCGCCGTCCGCCCGGCGGCTCCCCCGAAGACGACCGCCAAGCCCGCGCCGGCGAAGCAGCGCGGACGCCTGACGCTGGTCACCGCGCTCAACGCCGACGACGTGCGCGAGCGCTCGATCGCCTCGTTCCGCCGCCGCACCCAGCGCCTGAAGGGACATGCCTCGAACGAACCGAAGGAAAAGCTGGTTCGCGAAGTCATCATCCCTGAAGCCATCAATATCCAGGAACTCGCCAACCGCATGTCCGAGCGGGCGGTCGACGTCATCCGCCTCTTGATGAAGCAGGGCGCGATGCACAAGATCACCGACGTGATCGACGCCGACACCGCGCAGCTGATCGCCGAGGAACTGGGCCACACCGTCAAGCGTGTCGCCGCGTCGGACGTCGAGGAAGGCCTGTTCGACGTCGTCGACGACTCCTCCGACACCGAACCGCGTTCGCCGGTCGTGACCGTGATGGGCCATGTCGACCACGGCAAGACCTCGCTGCTCGACGCGCTGCGCCACGCCAACGTAGTATCGGGCGAGGCCGGCGGCATCACCCAGCACATCGGCGCCTATCAGGTGACCTCGCCGGAAAGCGGCAAGAAGATCACCTTCATAGACACTCCCGGCCACGCCGCGTTCACCGCGATGCGGGCCCGCGGCGCCAAGGTCACCGACATCGTGATCCTGGTGGTCGCGGCCGATGACGGCGTCATGCCGCAGACCGTGGAAGCGATCCATCACGCCAAGGCGGCGAAGGTTCCGATGATCGTGGCGATCAACAAGATCGACAAGCCCGATGCCAAACCCGACCGGGTTCGCACCGAACTGCTGCAGCACGAGGTGCAGGTCGAATCGCTCGGCGGCGACGTCGTCGACGTCGAGGTTTCCGCCAAGAACAAGACCAATCTCGACAAGCTCCTGGAAATGATCGCGCTGCAGGCCGA